>JAFGNB010000382.1 GCA_016927235.1 Chitinispirillaceae bacterium
ATTTTAATTCCGTCGGGACGCCTCCCCCTCACCCTTTTCTTTTCCGTCCTTTCTTCGACCCCTCTCCACGAGTGGAGAGGGGTCGAAGCCGGCAAATAATGGCGGGGGTGAGGCGGCAAGCAAAAACCACAGGAACGTTCATCGTACCGAAGTAGGAACAGGTAATGTGTAAGAATGAACCGGGACTATGAAGAAAATTATGCATTAGACATACCTGAATAGTGAGCTAAAGGCCTCTGTCCCGCGTAGCCCCCGGGCACCGGAAGTGCCGGGCATGAATCATTTACAGGGGGCACGCACGAAACGGTTTGTTTTTTTCTTCGGACGACTGAATTCAGAATACAGTTTTACGGCTGGTGCTGGACGGGATTTGCATCCGCCGGACCTGTCGCAACCGGACGGATATTCCGTATCTTTCCGCCGCCGATCCCGCCCAGCGGGACGAACCATCGCAACGATGGGGACGAAAGCGTTATAAGAAAAGTTGCGGAAAAGTCGTTGTGAAATCAGCCTTCAGCCATTTTTTTTCCTCACATAAAGTGCTCATTTGAGTATATTCCTAGGGTCTTAAAAACAGAGTAAATTTATTGTCTTTCAAGGATAGGTAAGGCGATTAAGGTATGAAAAAACCGTTTTCGAGGCTGCTCCTTTTTACAATGGTGATCGGCGCTCTTCAGTTTTCCGCATCCTCCGCCGAATCCGTCACTTCCTTTTCAAAGGAGTCCGACGGCGCTCTGTGCGTTTTATCAAACAATGGGCAGCTTAAACTGCAGGTGTGCGGAGAGAACATCATCCGCGTGGTCTACACCATGGGGAGTGCCATTCCCCAGCCGCAGGGCCTGGTCGTCGCTCGATCGACCTTCACGCCGGGCACATGGGATGCAACGGAGAGCGGCGAAGCGGTGGTGGTGACCACGCCCGGAGTAACGGCAACGGTGGCCAAGTCAAGCGGCTTGATATCGTTTTCCGCCTCCGACAAGACGATATGCACCGAGTCGTCGAGAACATTGACAGCGGTTACCAAGGGCGGCGCCGCGGGATATTCCGGCGTGCTCAATTTCAATTCGCCCGATAACGAAGGGGTGTACGGACTGGGCAACCTGTCGATGGCCACGGGCGGCTGGAACGGAACATCCTACTGGGACAGCTTCCAGATTCCTCCCGATAAAAACGGCCAGCTCAATATCCGCGGATTCACCGTGGATATGCATCAGGTGAACTGGATGGATGTCATACCCTTTTTCATGACCACGAGCGGCTACGGCGTGCTGATGAACTTCTGCTGTCACGCCGTTAAAACCCCCCCGCTCAACTTTACCGCCGATTTTCTTCTCAACAACTGCTGGGACTACTATTTCATTTACGGGCCGCAATTCGACACTATTATTTCGGGCTATCGGTACATAACGGGACCGGCGCCCATGCTTCCCAAGTGGACGTTCGGCTACTGGCAGTGCAAGAACCGTTACGCGAGCGCGGATGAGCTGACCACCGCAGTGTCGACGTTCCGGTCGCAGAATATTCCTCTGGACTGTATTGTGCAGGACTGGATGTGGTGGGCGGGGGGAGGAACCGGACGGGGGTCGTTTACCTGGGACGACAAGTTCGCCAATCCGTCGAAATGGATCGCAACCCTCCACGACGCTCACTGCCGTTTCGCCATCTCGATCTGGCCGACCTTCTCGGAGGGAACGGCGAATTACACCGCCATGAAGGATCATCTGATCACCACCGTAACCTGTAACGGCACCTCCGCAGAACCCGGCGTTTTTATGGACGCCTTCGACACCACCGGACTGAGGATGTTCTGGGGGTATATGAAAACGTCGTGTCTGGACAACGGCGTGGACGCCTGGTGGATGGACGCGACCGAACCGGAATGCAATCTCCTGACGGGATTTACGACCGATCTGGGAGTGAGCGACCTGTACGCGAACGCCTATTCGATGATGCATGCGAAGAGCATTTACGAACGGCAGCGCGCCGTTTCGAGCTCGAAACGGGTGGTCAACCTTACACGGTCGTTCTATGCGGGCCAGCAGCGGTACGGAACCATGTACTGGAACGGCGATGTGGGCAGCGGCGACATGAAGAATGTGGCGACGACGGTTGCCGGAGGCATCAATTCGTGCATGGCGGGCAACCCGTACTGGTGCTCCGACATCGGCGGATTCCAGGGCACGCTCACCGACGATATTCTCGTACGGTGGTTTCAGGCCGGCACTTTTTTCCCCATTTTCCGCATCCACGGATCCCGCGAAACGGAAATCTATAAAATGAGCGCAACGGCCCGGCCGATAGCGACGGCATTCAGCGTGTTGCGGTACCGTCTCATGCCCTACATCTATTCACTCGCGTGGAAGGTGACCAGCGAAGGGTATACCATGACGCGGGCGCTGCCGTTCGATTTTCCCGACGATCCGAACGTACGGAACAACGCCACTCAATTCATGTTCGGCCCGGCGCTGCTTGTCAATCCGGTGACTGCCGCAGGCGCCGTCAGCCGCGGCGTATATCTTCCCGCCGGGACCTGGTACGATTTCTGGACAGGTGCGGCGAACGACGGCGCCGCGGGCAGGAGCGTCACCGCAGAGGCGCCGCTGCAGCGTATCCCCCTCTACGCCAGAGCGGGCGCCATCCTTCCCATGGGACCGAACATCCAGTATGCCGAACAGAGTGCCGACCCGATCGAACTGCGCATTTACCCCGGGGCCGACGGCAGTTTCAACCTTTACGAGGATGAGGGTGACGGATACGGGTACGAAAGCGGGAGCTACTCCATCATCCCGATATCCTACTCACAGTCGACAGGCCGCGTCACCATAGGAGAGCGAACCGGATCGTTTCCGGGAATGGTGTCCAACCGAACGTTCAATGTCGTGTTCGTGGAAGCGGGAAAAGGCGTCGACACCGTTGTCACCAAAACTCCCGACTGTTCGATTCCCTACACCGGCACGCCGATAAGCGGCTGTCCGGCGGGGACAATCGGCCGTGGAGGGCGAACTGCGCAGCTCCGCCGGAACCTTCCCTCCTTTACCGCGCTTACGGCAAGCGAACGTTTCCTGCTTCCCGCCCGCTACGCGGCCCTCCCGAACAACGTGGCGGTATACAGCCTGTCGGGAAAGCTGCTGCGCACGGCGGTGATCAGGGGTCAATGGTTCTCGCTGCGCAAGGATTTTAAACTGCCCGGCGGCACGTATATGATCAAAGTCGGAGCGGCGCCGGAAGCTTACTAAACCCGGCCTAACCCTCTCGGGCATTCCCCGATAACCGTTTTTTCATTGTCAAGGAGACGCACGAATGAAGAAGATCCGCAGAATCGGACTGAAAATGGAAACTCCGGCGGGAGTGCTCGCCGCGGCGACGGTGGCACTTTCCGCCTGGCTGTTTGCGGCGCTGCCCTCTACGATAACATCGGACGATCAGGTCGAGGACGGCGTGGTTTTCACCATGTCGAACGAAGCGAAAATGAAGGTGCAGGTCTGTACGGACAAAATTATCAGGGTGGTGTATACCCTCAATGAAAACATTCCGGAGCCTGAAGGCTATATCGTTGTGAAAAAAAAATGGGATCAGGAAAGTTTTACCGTTAATGAGGATGAATCGGCCATCACTGTGGAAACCAGGACCGTAAAGGTTGAGATATCAAAAACCGATGGCGCTGTCTCCTTTTACGTTGACGGTACGCTTATCCTGCGTGAGACCGAGGCCAAGAAGTTGACGCAAAAGTCCGTTGGAACGCATACAGCGTATGAAGGAACCATTAAATTCAACACAACTGATGACGAAGGAATTTACGGTTTCGGACAGTTTCAGGATGGAAAGTTGAACCAGAAAGGGGCAACACTGGATCTGATACAGCTCAATCAAATGAATGCCTCTCCTATATTTCTATCTACAAGGGGATTTGGCGTATTCTGGAATGTGTATTCACAGGTAAAGGTTTCTCCGCCCCTAACACTCTGGTGCAACTGGGCCACCAACGATGCTATAGACTATTATTTCATGTACGGCCCGGATTTCGATCAGGTTATCTCTTCATTTCATACCATCACCGGTTCCGTACCCATGTGGCCTAAATGGGCTTACGGTTTTTGGCAGTGCAAGAACTACTATTCAACGCAAAGCGATCTGATGAATGCGGTCAGGACCTTTCGTGAAAAGGCGTATCCGATCGATAATGTCGTGCAGGATTGGCAGTACTATCCGGCGGGTGGTAACGGGTGCCAGTGTTTCGACGCTTCGCGCTACCCTGATCCGGCGGGGATGATAAAAACCCTGAAAGACTCCCTCAATTGCCATTTTACCATCTCGATCTGGCCGTCATTTGCCGCTACATCGGGAGAAAATTATTCATTTATGAATGAAAGGGGGTATCTCCTTAATACCCAGGATTATCTCGGCACCACCTACGACGCATTCAACGATAGCGCATCGTTCTATTACTGGAAATTCATCAACGACAGCCTCGTATCAAAGGGTGTCGATGCGTTCTGGCCCGATGCCACCGAACCTGAATGGCATACAACGTGGGCGACGGCGACAACGGCGGTGGGCCCAGCGGCCAAGGTTGAAAACATGTTTCCCGTGCTGCACAGCCGCACACTCCATGACGGATATCGTGAGGCTCATGAGGGCAGGAAAAGGGTGGTCAATCTTACCAGAGCCTATTGTGCGGGTTCACAGCGGTTCGCCGCGGCTTACTGGACGGGTGATATTGAAACCGATTTTGTCACCTATACCAAGCAGATCCCGGCGGGTCTTAACGTATGCATGACGGGACTCCCGCTTTACTGTACCGATATCGGCGGATTTACCGGGAGGGTGACTCCCGAAGTGGTGGCGCGCTGGTTTCAGTTCGGCGCATTCAATCCGGTGTTCAGGATTCACGGAACACGAAACACCGAGCTATGGCTTGACGATCAGGCTAGTGTTGAGGACAACATGGTAAAATATCTCAAACTCCGTTACCGGTTGTTTCCCTATGTCTATTCACTCGCCTGGAAAACGACGAGCGATGGCTATATGATGATGCGCGCCCTCCCCTTCGATTTTAGGAATGACCTGCAGGTCAGGGACATCAACAATGAATTCATGTTCGGACCGGCGATGCTCATCTGCCCGGTCACCAGTTCGGTAACGGCGACCAGCAGGCAGGTCTATCTTCCCGAAGGATCCTGGTATGATTTCTGGGAGGGAAACAGGCACGATGGGAATAAAGTTATCACCACCGATGCTCCGCTCGACAAAATGCCGATATTCATCCGTGCGGGCTCCATTCTGCCCATGGGACCTGAGATCACCTATGCCGATACGGCGGCAGACCCGATCGAGCTGCGGGTATACACAGGCGCTGACGGAAGGTTCACCCTCTATGAGGATGAAGGCGACGGGTATGATTATGAAAAAGGGGTGTATGCCACCATTCTAATCTCATGGGACGATGCAGGCGGCAACCTGACCATTGGAACCAGGGCGGGTGAGTTCCCCGGTATGTTGGAAACGCGTACTTTCAATGTCGTCTGGGTGTCCGAGAACCACGGAACCGGAGGTTCGGTGACGACGGATGTCAATAAATCGATAACATATACGGGAAGCGGTATCGTTCTGAACAAGAAAAGCGGAGAGATCGGCTCGGTGCGCACGAGAAAGGCCGCCCACGGTTTGTCGAATGTCTTCACAACGCTTTCCGGAAGGACTATCCGCGTGCGGGTGACTGGAGATGGCACTTGGAGGGTCAGGTTGGTTGACGCACGGGGGCGCACTATCGCCGATCGGATTGTTTCCGGCAGCTCCTCTTCGACGATCGCACATAAGCTGCCGGCGGGAATTTATGTCGTACAGTTTACCGGAAACGGCAGTTCATCATTCAACTTGAAACTCATTGTACAGTAGAGAAAGGGACCAGTATATCATGACAGATGAAAAAAGAACCAGTCTTGCTGTAGTTGTCGTGACAACCCTTGTTTGCTTCTCGCATGTTACAGCCGGGATCCGGCTCAAGACGCTCGACAATAATCTGCAGCTTTCAATCGACGGCGAGGCGTGGGTTGAATCCGGTCAGTTTGTGAAGTATTTCAATGCGGACGTAGAGCTGGATCATACCTGGATCAACCGCACCTTTATGCATCTTACCCTTGCCGCACGGTATAAAGAACGTCTCAAGATAACCATGGGAACTGAAGGAAGAATGTGGTTTAACGTTCCGAAGCAGCGCGGAACGGGTCAGGCGACGTATGTTCACCGTCAGAACAGCGGTTTCATCATCTCCGATGCGAACGCGTCATACCTCTTCGGCGACATTGAAACACCCGGTCTCTCGTTGACCGCGGGACTGTTTCCCTACAAGTATAATCGGCAAGCGCGCAACCTCGGGGAGTATCTGTTCCGCAGCGGGACCTATCCCGCCTATCTGGAAAATAAATTTGACCTTGCCTACGCGCGTCTCACCGGGTTCAAAATCAGCAGCGACCTTTTCGGCATGCTGCATCAGGACCTGATTTATTCCATCGAAACGGCAATCCCTCCATTCTTTGACGGAAGCGTCTCATATCTCGCAAGCGTAGACCTGAAGGGCTTCGCCGATTTTGGCGCGGGAGTTTCTTTCGCTAATCTGGTATCGGTTGACGAAAGGGTGACAACCCAGGAAAATGAACTAAATAACCGCTTCATCACCGCCGACGGGGATACCGGGTATTATACGTTCAGGGGCGTAAAGCTCATGGGCAGGGCCTGCATCGACCCGAAACGTTTTCTGTTCCTGGTAGACGGCATGCCGAAGAATCTTTTCGGACGCGAAGACCTGAAGATCTATGGAGAGGCGTTGATACTCGGTCTGAAAAATTATCCGCGCAACGATTCGGCCAACATGTTAGGTGCTACAACACCGGGAAAGAATGCTTGGGGATACGATACGCTTATAAACAAAGTGGTGATCGTCGGCGGCATCAACCTGCCGATGTTCGGAATCCTTGACGTATGTGCAGTTGAACTGGAGTGGTACGGGGCAACCTATCCTAACAGCTATAAAAACCGGCTCGGGCCGGGGCCGAAGAGGAGCTATGCCGTTCCCGATTATTCGTCGCGCGCATCCGTCGATTATACCGCCGATAATTACAAATGGTCGATATATCTAAAGAAGACGTTTTTCCGTGAGCATCTCGGTCTGGTCGTTCAGTTCGCCCGCGACCATATACGCAACGAGACGCTTGTTGATGAGTCGTTCGACTATGAAGAGGCGCTCAGTAAACCCGACCACTGGTGGTGGATGATGAAACTGTTTGCGCAGTTCTAACCGTCAGTATGCGGCGTTCCTACCTTTTGTTAATTACGAGGGCGGGCATACTGCTGTGCGCGAGCGCCGCCTTTCCCCGGCGGTCTACGACCTTGCGGGCAGGCCTGTTGATAAAGCAATCACCGACGCGCAAACGGTTTCTTTTGCGCCGCGGGACCGCTCATCAGGCATCTCTATCGTAACAATCAACGCCGTGAAATAGGGCTGGATCCCTCGGTTAATTTCGTTGCGGGAGGGGGCTCTGTAGTTACCGCACGGCGCTTCAAGAAGCGGCTGATCCCTCTACCATACTATCTTCTGTATGAACCTCCCGGCGGTGCCGCTTACCTGCCCGAAGTAGAGCCCGTGCGACAGCGCGGTGACGTCTATTGTTGTGCTGTGTGCGGTCAGACTCCACCGGCCGACGACCCTTCCCTGGGCGTTACAGAGGGTGAATGTCGGAGAGTACGCGTCGTGTGCGCCGCCGCACACTATCCTGACGGAAAGCACGCCGCCAATGCGGTGTATCGCATACATGACGGGCAGCACCGCGGACCGCGAAGGCGCGAACTGATCGATGTTCCACGTCACCGCAGTCGCCGTATGCGAGGTCACGCTAGCGCTGCCGGTGCCTCCCCCTGAAGCCGAGGCGGAAACGGTGATCTGGCCGCCCGTTGTTCCCGCCCGCAAAAGTATGCTGGCGATGCCTGCGACAGCAGCCACCGGATTGGTCCCGACAAGCGTACCCGGCCCCGAAACCGAGAACGTCACGCTGTTTGTGGCGGTGGGGATCACCTGGCTGCTGTTGTCAAGAATCGACGCGTAGACGATGGCGATGTCCGAGCCGTCGGCAGCGAACGTGAGGTCCGCCGTATCGATGACGACCTTAACTTTCGAGGAGGCGCTCGCCGGAGAGACCTCATCCCATAAGGGCGACAACTCTTTCACCAGCCCGCCGGCCGGGGCGCTCTGAGGGGCATAGGGGGGATACTTGGGAATACGAAAAATATCCATATCGCCCGAAGCGGTATACGGCCCCCTGCTCCATGACTGATAATCGAAAATAGTCCACACACCGTCAACCGTAAACCATGAACACCCCCTGTTGAGACTGATGTCGTTGG
>JAFGNB010000383.1 GCA_016927235.1 Chitinispirillaceae bacterium
CAAGTTTATCCGGCAACTCCTCAGGGGACAAAAAATTCGTCTGGTAACTATCGCACCTCTCTGCCGCAAAAGGCGCGAGAGCAACACTACCGGGAGGTGGGATCGAGGATTTGAGGGGGGTAGGGTTGCATTTTACCGAATTGCCTTTTCAGTTGACGACCAAATTGAAATGAGTTAATTTAAATATGGTTAAAAATACTCATGTTTTTTTTTGAGTGTAGGTTAAAATGTCGACATATATAAAACGTAGCATTGAAGACCAGATCCGGAAAGATGTTGAAAGGAAAATGGTGTTTCTTGCCGGGCCGCGGCAGACCGGAAAGACGTCTCTGGCACTGCATCTCTTTTCCATTGCTTCGGTTTCAGCAACCGACCGTTACCTGAACTGGGATGTGACCGCACATCGTGAGCGGATAATCAACGAGCATTTTCCCGCCGGAAGCGGCCCGCTGATACTTGACGAAATACACAAATACTCCCGATGGCGGCAACTGCTAAAAGGGCTGTTCGATCTGCGTAACGACGAGCTGCGGATCATGGTGACCGGCAGCGCCCGGCTCGATCATTACCGCAGAGGCGGGGATTCGCTGCAGGGACGGTACCATTTTTTCAGGCTCTGTCCGCTGACGCTTCGGGAAACCGGCGTCTCGACCATCGATGAGGTCGAGGCGATGATGCGCTACGGCGGTTTTCCCGAACCGTTTCTGGCGGCGTCGGAGCAGGAGACCAGACGCTGGAGCAGAGAGTACCGCAGCAGAGTGCTTCAGGAGGACCTGGCGGGTCTGGAGCGGGTGATGGATATCGCACTGGTCGAGCGTCTTGTCATGCGCATGCCTGAGCTGGTCGGTTCACCACTCTCACTCAATGGATTGCGCGAGGATCTGGAAGTGTCCCACCGCACCGTGAGCCGATGGGTACAGTTGCTTGAGAATCTTTATCTGATTTTCCGCATCTATCCGTTCGGCTCTCCGCGCATCAGGGCCGTCAAGAAGGAGGCGAAACACTATCATTTCGACTGGACGACGGTCGACGACCGGGCGGCACGTTTTGAAAATCTTGTCGCATGCAATCTCCTGGCCTGGTGCAATTATCAACAGGACGTCGAAGGGCTGGAATGGAACCTGCGCTATTTCAGGGACACCGACAAACGGGAGGTCGATTTCGTGATCTGCGACCGCGATGCTCCGCTCTATGCGATCGAATGCAAACTCAGCGAGAAAAAGCCCTCGTTGCCGCTGCGCTACTTCAAAGGGAAATTTCCACAGGTGAAAGCCGTGCAACTGGTGCTTTCGGCCGATGCCGACCTCGTCACCAAAGAGGGCATACGGGTCTGCGGTGCGCACCATTTTTTCAAGGATGCAGGTTTGTAGGAAGCCGGCAGGTGGCTTTCAACATTTTTTCAGGCACAAAGGCATTGGTAGCTCAACGGAACTGCGGGTATGCAGGCACCAACGGTTTTTCCGCTGAAAATCTCTGGCACATGCGGTAATTTTACATCGAGTATCGCAATCCGCCGAGGAGAAGGTGTTTTCCTTTGCGCCACTGTAGCAATGGGCCGGGCGCTCCGTTACCCCTGCTCACTCGGCCGGTGCATAGATTCCCGAGCAGTAGTATGAATGGATTGTGTCGATCATTTTGAACACAGCGCCTTCCCGCGCCTGTTTCCTGCGTTGTTCCATTGAAATCCTGGCCTGCTCGCCGATGCGCCGGCGGAGTTCCCGGTCTTCAACAAGCTTTCGCATCCACACCGCGGCCTCGTTGCCGTCCGGTTCAGCCCACACGCCCTGAAAGCCGAGGTTTCCAGGGCTGATTCCCGGATTGCACGAAGGGTCGCACGTGACGATGGTATACCCCACCGGGCAGGAATTTTCCGGGGTCATGAAATCGGCGGTTCCCGACCAGAAGGTCGCGACGACCGGCTTTCCAAGCGCCATCGATTCCATCACTCCCAGTCCGAGACCTTCGGCCCGGTGCAGCGACACAAAACAGTCGCATGATGCATAGAGCGAAAGGACATCCTCATAGGACATCGGTGAATCGATTATCCGTATCCTTGCATCGTCACCGATATGCCCCCGCAGCTTCCCGATCAGTTTGTCAAAAAAGAAGCCGCTCACCGTCCTGTTGATTTTAATGATGAACCCCGCAGGGCAATCTCCCGGAAAGGCGCGTCTGAACGTGTCGATCGCGCCGATCGGATTTTTCCGTACGAGATCGCTTCCGATATCGAAGCTTGTTACAAACAAGAATTCGTTTTCGGGGAGACCGAATCGGCGTCGGTCCGGCGGCGCGGCACGCTCGACGTTTACCGACTGAGGGTAATACACCACCCTGCATCGTGAGGTACAGCATGCTATCGCGTGTTCAATGAACCTGCTCGGCGCGAGCGCCACCGGAATCTTCTCGAGTATCGGGACCCATGAATCGGGTATGCGCGGCAGTTCCCAGTAAGGAACAGCGACGTTCAATCTCCCTTTCAGAAAACCGGCATGGAGATGATGACGGATCTGGGGCAGTTGGGGCGGATTCAGATGAAAAATGGTGACGGCGTACGGAGGCGGTTCCTTAACATCGGCAAAAAGCCGGGAATAGCTCGTATCGGCGCCCGATCTTCCGGGCAGTGCGATATCATACACCTTTATCTTATAGCCGCAGTCGATCAGCAGGGAGACGGTATTCCGTGCGGCTACGCCCAGCCCGATAGTGCAGCTGATAAATCCGACGACATTAAAACCAAACGGCAGTGAAGTGTCCACGATCACCTTCCAGGAATTCAGTTGAAAGCGGTGTATCCCCCGTTTTCATTGGAATCCGCTCAATGATTATCCCCAAACGCAGTTTTTCCCTCTCGCTTGCCCGCCCCCCCTACCTCCTTCCGTACGCCGGCGCCACCTGCCTGCCCACCGGATACGATCCCAGAAACCGGTAGAAGGTGGTCATTTCCTGGAGATGGGTGAGGGCGTTGCGCTGTTTCGCCATTGTCGCCGCGCCCTCGAAATCGAGATAAAAAAGGTAGTGGAATCCCAGACCGAAGGTGGGCCGCGACTCGATCTTGTAAAGGTCGATGTCGCGCAGGGAAAAAACGGCGAGGCTGCGGAAGAGGGATCCGGGGATATTTTTCATTGAAAAGACGATCGACGATTTCACCGGGCGGGCGGTATCGAGCGACCGGTTGGGGCGGCCGGCGAGTATGAGGAACCGGGTCATGTTGTTCTTGTCGTCTTCGATGTTGCGCGCCAGGATCTTCATGTCGAAATCGATTGCCGCCTGCATCGAGGCGATCGCCGCGGCGTCGGCGGCTTTTTCGTCCTTTATCCGTTTCACCGCCGCCGCGGTGTTGACCGTCTCCACGGGCTTCATTCCCCGATGGGCGTGCAGCCAGCTGCGGCACTGCGCAAGCGCCTGCGGGTGGGAGAGTACCCTGCGTACCGTTCGCAGGGTGCCCGTCCTGTTGGCGATCAAACAGTGCTCGATTTTCAGGTACAACTCGCCCACGATCGAGCAGCCGCTCTCGAGAAGCAGGTCGTAATTGTGGTGAACGCTCCCCGCCCTCGTGTTCTCAATCGGCACGATCCCCTGCACTGCCGATCCCTTCTTGACGGCATTGAAGACGTCCTCGAAGAGTGCCACCTGTTCGATCCGGCACTTCCGGCCGAAATATTCCCGCGCCGCAAGTTCGGCGAACGAACCCCGTTCCCCCGCATAGATCGCTTTCATCGGAATATCCTTCTTGCTTCGACAAAATGTTCTTTATAGTAGGCGCCATCAAGATTACTGTAGATGACTCCCTTTTTCCTGCTCGCATGAATAAATTTCCGTCCGGAAAGATAGACGCCGACATGGTTGACACGGCCGAAGGCGCCGCTCCGGAAAAAAACGAGGTCGCCGCTTTTTGCCTTCGACAGCGACACTTTCCTGCCGAGCGCGCGTTGTTTTCGGGTTGAATGGGGCAGTTTCGCACGGCATACCTCCTGGTAGATCATGCAGACCAGACCGGAGCAGTCGGTGCCCCTGCGGCTCATCCCGCCGAAACGATAGGGTATGCCGATGTAACGCCCGGCCGCCGCTGAGAGGCGGCGGCCGGGAATCGAGTAACTTTTCCGGTAGTCCCATCTGCGCGGAACCGTTACACGACGCTTCGGCGCATCCGACAACGATCGGCCGCGGGTATACCTCGCCGGTGCGCCGCATCCGATGAGACAGCATGCGACACTCCCCGCCACGCCGCCGCATACGTAACCACGGAACCGCCGCCATGGAATGCGTCTCATCCTCCGCCGCCCCGGCACTCCACCGCGTAACCCGCCTTCAGCAGAACGTCCTCGCGCCACTGCGGCGCCATGAACTGTACGCCCACCGGAAGAGCGCCCGCCGCCGCGCCGCAGGGGACGCTCAGACCCGGAATACCGGCCAGATTCGCCGATACGGTATACACGTCGGTGAGATACATTTGTAAAGGATCACCGCTTTTGTCGCCGACGGCGAACGCGCACGTGGGCGTCACCGGCGACATGATCACGTCGCACGACCCGAACGCCTCGTTGAAATCGTTACGGATCAGGGTGCGCACCTTCACCGCTTGGCAATAATAGGAATCGTAATAGCCGCTGCTGAGTACGTAGGTGCCCAGCATGATCCGGCGCTTGACCTCCGCGCCGAA
>JAFGNB010000384.1 GCA_016927235.1 Chitinispirillaceae bacterium
AAACGCAGAAGATCATCGACCAGATCGACGAGTATTCGCTTCGTCTTGTCAATGTTCTCGTCGAGCGTTCCTATCAAACGCAGAAGTATCATATCAGCGCGGCGCAGCTCAAGGAGGGGGTGGGCCTCCATGTGACGCGCAACAACATAAAGATATTTACCGATAATAAAATGATAAAAGAAATCAACATCTGAAACGGCTCCAAGCCGGTGGCGCCTGATGGGTATACTCAACGAATTCCTCCTGTCGTTTTCGCCGGGACAAAGCGGGTTCCAATTCATGTGGATTCTCGCCGGAATCGCCTTTTTGGCGCTGCTGCTCATGATTGAGCGCTGGTCGGGTATCTCGCGGCGCACCAATATAAACGCTTCACGGTTCGTCGACCGTCTGGTGCAGATGATAAAAGAGGGAAAGCACGACGATGCGTACGGGCTCTGCTGCAGCGGAAAGGGAAAGGTTCTGCCGGCCGTGCTTGGGGCAGGCATTAAACGGGCGACGGTCGCGCCGGAGATGGTGCCGCTCGCCATGGAGGAAGAGTCGCTTCATATACTTCCGTTGTTGGAACGGCGGCTCAACTGGATCGCCACCCTTGGCAATCTTGCCACCCTGCTGGGGCTCATGGGCACTATTTATGGACTGATCATTTCCTTTGCGGCTGTCGGTCAGCCCGACATTCCGCCGGTGGCGAAGTCGTCGATGCTTGCGGTCGGCATTTCAGCGGCGATGAATACGACACTGCTCGGTTTGATCATTGCCGTTCCCTGCATCCTTGTCTTTTCGGTGCTGCAAGCCCGCATCGACGAAACGGTCGCCGAACTCGACCGCTGTGCGGTGATGGCCATGAAAGTGCTGATGCCCGAACAACGGCTCGGCAGGAACTATCGGATCTCAGACCGGCGCGTGCGTCAGGAGATCGATACCGAGCCGAACATAGTCCCCTTCATGAATCTGATGGTGGTGCTCATCCCGCTGCTGCTCTCCTCGTCGGAATTCGTCAAGATTGGAATGATCGAACTCAAACTTCCGGAATCGTCGGCCGCGGGAGGCGCCGACGGCGCAGGAGGGGAAGCGGCGAAAGTCGATCTGGGTATTGTCATTACCAGGAAAGGGTTCAACCTGTTCCACTATTTCAAGAAGGATACGTCGGTCTCCCGCGACGACGAAATACCGCTCATCGACGGGAAATACGATTTCGCGGCGCTCAACCGGCAGCTGGCCGAGGTTAAGCGGAAGGCGCTTTACCAGATCATCCGACTCGCCAAACCCGACCTGCCGGCAGAAACGGAGCTTTGGAAACTGTCGTATCTTTATACGCATCATGATCTGAAATCCGTTACACTGTTTGAGGACCACGAAAACGTCAAAATCGTCGCCGACGACAGGATCAATTACCAGACGGTGATTTCGGTGATGGACGCCGCACGGGGCGTCGTTACCGCTTCGGGAAACGTCACACTCTTTCCGAACGTATCGATGGCGGGAGGCATCGTCCGGTAATGGCCAATCCGCGCGCAGTCCGTCAAGCCCGCCGCCGCCGGGGGGGGGAGGATCCCCGGCTGAACATCACCTCGATGATGGATATGTTCACCATCATCCTGGTATTTCTTATAAAGAATTTTTCCACCGAGGGCGCCATCGTGACTCCGGCGGAACAATTGACGCTGCCGAAATCGACGGTGGAGCGCCGGGCAAAGGAATCGCTCAGCGTCAGGGTTGCCCAGAATGCAATCATGGTTGAAAACAACCTCGTGCTTGACGGCGAGGCGTACGAAAGGCTGCTCGGGCAGCAGGAGTTCATGATACCCCCGCTGTACGATGTGCTGACCAGATACGCGGAGGAGGGGAAGAAAATGGCCTCGGCGGCGGGAACCCCGTTTTCCGGCGAGATAACCATTCAGGGTGATGTTGAGATTCCCTACTCCGTGCTCACCCGTGTCATGTACACCTGCGGTCAGGCGGGGTATCCTACTATGAATCTTTTCGTCTATCGGAACGAATGATGGCAAACGAGCCCGGTGGAATCGTCTTCGCGCAATCGATGGGAACCCTGCCTGCGGGCGCTCTCTTTCCGAAAGAATTCCGGCAGGGTTTTTTCGGCCGTTTCGACCGCGGCTTCGGCCTGCTGGTGCTTTTCTGCATGATCGTTACGTTCGTTACCGTCGGCCTGTTGTCATTGCGGAAACCGTCCGAAACGGTGAGTGAAAAGGAGATCATGAGGATTCAGGAGCGTTATGCCAGGCTCGTGCTCAACCAGCCCAAGCCGGCCGTGGAGCCGAAACCGGCCGAAGTGACGGAACAGATAACGGATAAAAAAGGGGAGATGAAGAAAAAGAAGAAAGAGGATGTCAAGATCGACCGGGAGAAGGAGACGTTCATCGAGAAGAAGCGGCGCCGGGAGTCGGGGAGCGAGGTGCGGCGCCAGGCCCGCGAACAGGCGGCCAGACAGATTCAGGCGGCCGGAATTTTTGCCGCCATTACCGCATCGGGAAGCGGCAGCGGCAGCATGTCGTCCGCTTCCGATCTGCTTGGGACGGCCGGACTCGGTGTTACCGATCTGGGAGCACTCTCGCTGACCAGGGGGACCTTTACTGCGAAGAACGTGGATCCCGCCGAACTGATCGCCCGGAAAGAGAGCCGCACCGCCGGCGTCGACATTGAGCGTGAAACGGTGGGAAGGACCGCCGTGACCCGGGTCGCCGCAAATGTCGAGGTCAACATCACGACCGCCCCGCCCGAGGTGACCGGCGAGTCGGCATCCCTGCAGGAACGCAGCCAGTCGGCCATACAGACTATCGTCAGCCGCGAGTCGCGACGGCTCAAACGTCTTTATGAAGAGTGGCTGAAACGGGACCCGACGCTCGGCGGCAGGTTGACGGTAAAATTTATTATTTTACCCTCGGGAGATGTCGCGAACGTGGTCGTAATGAAGTCGACTACCGGTAACAGCGAATTTGATGAAATGGTGGTACGGTATATCAAACGGTGGAGGTTCTCCGCGATAGAGGGCGCCGGCCCGGTTGAAGTTGTTTATCCCTTTGTATTTGAAGGACAAAGCTGACGGAAACATAAAGAGACGCTTCGCTGTCACCCGGAAGATTGGTTGGTAATTCTCTGGCGCATGAGTAGTTCCTTTAGCAGAAGGCATTATTATGGGTGGTCGGGGCAGCGAAAGAGTTGAACTTCTGAATGTTGACGGTTCCGAAACGCTGATAAATCTGAGCAGGACCGGGGTTGCATTTCTCCATGCCAATCCGCTTGAAAAAAATCGTCTAGTGACGGTAAGGATCAATGAAGTGCCGGTGAGGGGACGGGTGGTGTATTGTCGTAAGCGTACCGACGGCTATCGGATCGGGGTGAGGTTCAACGCCGGTACTGCTGAAGAACAGTCCGCCGTCGGGAGACTGATTGATTCATTTTCCTGCGGCGTTTCCCTCAGAGTTTCATTCGAAATCTCACCGTTACAGCATCGCCTATGAAAGAAAGTGCTTGGGAAGCTTCACGTCGACGGGAGAAAAAAAAGGCGTTTCTGTTCGTTGTCCTGCTCACCATGACCCTCGTGGTGGCCTTTGTGCTGTTTTTAAATAATCGAGATTTGATCGGGCCGTCAACAAGACAGAGATCCCTACAAGCTGAGGAGCATGCTGCGGAGGCGGCTGCAACGCAGGCCGAAGCGGTTTCCATTGCCGAATCGGCGGGATCTTACCCGGCCGCACCGGTTTCCCCGGAAGCCGTTTCCGGCGACGAGCAGCCGATTCCAGCGCAGGGGACTTCCGATTCGCCGACGGCGACACCTCCTTTGCCGTCAACCGGCGATGCGCCTGCAACAAAAAAAACGGCGGGGTCGGATCACCCGAAGTTTTTTTCGATAGAGCTTCCCTCCTTTCCCTGCCGAATTGAAAGCAGGAAAGATATAGTAATTCATCTTTCACTGGAGCTATTTTTCAGCGATGGCGAGAAACGCACGGCGATTTTGCTGCGTCGAAACGACATCAGGGTGATGGTAGAGCGGACCGTCTGGGATAAAGAACTGAGCGAGATAAAAATCGGCGAGCTTGAAACCCAGCTTCTTTATAATATCAATAAGTTGTTCGACCATCCTGACATTGCTGCCGTGAAAATCAGAAACGTTCAGGTAGAAAAGGCCTTCAAGCAATGACATTTCTGGACATTTTAGCGAAGATATTCGGCTCGAAACAGGAACGGGACATTAAAAAGCTCAAGCCGATTCTGGAACGGATCAACAATCTGCACGATGCGGTATCCGCTATGAACGACGGGGCGCTCGCACAGAAAACCGCCGAATTCCGGAAAAGAATCGCCGAGGGTGAAACGCTTGACGATATTCTCCCCGAGACGTATGCGGTATTCCGTGAAGCGACATTCCGCGTTCTCGGTGAAGGCAGGACAGTCATCGATCAATTCACCGGCAGGGAGATTCCGTTCATGGCCCACTTCGATGTGCAGGTTATCGGCGCGATTATCCTGCACCAGGGCAAGATCGCCGAGATGAAGACCGGCGAGGGGAAAACGCAGGTCGCCGCGATGGCGTGTTACCTCAATGCGCTTACCGGCAAGGGGGTGCATGTCATTACCGTCAACGATTATCTGGCGCGCCGCGACAGCGAGTGGATGGGAAAGATTTTCAAATTTCTCGGTTTGACCGTCGGTTGCCTCGATCTTTCGGAACCGCACAGCGCGGAGCGCAGAGCGGCGTATGGGTGCGACATTACCTTCGGGACGAACAACGAATTCGGCTTCGATTACCTCCGCGACAACATGGCCACCTCGCCCGAGCAGTGCGTACAGCGCGAACTGAATTACGCGATCATCGACGAGGTCGATAATATCCTTATCGATGAGGCGCGCACGCCGCTCATCATTTCCGGGCAGGTGACGCGGTCGAACCGCGAGTACGAGGAGCTCAAACCGCGCGTGGTCAAACTGGTCAATGCGCAGAACGCGTTTGTACAGAAGGCGGTCGGCGAAGCGGAGGAGCTGCTCAAACAGGAGGGAAAGGAGTACGAGTGCGGCCTGAAAATGCTCATCGTGCAGCGCGGGGATCCGAAAAACAAACGGCTCGCAAAACTGATCAAGGAGCAGGGGGTCGCCAAATACATGAAGCAGGTCGAGACCGACTATCTTCGCGAGCGTAAACTCCACGAAATCGATGAGGAGCTCTATTTCACGATCGATGAATCGGGCCATACCGCCGAACTGACGGAGAAGGGGCGCGTCCTGGTCAGCGGCAGCACGCCGGAATTTTTCGTCGTGCCCGACCTGGCGGAACTCATCGGGAACATCGACAACGACGCGTCGATCGACGAGGAGACGAGGGCGCAGCGGCGGGAGGAGGCGCACCGCGTCTATGCCGAGCGCTCCGAACGGATTCACAGCGTCAGTCAGCTTGTCCGCGCCTACTCGGTATACGAAATCGACGTCGACTACGTGGTACAGGACGGCCAGATTCTCATCGTCGACGAATTTACCGGCCGCATCCTTCACGGCCGGCGCTACAGTGAAGGGCTGCACCAGGCGCTCGAGGCGAAGGAGGGGGTCAAGGTGGCCGGCGAAAACCAGACGCTCGCCACCATCACCTTTCAGAATTTTTTCAAGATGTACCGCAAGGTGGCGGGGATGACGGGAACTGCGGTAACGGAAGCGGGCGAGTTCCATGAAATTTACAAACTGGATGTGGCGAGCGTGCCCACCAACCGCCCGCTCGCGCGCAAGGACCATCACGATGAAATTTACAAGACGTACCGCGAGAAATACAATGCAATAGTCAAGGAGATCACGGCGCGGCACGACGCGGGGCAGCCGTGTCTCGTCGGCACGACGTCGATCGAAAAATCCGAACTGCTCAGCAAGTTCCTGCAGCGAGCGGGGATCGGGCATGAGGTGCTCAATGCCAAACAGCACGCCAAGGAGGCGGCGATCGTGGCGCAGGCGGGACGTCTGGCGTCGGTGACCATCGCGACCAACATGGCCGGACGCGGCACCGACATCGTGCTGGGGGGCAATTTCGAAGTTCTGGCCAACCACGAACTGCTCAAGGAGGGTATCGACCCCGAAGAGCTCACCCTTGAGGAAAAACGGCGGAAATACGCGAAACTGTTCGAGAAGACAAGGGAAGAACAGAAGGCCGTCATCGCCGCCGGCGGGCTGCATATTATAGGAACCGAGCGGCATGAAAGCCGTCGCATCGACAACCAGCTGCGGGGCCGTTCCGGGCGTCAGGGCGATCCGGGATCGTCCAAGTTTTTCCTTTCGCTCGATGACGATCTGATGCGCATCTTCGGTTCGGAACGCATCGCCTCCATCATGGACCGGCTCGGCGCCGAAGAGGGCGAGGTGATCTCACATCCTCTGGTGTCGCGTTCGATCAGCGGCGCGCAGAAACGTGTCGAGGGGCGCAACTTCGAGATCCGTAAGCACCTCAAGGAGTACGATGACGTCATGAACCTCCAGCGGAAAGAGATTTACGGATTGCGGCAGCGCCTGCTCAGGGGCGAGGACATCAAAGACGAGATGCTCGAGCAGGTGGCGGCGCATCTGGAGGATATCGTCATGCGGCATACCGCCGTCGGAAAATATCCCGAAGACTGGGCGCTTCAGCCCCTTTACGCCGACCTGCAGACCGCCTTCGGCGTTACCTACCGCATCCCCGAGAGTGAGCTCACCAATAAAACCCAGAAATCGCTTTTCGATGAGGTCTGGCGGAAAGTCCGTGACCGTTATCAGGAGAAGGAACGGCGATTCGGTTCGGAGATGATGCGCCAGTTTGAACGGAGCGTTTTCCTTATGGTCATCGATAACCTGTGGAAGGACCACCTTTACGAGATGGACCACCTCAAGGGGGGGGTGCAGTACCGCGCCTTCGGCCAGAAGAATCCCCTTTACGAATACCAGCGTGAGGGGCTGAAAATGTTCGATGAGCTGCGAACGGCGATTTCGAGAGAGGTGTCCAGTTACATCTTCCGGCTTGAGCGGGTGGAGCGTACGCAACGGAGCGTCGATACCTCGCAGACGCTGCACGGCGATTTCGATATTTTCGCCGCATCGGATCAGGAGCGCAAGGCCGCACCCGTTCCCGCCGGCCGTCCGGGTGGCGCCTTTGCCAACCGCTCCGATCTGGTTCCCCATACGATCATAAAAACCGGTGTGGAGATCGGCCGGAACGATCCCTGCCCCTGCGGCAGCGGAAAAAAGTATAAAAAATGTCACGGCGCGCTATGATAAGAGGCGGTTTCATTACCTTTGAAGGTATTGACGGATGCGGAAAAAGCACGCAGGCGGACCTGCTTGCGAAACGGTTGCGGAGCGAGGGGGGCGTGGTCGTCGCCTCCCGTGAACCGGGGGGGACACCGATTGCGGAGAAGATCAGGGCGCTGCTTCTCAATTCCGCCCATCGCGAAATGGTGAAAGAGTGCGAAGTGCTGCTCTATCTCGCCGCCCGGGCTCAGCACCTGAAGGAGAAAATTATTCCGGCGATCAATCGCGGGGCGACGGTTATCTGCGACCGCTTTCAGGATGCCACCTTCGCCTACCAGGGATTCGGTCGTGAGGTCACGCTTGAGCAATTGCGGCGGATGAACTCCTTCGCCACGGGCGGAATCGATCCCGATCTTACTTTTTTGTTGGATGTTCCGGTTGAGAAAGCGTTTGAGCGCCTTACGGCAATGAAAAAACCGAAAGACCGCCTGGAGGACGGGGAGCGTGATTTTTTCGAGCGCGTCAGAAAGGGTTACCGTCGTGTCGCGGCCGATGCCCCCGGTCGTATCGTGTTGCTTGACGGTACGTTGCCGCCTGAGGTACTCGAGGAGAAAGTGTACATGATAACGGCCGGTAAATTGAAGGAAATCTCTTGTTATTAAGATAAAATGGGCCATTTTTACAATGCACTGATGTATTTTTTTACGGTTATCTCCACCATTGACCGGGAGATGCGGGTTTTCTGGTACACGAATTTCCCCGACCGATTATTCTGGGCATATCAACCAGGACGATTGGCGGTGAGGAGCAAGAATGGAACAAAATAACGGGCAGGGTACGCGTTCACTCTTCGGGAACATTCCCTTCGCCGGAATAATCATCCTTGTGGTCGTCATTGCCGGTTTGGTCGTCGATGCGACCAATGTCGACAGTGATAATTTTTATGAGGATATTATCCGTCAGGACGATGTCGCGACGAAAATACACCAGAATTATGTTGAGGAGATTTCGTCGAAAGATCTGATCGATAATGCGATAAAGGGGATGCTGCGGATTCTCGATCCGCATACGAGCTATTTTGCGGCGAAACAGTATGAAGAACTGAAGATCCATACCGAAGGCAAATTCGGGGGTCTTGGGATTCAGATTTCCATCCGTGACAAGGTATTGACCGTCATGACGCCGATCGGCGGCACCCCTGCCGCGCGGGCGGGGATACAGTCGGGGGATCAGATCATCAGGATTGAAGGGAAATCCACCGCCGGCATCTCCATCGACAATGCGGTGAAGAAACTCCGTGGAGAGCCGGGAACGAAAATAACCATCACCATCCGTCGTAAGGGAGAGGCGAAAGATCTCGATTACACCATTACCCGTGAAATCATTCATATCAAGTCGGTCCCGTTCGCCGGCGTCCTTGAAAAGAAAATCGGGTATGTACAGCTTCAGACTTTTTCACAGGAGGCGGGCGAAGAGGTTGAAAAGGCGGTAAGGGAACTTGTAAAGAAGGACGTTACGGGATTGATTTTTGATTTGCGTCACAATCCGGGCGGGTTGCTTCCCGAAGCGATCGAGGTGGCCGAAAAGTTCCTTCCGAGAAAATCACTGATCGTTTCAACAAGGGGCAGGGTTCGCGGACAGAACCGGGAGAATTATTCCGGCGCCCAGCCGGTGTATCCGATCGATCTGCCGCTGGTTGTGCTTGTTGATTATGCCAGTGCAAGCGCCTCCGAGATCGTTGCCGGCGCGATACAGGACTACGACCGGGGGATCATCGTGGGAGATACGACCTTCGGCAAGGGGTCGGTCCAGAGCATCCTGCCGCTCGATAAAACCCACCATCTAAAATTGACGACCGCGTTTTATTACACTCCCTCGGGGCGCTGCATCAACCGCCCTGAAAACGCCGTCCGCGGCACCGGAACCGGGGACGACGAGGAGGCTGCCGACGAAGATGAAGAGATGGACTTTAAAAAATTAGAAAAAGAGAATGTAGATACGGTCGGTCGGAAAAAGGATGAGTCGAAGATCGACACCGCCACCTATCTGACGAAAAACGGACGAATCGTTCGCGGCGGCGGCGGCATCATTCCCGACACGATCGTCGAGCAGAAAAACCTCAGCCTGCCGCTTCGCGCCCTTTTCGGAAGAGACCTCTTTTTCCAATTTGCCAATATGGAATATCCGAAATTGAAAAAACGTAAGGTCAGAATAGACAAACAGTTCAAAGCCGATGAATCGATCATGAAATCATTCTACCGGTTTATCGATTCAATAAAATTCGATTATCAGAGTCTGGCCCAGATGCGTTTTTCTGAGTTCAAATTGTCGGCCGGATTGAAAGACACGGTCGATTCCGCGGGAAAACCGGTGGTCCTCTATCCCGAATTGCCGAAATGGAGCGATAATGAAAAGCAGCAGATGGAGCTTTGCGTGACGAAAGCGGATTCGCTGCTGCGCTCTGAAAGCAAGCGGGCGCTCGCGGAGAATGAAACCGATATCAGGAAGTATATCCGCGAAGCGCTGCTTACCCGTGAATTCGGCCAGGATAATGAGGTCGTCTATCGCGAGCGGCTGTCGGATGATCCCCAGCTGCAGACCGCTTTGACGCTTCTTTCGGATAACGAGCTCTATACCGCGTTACTGCAACCGGCCGCCAGTGCGGCGGCAGCTGATATAACGCCGGTCAAAAAGATCGATAAAAAACAGTGACTCCGGTACAAGCATGACCGTGAGTACCCTGCAGCGCGACCGGCGGCAAACGGCATGAGGCGGGGGAGAGGGAAATCATTTTTCAGAGGAAGTAACGACGGTTTTTGAAATGTAGGGAGTGGTTATGATCAATAAAATGAGGGAAATGGCGCCGATGATCATGCTGGTCATTTTAGTGGCGTTTGT
>JAFGNB010000385.1 GCA_016927235.1 Chitinispirillaceae bacterium
CCCGGCCCGTCAGCATTGAGTGCGAACGCCTGCGCCTGGTTCGTTTCACAATCGTCGACGGCGGTATAGGCCGCACAATTGATAATCACGGAAGGCTTACTAATAGAAATATGATGTTCGACGGATCGGCGGTCGGATATGTCGATTTCGGGGAAGTCGACACCCGTCACCTCATACCCCGCCTTTTTCGCCTCACGGCACATATCGGTCCCCAGTTGACCCGTTGAACCGATAATTAACAGTTTTTTCTCATTCATAAGCAGTCAGCAGCGTCTTGCACTGATCGAGTTTCGGATCGAGACATGTTCGATTATTGCGCCGTACCTCTGCGGCGGGAATGGCAAGTTCCCGGTATTGCCAGTTGGCTTTTTCACTGAATTTCCTGTAGTGGTCCATGATTTCGGTGGCACCAAAATTGGTTTCGGTTGAACTGATGATCTGATCGGCGAGAATCAGGGTCGGAACGAGGTTCTTGTTCTGTAGACCTTCAAACAGGGAACGCAGCATTTCGGACTGCCGCCGACTCGCATCCCCGGCTCCCGAAATCGCCGGAGAAAGATACTTCACGAGCATCTGATTCGATAATTTCTGTTTTCCTTGTGCTAGGCGAAGATAGGCTGCCGCGTTCTGGTCGATGTTGGCCTGCAATCCGCCCATTACTCCGGCGATCTTGATGATATCGCTTTTATCAAAAACGATATATTTCGGGATCCGTGTATCAAGAACCCGCTCGACGAAAGTGGCCACCATTACCGGACCGCCGTAAAGAAACGCCTGGTCAAGGGTACTGATACCATTGGCGAACTGCTCGATAAGAAGTTCTCTCGGCAGGCGGACGATCGCGGCGACGTTGCGATCGTATTGAATATTGAAAAAATAAAAAACGGCAGGGGTGCCGCAGAACAGGATGTTGAGCGGCATCTGGCGAGAGAGGTAATTGACTTTTTCACGGGAAAGTTGCGCGAACCGCTCATTGACGCTGACTTCCGGCGTCAATTTTGTGATCTGAAACGGTCGTTCGTCGTAATAGATGGTGGCGCTCTGTCCGCTGATCATGTTAATCGCCTCGCCGCCGCCGGTACGTTCGACAAGCAGCAGGCCGTCCATAAGATTGATGACGAGACGGTCAGACTGAGCATCGACAAAAAAATCCGCGCCCGAGCCGCCGATTGAGATCGCCACCGGAAGGGTATTTATCTTGAACAGTTCACTGTTTCGTGTGTACACCATTTTATACCAGCATGCCCCCGCCTTCTGGAACAGTTCCACGATAATACGGTTGTTCTCGACGGATCCGATTTTGTCAACAATAAGCTCGGCAAAATTATCCATATCGATTCTGGAGTAGGAGCCCAGCGAAAGTTCCGCTTGTGAAGAGGCTTCCGTCAGGATACGGTCGCCCGGCGATATGGTGAGCCCTTCATGCTGCGGTACGCTGCGCCCGTCGTCGGCGATCACGCTCATTTCACCGAAGAAAAACTCCAGACGGACGACGAACGGTTCCTCGCCCAATCCGACCGGTTTTTCAAGCGTGCCGACGGCGAGTTCACTGGAGCTGTCGATTTGCGCCGTCAGGTTAAACATTGACAGATCGGATGTCGGGCGGATCCCCGCGACCTGCAGGATTTCGAACTGGGTGGTTCCGCGTGCCACGCGGTATCGCCCCGGTCGGCGGACATTTCCTTCGAGCGTGACATCGATCATGGCCATGTCGGTACCACCGGCATATCCCGGCTGTAACCGGCGCGCCAGTAGAATACCCTGCCACAGGATGGCACCGGTCAACGCAGTGTAGATACAAACAATAACAATAGAGAATTTCTGCTTCATCTATTGTCCCGCCGTTTCGGAAAGGGTGTCGGAAAATCTGGTTTGTCTGACGATACGCCAACCATATTCGCCGTATACCCACGATGTCGCGGTGCGGCCATAAAGCGTATCGGTTGGGGAAACGGCACGGTATTCCACCAGCAACCCGGAGGATAACGTGTCAGAAGTCATCCGGCGAATCGTATCGAGGACAATCACAGCCCCCGCGATATCACGGCTGAAAAGTTCCGTTATTTTCTCTTTCCATTGTCCGAATCCGCCTCCTTCAAATCTGAATGAGGTGCTGTCGTAGTAGGAAAGGTATTCATTGAGATTTTGTCCCCTGAACGCTTCGAACCATTCTTGAACCGCATCGTTGAGCGCCGTGCTGTATCCTTTCGTGGATACATCTCCATTGTGCACGGCGGGTTCCATTCCGGATGCCCGGCCACCGGCGATCGTTGGCAGATGAGATTCCGTCCGGTTACCACCGAACCCCATATAAACGATAGCTTCCGGAAGCGGCGCCGGCATATATGCCTCCACTGCAAGACGGATACCGGTAACACTCAGCAGACAGAACAGCAGCAGCCAGAACATTTTTCTCCGGGCAAGCGTTTTGGCGCCGCGGTTAAGACCCGCAGCGAACTTCGGAACGGCATAACGCAGAGAGGTGAACCGCTCCTTGACTGATCGCTCGATGCGCAGGCCCGTTTCCCGCAGTGAGAATGGATGCTTATGGTCTTCATCATAGGCGTATTTGTAGGAATAATAACCGTAATATCCGTAGTACCCATAGTAATAGGGATAATATCTCCCGGAATGCGAAGCGCCGTTGAGTATCCCCCCGTAAAGGTGCGAGCCGATCCGCTGCAACTGATTAAGCGCCTGTTTCGCCGCCTTGACAGGCGTCCAGAACGTCCTCACAACGAAGAGTACGCCGTCCATCTTCGGCGCCATCGTAATCGTATCGCTCACCGGGAGGAGTGCGGGAGAATCGAAAATGATGACGTCCGCCTTTGCTCTGAGCTCCTCGATCAAGCGGTCGAGCCGGATGGTTCCGAGCAATTCGGCGGGATTATGAGGTCGTTCACCGGAGGTAACCACCGACATGTTTTCAAAACGTGTCGGTTTGAGGATCTGATCGACCGTCACCGTACCGAGAAGGTAGTCGGCCAGGCCGTTCTGTTTAGGTATGGCGAAAAGCGTGTGTGCCTGCGAACGGCGCAGATCGCCGTCAACGAGGACGACCTTTCTCCCGTCGAGCGCAAAAGTGATCCCCAGATTGGCCGCGAGTGTCGTCTTCCCTTCGCCCTTGATCGCGCTACACACAATGAATGTCTGGAGGCGATGGCTGGTGGAGATATGTTTGAGGTTTGCACGGAGTGCCCGGAAAGGTTCGAGAATATTCTTTGTCAAATCCGTCGGTTTCTCAACCAGTGCATTGTCCGCTTCGATAAACGGTACGATCCCTAAAAGCGGTACCCCGAGGGACTTTTCAACGGATGCGGGTTCCTTGAGCGTCTGATCGAGATATTCGAGAAGTAACGCGAGTGCGATGCCAAGTATGATGCCGACGAGCAGGCTGATGATAATACTGGAAAACTTAACATTTGATATTTCCTGTTTCGGCGTCTGCGCCAGTTCAAGCAGTTTGAGTTCCGACTCTTCGGAATCGCGCCTGATTTTCGCCTCCTCATACTTCCCCTTGAGCATGCGTAGCGTCTGGAGAAGCGACTCGGTCTCCCGCTGCAGATACGCGTATTTC
>JAFGNB010000386.1 GCA_016927235.1 Chitinispirillaceae bacterium
GCGATTCTCTTTCCGGTGAGATCGAACAAATACGCCGCCCGGATCGGCGATCCGAAAACTCCTCCGACAACACGCGTCATCCGCGTCCTCTGATCCCGGGCACAGGAAGGAACGGTTGGGGCGTTTCCGCGTCCGGCACGTGAGTTCACTGTTCCGCCGTACTCGAACGCGCCAAGGTCCGGCGCGCTCCCGCTGAAGGGCAGACCGATATCCGCCCCTTTATCGATAAGCTGGCCGGAAGCGGCAAGCCGTAAGAACCCGTTGTCCGGTAGCCGGTAATCCGCGCCGCGGGGTGCGAGCGCCAGCGAGGTGTCGAGGGTCCGGAAATCGGCCGCCGAAACGGTAATCCCCTGCCAGGAGTTGTTCGCAAGTGTCGCGGTCTCGTCGATGGAAGGCGCGCCGCCCTCGAAGGAAACGTTGTTTTTCAGCACGTGCTTTATAAGCGTTCCGCCCGTCGGCGTCTCGTAGAAGGAGAAATTCGCGGCGCCGTTGCGATAGCCCGTGCAGTTGTAAACGGTCTGGCCCGCGGTCGAGTGGTTCTGATCGAAGCCTTTGGCGACGTTATCAAAGGCGACCGACCGCGTGACGGTCATTTCAGACGTATCGCCCGCACCGCCGAGTTTGAAGGCGTTGCCGTCGCCGGCCCACGACGGATTGTTCCAGAGGTTAAACCCGTTACGGAACGCGAAACAACTGTCGATAAGGACGCTCTGCGGACAGCCGTAGAAATCCCATCCGTCGTCGGAGTTGAGCCATGCGCGGCACCCGCGGAAGACATTGCCGGGACCGATGCCCGATTTCGCCGCGAAGCCGTCGGCGTTTTCGCCGTTGTTGTCCGCATCGTAGTTACGATAGGAATCGCAATTCAGAATGGAGCAGTGATGTGCGCCATTGGTCAGTTTGATGCCTTCGAGACCGTTGTCGTGCGCCACGCACCCCTCGATGATATGGAAGCCGCCGGTCGAGAGGCAGATGCCGTTGGAACCGGCATTCTTGACCTCAACTCCCCGCACATGCCAGTTATCCTTGCTGATGTACAGCCCGCGATCGTCAAGTCCGGAAAAATCGAAAACCGGTTTCTCTCCGGGATACGCCCACAGTTTGCAGCGGGCGGCGTCCGTCCCCGCTTTGGACGGCTTGACCTGGGCGCCGAGCGCATACATCCCGTCCCGGAGATACACGGTATCGCCCGAGGCCATTTTGGAAAAAGCGGCCTGCGGCGTTTTGAGCGGAGCGCCGAGCGTCCCGGCCGCGCCGTCGTCACCCTGCGGCGAAACGAAATACTGCGCGGCGCTGCAACTTATCGCCAACGCAAGGGTCATTGCCTCAATTCGCCGGATCATTGCCCATCCTCTTGTTAATTTTTATGAGGGAGGTCGTGCCGGGCTGCCGGATGCCATCAAATCGCCTGGTGATAAGAAGGCCGGACGATGCCGCGACAATGCCACTGCGTGCGGCCCTTCCGGACAGATCGAACATGCCGGCGCGGATGCGATGATCCGATGCAGACGACAGGTCGATCCAGCTTGGTGAATAAAACGCAGCCCTGCTTGTCAAGCCATACTCATACGCCCCGAGGTCGGGCGCAGTGCCAACATATGGCAATCCGATATCCATACCTTTATCAATGAGGTCACTTCCCGCCTTGAGCCGCGCGAATCCGTTGTCCGGCAGGCTGCCGTCGACATTGCGAGGCGCCCTGGCGAGCGCGACGTCAAGGCTGATGAAATCGTCTGCCGAGGCAGTGATTCCGGAAATATTCCAGGAGTTGTTGACCTGAACCGCTGTTTCCGAAAGGTCCTTCGGCGCCAGGCGGGTACTGTTGAACGCCACGCAGTTTTTCAGGACATGCGCCAGGTCCTGCATATTGAAATCCCTGCTGCAATCCCAGGCGATGCAGTTAAGGAGGGTGACCGGCATCGCGTTGTTGTTATAGGTAAAGGCGCTCATGGCGCCCCAATGGATATCGAACGCGAC
This sequence comes from Chitinispirillaceae bacterium, assembly GCA_016927235.1. GTDB lineage: Bacteria > Fibrobacterota > Chitinivibrionia > Chitinivibrionales > Chitinispirillaceae > JAFGNB01. The sequence goes on from JAFGNB010000386.1 coordinate 1,978, forward strand.
GCAGTTCTTCACCAGGATAGGGCAGGGTTCGTCGTCGCCGCCGAGCTTGTATCCGTTGCCGTCGCCGTTGAACGATTCCAAACCCCACATGGAAGGATCGCCGTTGTGCCAGGTCCAGCAGTTCTCGATCGTGATCTGATGATTGGTCTGGAAGCAGTCCCAGCCGTCGTCGCAGTTTTCCCAGGCCCGGCAGCCGTAAAAGGAGTTGTCCTTGCCCGCGTAGAGCTTGCAGGCGAACCCGTCGGCGTTTTCGTACTCGGTGGCGGGATCCGCGTTACGGTGGGAATCGCAATTGATGACGCGGTTGTACGCCGCGATATGGTCAGGGTCGGGATTCGAGTCGTAATCCTCCTTGTTAAGGCCGATCTGGAGTCCGGAATCTCCGTTGTGGTGAAAGACGCACAGGTCGAAGGTATTGTGGGCTCCCTCGCATTTGACGCCGTTGTCGGGGGCGTTGCAGATTTCGATTCCCCTGAAATACCAGTATTCACCGGTCAGTTTGATGCCGCGTGCCGCGCCCCGTTCATCTTCATCCTCAGGTTTCCATTCCGAAAAGTCGAGAACGGGTTTTTCGTCGTGATAGGCGAGGACCGAAAACGGCAGGGCGGCGGTTCCTTTTTTTTCGATCGATACGGTGGCATCATACTGATAGGTGCCTCCCCGCAGGTAAATGGTGTCGCCAGGATTCGCCGCCTCGACCGCTTTCGAAAGTGAGAACCAGGGCTGTGAAATGGTGCCGGTTCCGGAAAGGTCGCTGCCCGAGGGGGAAATGAAAAAAGCCGCGTGTCCGGGGGCTGAAAGCAGAAGCAGGGAATAAATAAATAGCATCCGATGCATGATAAAATCCCTTATCTGACGATGATCCTCGTTACGGCGGCGCACCCGTTACCGACCGGGACGATGCAAAATCCGCCGGCAGCGGGAAGGAGATGGCCGTCACCTGTTGACCGACCGGAAATATCGATGACCTGGAAGTCGGACGATTCGGCGATCGAGACCCTGACCGGCGATAAAATTCCACTGCTTCCTCCTACTTCCGTTGCCGCGTATTCATACACCCCGAGATCGGGCGCGGCTCCCGCATACGGCAGCCCGACATCCACCCCCTTGTCGATCAGATCGCTTCCCGCCTTGAGCCGCGCGAAACCGTTGTCCGGCAGGCCGCCGTCGGCCCGGCGCGGCGCCGTGGCGAGCGCGACATCAAGACTCACAAAATCGGCTTCCGAGGCGGTGACGTCCGCCAAGTCCCACGAGTTGTTCCGCAACACGGCGTCCGGGGAAAACTCGTACTGCATCGACGCCTTCGCGCCGAACGACACGCAGTTCTTGAACTCGTTAACGCACCCGGAGTTCGGATCGTCCTCGAACATGTAGTTGTACCCGTTGCCGAATGACAGGCAGTTGTGCACGATGACGCCTCCCTTGTGACCGTTCTGATCGAATCCCTTCTTCGATTGGAAGTTGTTGTCGAACGCGACGCAGTTCCTGACCACGTGCGTGCCTTCCGAGCTGCCGCCCGTTCCGTTGCCGCCGAGCTTGAAGCCGTTGCCGTTGCCGGAAAACGAGCTCATTTTTTTCCCCATTTTCTCGATGTAAATCGAATCGAACAGGATGCGATCGCCGTTGTGCCAGGTCCAGCAGTCGGTGATTTCAACCGGCCAGTCGGTTTCATACAGGTCCCAGCCGTCGTCGGAGTTCTCCCAGGAGCGGCAGCCCCGAAACAGGTTCCCTTTGCCGTTGTGCATCTTGCAGGCGAATCCGTCGGCGTCGCTGCCGCGGTTGTCGAAATCGAAATTCCGGTACGAATCGCAGTTGATGATCCGGTTGAACGCGCACAGCGCGCCGTCGGGGTTTTCCGTTTCATGGGCGAACCCGAGCTGAATGCCGGAGTCGCCGTTATGGTGGAGCACGCATTGCTCAATGATATTGTAGTTCCCCTCGACCTTGATGCCGTTGTCGCCGCCGTAACATATTTCCAGGCCCTTTATATGCCAGTAACTGCCGGTAAGGTAAAACGCACGGTTCGAACCGGCATACGGCTGTGATGAGAAATCCAGGACCGGTTTCTCGCCGGGATAGGCAAAGAGGCGGATCCGGGCGTTTTCACTGCCGCTTTTTGACAGGGCGATGGTGGATGAATATGAATGAGTGCCGCCACGGAGGTAAATCGTATCGCCGGCGGCGGCTTTTTCAACGGCTGCCGGAATGGTTTCAAGCGGCGACGAGACAGAGGTTCCCTCATTGCCGTCCGCTCCGCTGGCGGAAACATAAAGCGCTTTGGCCCATCCCGGCACCGTAAAAGAAGCAAGGAATAGAAAGCTTGTCGCGATGGCGTAAAGCGCTTTCATCATGGTTCCTCGATTGCCGGAATTCCCGGCCGGTCCGACGGGAAGGTCATTTTTCTCGCGCCGTTTTCACAATTACAACTCCCTGCGCGCCGTATCGCACCGCCGGAGTTCTGCGCGACATTTTTTTCCCCCTGATGTCATAGAGCACCCCGCGGGGTAACGGCGACCGCGTCCCCGTCACATGCACCGAATGAATGCTTGGTTCGCGCATCCCTGCTGTCGGAACAGCCTCGTCAGCGTCAATCACTGCCGTGGGGTTGTTTCCGAACCCGGCATGCCGCTGCACGGTCTCTCTTACCGTGGTGACGTCGTCGAGCGTGTAGGAGTAGGGCAGCGTCGACGAATTCCAGAAGTCGCACCCGGTCTGGGAAATCACGTTCGCGCCGCAGTTGGTGAAAAGATTACCGCTCTGGCAAATAAAGCCGCCGATCTTATCGCCCGCATCACTTGACGGGTCCATGAATTTATCCGTCGACATGGGCAGTTTTACGTTATCATAATGACAGTTTTCGACCTTCGCATGGCCGCCGTTGCGCGCCGCGAGACCGTAATCGGTGATGTTGCCGTAATAGTTATTGAACAAATGCGCCGCGCCGTACCGCAGGCTCGGATTGCGGCCCTCGGTATTGACAAAGTAGTTATGGTGATACGTCACCCTGATCCTGCTGTCTTCCTCCTGCTGCCCGAGGTTGTCGGTATGGCCGACAAGCGAGCACTTCCTGTGGTCGTGCAGGTAGCACCATGAAATGGTGATGCCGGACGAGCCTTTTTTAATATCGAGCAGGCCGTCGTAGGTGTCCTTTTCGATTTCAGGTCCGTTTTTACTGTGCAACTCGCAATGATCGACCCAGCCTTGTTGCACGTTATCGAGCGTGAGCGCGTCGTCGGGATACTCGACTTCGCGGATCTTCAGGTTTTTCACGATGACATTGTCATAGTCGCGAATATTAAGACCCACGCCAACGAGTTCACTGGAACTGCCGGAACCCTGAATCGTTATGTTCTCGCCGTTCTTGATAGTGATGAGAGCACTCCCGCTGATCCGCCCGCTGATCGTTATCACTTCGGCGCTCGTGTTTTTCTCACGGCCCTCCGCCCACGACTGCAGCGCGGAGAGGGAACTGATGCTCTTTCCCGAACCGCTCCCCCCTCCGGTGGTGCCGCCGCCCGTCGTCGCGTAGCCGATCATGTTGAAATTGGGAGATCCAATTGCCCCCGTACCTGCCCACAGCGCCACAAACATCGCCAAGTAACTCAATCCGCGCCGTTTCATAAAGCCTCCTTTAAACGTGTTGTCGGTAGTATCATTTTTAATTGTCAGCGATCTATAACGAGCGATTGCGCAGCGTTCTTTCCGTTCAGGGATTATTTGACAAGGTATATTCCATTTATTAATAATTTATTTCCAGCTTCATGGAAGTTCCCGGTTGTACTGATGCGTTCTGAGCAGATACCGGCCGCTTGCGACAATGGCTGCCTCGGCCTTTGAACCAGCGAGTTTTTTCCCGGCCGCATCAAACAGTTCGATGCAGTCCGCCTCTCGTCCGGTTCCCGTAAGTTTCGCCGTGAGTCGGCCATCAAAAAATGACAGACGTGCCGATGCCGCGGAACTCCTGTTGCCGGCCGATCGCTGGAACCGGTTTATACCGGTCGGCAGTCCCGTCTCAAAGCAACCGAGATCTGGCTTTGATCCTGCATACGGCATGCCGCTGATAATTGTCCCCGCGTCAATAAGCTTGCTGCCGGAAGCAAGATGGAGAAACCGTACTGCGGGGAGGCTCCCGTCCGACTGCCGGGGGCCGGTGATGCCGGCGGTGTCCACGCTCACAAAATCGGCGGTGGAAACTGAAAATCCCGACGACCAGCTGCATGTGGTGATCGTTCCTCCACTCAGCGATACGGCGCCCGAACCGGCTGAAATACAGTTGGTGACGATGAGAGCATTGCCGCTCGCAAGGGTGGACGCGTCGATCTTGTAGTTGGTGCCGTTGTTGTACGCCGAACAGTTATACAGAGTCATGGAACCTTTGTTGTTATTCTGGTCGAATCCTTTTACCCGGTTTCCTACTGAAAGGCAATTTCTTAAAACAGCATGGTGCTGAAGATTCTTATCGTCGCTGCCGCCCATCTTGAAACCGTTACCGTTTCCCGAACTCGCGCTGCCGCTCTTGAGGTACCCGTTTCGAACGCACCAGCAGTTTTCATAGGTGGTGATGACTTTATCCGCCCCACGCAAGTATCCGTCATATCCGTCGTCGGAGTTCTGCCATGAACGGCATCCGCGCAGGATATTACCGGTTCCCACATCCATTTTCGGAGCAAAGCCGTCGGCATTGCCCTGGCTGGCATCGGTATTGTAATACGAATCGCAGTTGAGAATCAGATTGTTCGATGCTCCGCCCTCGATCTGGCAGCCGGTGTTGCCACATTCGAAAAAGTCGCAATACTCCACGATATTTCCGCTCCCTTTGATATGCATCCCATTGTTGGCGGCGTTCTGGAACCTAATCCCCTTGATGTGCCAATGGCTCCCGTTGAGCTTGCTCCCCTGCCCCGTACTTCCGGCAAGATTGAAAAGCGGCCGGATATCGCCGGGATAGGCCATAAGCACGCAGCGCTTTGCTTCGGTGCCGCTCACACTGATATTGATCGTTTGGGAGAAGGCATAGGTCCCCGCCTTGACAAGAATGGTATCTCCCGCCGCTGCGCTTGAAATTGCCGAGGTAACCTCCGCCGATGTAGCCACAATACGGGTGGATCCATACGCAGGAATCAGACTTTGTACCAACACAACGAATATCGTCTGCCACGCACTCGTTTTTACAATCATCACTCCGTAATCCTCCCGCTGCTTGCCTGCTATCGTATCTTATGGATCATAACGAACCTCTGATCGATCCGCTGGTTTTCGTAACAGAGACGCACCCAGGCTGCCGTTCGCGCCCGGTTTTCAACCCGCACCTCGTCAATCAGGCCGTCGAACCACTGCGACTCATCGTCGGACTGACGGCCGATCACCAGGTCGTAATAGTTGTCGGAAATGCTCGCGCCAACGCCGGCGGCCGACGTCGTGCTGTCCGCCGCTGCACCATTTACATACAGATACTGCCGCATTCCGTTGCGAACGCCGGTTAACAAAATCCATGAGTTCACGGTCGCTTCGGATGTCGTGGTAGTGTCAACGCCATAGCCGCGCAGTCCGCCGTAAAACTCCCACTGGTTTCGCTCATTCGCCCGCAGACCGTAGTGCGCGCTTCCCTTGGAGACGATCACTCGGTTGTCGCGCTGTGTGTTGCGCAGGTACACCCAGGCGGATACGGTATAAAAACTGTCCGCCTGTA
>JAFGNB010000039.1 GCA_016927235.1 Chitinispirillaceae bacterium
GCACTACTCACAAATACAAAAAGATTCCCCGAGAGAGGATTGTGGCCGACCACCTGTTCTGCCATTGATGCCAACTTATCGAACGATTTTAGAGCAAGTCCATCTCGAACCGGAAAAAAGCAATTACCTATCAGTCGACCTGGCGATCGGAAGAAAGAACTGGCTTCATGTCATGTCGGACGCCGGAGGAAAGTGGACGGCGATTCTTTACTCGATTATCGCAACCTGCAAACTCAACAACATCAATCCGCAAGCGTATCTCCGTGACGTTCTGATACTGGTCTCAATCAGGGATAAAGATGCTTCGGTGGCGGATCTTACTCCGGTTGAATGGCTGAAAAAACGTAACGGTGGAAAACTCCCGCCAAAACAGCCGCTCTATCCTTCGAAGGGGTAAGCGTAGTTAGTCGACTACTCCGCTCTTGTCGCCCAGGAATGTCGGGTATGGTTTGGTTGTGCGTTTACGTTTTGAATGCGGTGATTCATTTCCGGAGGAATGATTGGTTCAAGCGGCAATTCCTGGAATAATATCTGACTCATGGTAATCGGGGGTTCTCACGAAAAATCAGTGCAGCACGACATGCCGTACCACCTCGGCGCTGTTCGTTCTGATCCGTACGAGGTATACCCCCTTGCTCAAAGGAAGCGAACGAAGGGAACACAGCCGGGACGCTCCCGTCAAGCGAAACGGTTCCGGAAAAAAGCGGACGGCGGTCCCGTTCAGTTGGTGGATCGAAACGGCGAGTTCTCCTGTATATGAACGATCCACGACTATTCCGGCGCCGGATATCCGCACCGCTTCGGCAACCGGTTTTTCATTGCCGCGATGACGGATGCGCGTGGGAATTTCCGCTATGAAAAAGCTCCTCTCCACCGGCAGAGACGAGAGATAGACGGTCTGCAGTTTATCCGCGGAGTTCCATACCGTTCCGTTTCCGTCTGCGGGAATACCCGATGTTCCGGTGTACGATTGAATGGCAACGGTATCAAGGTACAGCGCGGTCGCGGCGGACAATCCATGATACATGATCCGCCAGGAACGACGTGAAGGCGCTCCGTAAAAAGTGCCGTCCGACGCTCCGACCGCAAGGCGGAGATGCTCTTCGGTGAACTGCAGGTCCGTCACCCGGAATTCGTTTTTTGTTCTGAATTTCTCGGTCACGCCGTCGTCTTCATAGAGATGAAACGAACCGTCCGCCCCCGTGTACACATGTATGATCAGCGTGTCCTTCGGAATGAAGAAGGTGGATTTCGCGAAAGGCGCCATGGGAACTATCGCGCCTTCCTTTACAAAGACCGGTATGACTCCCGTTGCGGCCGGATAACTGACGGTCTGATCGCCGGTATAGGGTTTATCGTTCCAGAAATCATACCAGTTCCCTTTCGGCAGCCACACCGAAACATTGTTGTTGCCGTCGGAACAGTTGGGAGCAACCAGCAGCTCACTGCCCCAGTAATACTGCATCTCCTTCTGCCAGGCGGTCTCATTATGCTGTTCTTCAAGAAACATCGGCCGCGCCATGGGGATTCCGGTCGCATGCGCCGTATACGCATAGGTGTAAATATACGGTATCATCCGGTAGCGTGTGGTAATGAATGTTGTGGCGGCGGCCTGACACGTACTGTTGCGCTGCAGCGGCCACCGCTTATGCGACGGCCCGTGCGGTTTCCAGATGGGGGTAAAGCTGCCGAACCCCATATCCCATTGACGGTAGATATTATCGTCATTGGCGGTCAAATTGGTATGTGCGCCCGCATCATGGTTGAAATAGGGAAATCCCGATACTCCAGCGGACTGCATCGCTTTGACCTGATATTTCATGTCATTCCAGTTGCCGTCGATATCACCGCTCCAGTAGAAGCCGAACCGCTGCGCTCCCGCGGTGATGCCCCGGCTCCAGAAATAGGGCCGTTTGGTTTCGCCGATCGCCGGATCCCAGCCCTCCTCGACACACGCCTTGAGCAGGTCGAAATGATAATTGATCGCTTCCTCGGCCCACTTCTTGCCGCTAAAGAGCGTCGTTGAGTGATTGTGATCGGGGTAATCGAACTCGTCGAGCCAGATCGCATCGCTGGGATACTTTAGTGCCGGATCGAGCGCCTTCGTGAAAAAAAGCTGCCAGATCCATTTGACTGCCGCGGGGTTGGTGAAATCGGGACAATCGTTCGTTCCCGGTATGCTGTACTCGTCCTTCCAGCTCGGGTTGAGGGGTATGCCCGGCCGGTTGAGGTCAAGCGTCATCGTCACGCCGTTCTCATCGCACCATCGTTTGTACTCCGCGGGATCGGGAAAGCGGTCCTTGCGGAATTCGAACCAGGAGTTCTTCTGCCCTGAAGTCGCCTCATTCGACGCTCTCCAGGCATTGTCGTTGACCTGATGGTCGAACGCGAATCCTGCATTCCGGTGATTCGTGATCGTCTGTTTCCACCACTGCTCGCCGTTGTTGTTCGGATCGGATTTGTCGGAAAGATGAAGACCGAAAATAGACTTCTGAGGAAACCGGGGGCGACCGGTAAGCTGGGTGTAGCGGTCGATCACCTTCGTGAGTTCAGGCCCCGCGATGAAAAAGTAATCCATTTGTCCGCCATACCCTTCGCCGTCGACGGCCAGAGAATAGACGTTACCTTTACACAGGGTGACGGTATAGGTAAACGTCGTGTTCAGAAAGACGCCGTACCCCCTCGACGAGAGATAGAACGGCACCACGCACGCCCCCTCTGATCCGCTCGACACTTTCAGGCCGGTTCCTTTCCTGTCGAGATTCGGGATGCGGCCGTACGCCACATGGCCCAGGCCGGCGAAATGCTCGTCGGTCGTTGCGGCGAACGATTCGGTGACGATGTTTCCATTCCAGACGACCCCCTCTTTCTCTACGAGCAGCGGTTCGCTGCCGGTCTTCAGGGAAAAGGAGAGCCGGAGA
>JAFGNB010000387.1 GCA_016927235.1 Chitinispirillaceae bacterium
CGTTGCCGAAAATGATGCGCGTTGCCGTAGCGAATTCAAAGCGCACGGCGCTACCACTCCTTTTCATCAGGGAATATGCCGGAGTATTTTACGCTGGTCCGCGGCACCGCCATCATGTCCGCCACCGTATCGCGCCATACCTGATAGTGGCGGGTTTCTTTATGGAGGACGGCGTCGTGCGGGGAACGGTACGCCTCGACAAGGATAAAAGCGGAGGGATCGTCGGCCTGTTGCAGCACGTCGAAACGCGCAATACCCGGTTCCGCCAGGCTGCTGCGGGCGTTTTCAAGAGTCGCGGTCGTGAATGCATCGATTTTACCGGTTTTAACCTGAACGAACACATGAACAACGAGCATGAAGCGCTCCTTTGTGGGGGAACAATTTCAGTTTCAAGGAAAATATTGTTTTCCGGGGGAGAGGTCAACCGAAACAGGAAGCGATGCACTCTGCTCCGGAAGCCTGAACGTTCGTTTGGACGAACGTTTGCCAACAAAAAGAGGCCCTTTTAGGGGCCTCCTGTACGTGGCAACGCTTCAGTAAAGAGACGGTCAATTCGTACGGCTGATTTCCACGCGACGATTCTGCGCGCGGCCGCTCTTTGTCTTGTTGTCGGCAATCGGCCGGTCGGGTCCGTAGCCTACCGCGGTGAGGCGGTCCGGAGCGACGCCCTTGTCGATCAGATACTGCCGTACCGTTTCGGCGCGCTGCTGCGAGAGTTCCTGGTTCCTCGCCGCACTGCCGGTATTATCGGTGTGGCCCTGGATCTCGATTTTGACTTCAGGCCATTCGCGGAGCGATTCGGCCGTTTCGTCAAGGACCGTGAAGGAACCGGCGAGGAGGGTGGCCTTGCCGCTTTCGAAGTTGACGCCCTTGAGCACCAGCTGGCCGCGGATCTCCTGGGTTTTCGGGCAACCCTCTGTTTCTGACGGACCCGGATTTCCGGGACACTTGTCGAGGGTGTCGGGTATCCCGTCGCCGTCATTGTCGTATTCCGGGCATCCGTCGTCGTCCTGATAGCCGTCCTTGTCCTCCAGTTCCTTGATGCATTTGTCGAGGCGGTCGACGACGCCGTCGCCGTCGGTGTCTTTATCCGGGCAGCCGTTGTTTTCGGCAACCCCGGCTTCATTCGGACACCGGTCTTTTTCGTCGGGCATGCCGTCGCCGTCATTATCGAAGTCCGGACAGCCGTCGTCGTCCTGGAAGCCGTCGCTGTCCTCGGCCTCGTTGGCACATTTGTCAAGGCGGTCGACGATTCCGTCGCCGTCGGCGTCCGTATCGGGACAACCGTCATTTTCTGCAACACCGAACTCGGTCGGGCATTTGTCGGCATCATCCGCAACGCCGTCCTTGTCGCTGTCCTTCGGACCGGACGGCAAATGCCAGCCTAGGCCAACATAGGCATTGTACAGCATGTTCGCCTGGTGTGAAATCGTATGTCCGCTTTCCGTGTGACTGATCTGCGCGAATTCCTTATCGTATTCGGAAATGCCGAGGTCACCCGCGAGCGTGAACGACAGACCGGCATCGGGAATCGTGAATTTTACTCCCGGCGTGAGGAAAATGGGGTCATTGATCATATCGGAAAAGGGATGCTCTTTATGAATGGTGACAAACCGTTCCTCCATGCTCAGTTCGGTAAAGAAGGTGAACCATTCGCAGGGAAAGACATCGAACCCCATCGCCGCGGTAACGGCATGGTTGTCTTCAGGTGCGTTGAACACTCCGCCGAGGTTGAAGTGCAGTCCCATGGGAAACGAGGTCTCCAACCGGTCGAAATGAAACGACATCATGATCATGGGATGAAAGAGCGCCTCCTGCGCAGACCAGTTGCCTTCGCTGCCGTAGTAGGCATGACGAGGAAAAAAACCTTCGCCCGGGTCGCCGGTCGGAAACTGCACCGAACAGTAGTAGGCGCCTGTTACCGGCGATTCATCACCGTTAAGCACGAATCCGGCAAGTTTCAGGGAAACTTCAAGATCACCGACTCCTTTTGAGCTCGGAGGACCGAAATTCGGTTGATCATAATATGCCGGAAGATTTATGCCGAGATCGAGAACCGGCGCAACCCCCACACCCACATACCCCACACCGGATACGGAACGCGGGCTTCGATCGCGTTTATCGTTCGGTGTTATCGAATGGAGATACTCCCATTCTTGGCCGTATTCGGCCGCTCCGCCGATCATTAGACCGCCCAGCCCCAGCACGTCGGCATTCTGGACTCTGACCATGCCGTTATGCCCGCCGGTACTGAGAGTGTTGGCGGCAAAGGTCGATAGTGCCGCCAGTACAACCGCAACAACGGTGAATCTGGTTGAAAAACGCATAGAACGCTCCTTTCAGCGTTGAGTGAAGGAATGTATGTCTGTGTAAATTTATTTCCTGTACGGCGGCAGCGGAAGCGCCCGGAGACTTATTTACAAACACTTAATCGTGCCGCTGCACCTCTGCCGTGTGCAATCTCCTTGTTTGCTTCACGTAAGAATTAAGAATATAGATAGCGATTTGTTGGAAAAACAAGAGAAATGAGAATGAATCGTCGATCGGGACCATACCGGCCGGTTTTCAGCGGCCTTTTCCTTTAATAACGCAGACGGCAATTGCCGCCGCTATGCAGGAATGGGTATATTTCGTTATAGTTTCTCCTGAACTGCAACGGAGTGCACACGATGAATGTATCGAAAAAAACGTCACTATTCCTTTTCCTGCTGCTTTGTACGGTTCCTGTATGCAATGGAGAGAAAAAACGAAATGTCGGTTCGGCATCCCCCCGGAAGCTTCTCTTCTCCCAGCCGTGGATGAAAACGTTCCATTGTCGCGAAACCGAAACCGGCGAAATACTTTCGATAGGGGCGGTCTTCGGCACTGCGGAGAATGTATTCGTCTATGATCTTGCCCAGGGTGCGGTGGTCACCCTCGATACCGAAGGTAATGTGGTAAGTACCGTGCCGCTCTCATCGATCGGGAGAAACAGTTATGCCGGTGACGATTTCGTCGTGAAAGATTCGCTGTTCATCTTTCTCAACGGCGTCGATCGCCGCCTCGAGTTTTTCAACCGCACCACCGGCAGGCATCTCCGTGCGGTTCCCCTTCCCGTTGATCTGCTCTCCGGGGTGCGGAAAAGGTCGCAACGTATCGTAAACCGCCTGTTCCTCGACGGGGACCGGCTGATGGTCGGCAACGAATACCGCCTGGTTGCATTCGACCCCAGACTCGGAAAGCGGATTGCCGCTGCGGCTGCGGTTTCCGCCGCGGAAAACGAACGGTATGTCCTTTACCGGAAGCATCGACCGGTCGTCATGCGCGATTCCCTGCTTATTTTTCCGTCAACCGGCGCAACCTGCCGCCCCCCTCGCACCCACCACGCCATCACCGGCAAGCGCTTCTTTACTCTGGGCGAACGGCTCTTTTCGGTTGATGCCGGCAAAGATTCGGTCCGTATTGCCGAGGTGCGGTGAAGAGCGTAATGCAGTGGGGCACCGTCATCAATCGCACCGTTTTTGCAGCGGCTTTTTATTGCGCTGCCGCCGTTTCGCTTCAAGCGGATAACCTCGACACGCTGTTTTTGCGCGGCGACAGTTCAATCGCCGTTACCTGGACGCCCGATTCAAACAATACCCGGCCAGAGTGGTACCGCACCAACGGTTCGCAATGCACGGGCGCCGACTCGATCTACCGGCATTGCGATTTCCTTCCGGGAGAGACCTATCGCGGCGTGGCCTATTCGTACGGCGGGGAAGACGGCTATCTCCGGTTCCGCGAAAAACTGGCGGCGGGGTTTATTGCCGGGTCGCACCTTTGCCACTACAGCACGTTCGGCGATCCGAGCCCGGTTGTTGCGGGGACCGACTGCTCCGGTTTTATCTGTTACCTCTGGGATGTCCCGCGGGTCAGCACCCGGGAACTCCACGCCGACTATGCCGCCATCACGAGGGAAGAGATTGACGTAGGAGATATTCTCGTAAAGCCCGGTTCGCACGTCGTCCTGGTGGTCGAGCGGGAGGACGACGTCCGTTTCCTTATCTGGGAATCGACCAGCGTGGTGAACGGCTGCCGGGAGCGGTCGATCGATATCACCGACGGCGCCTGGGACGCCTACGATCCGCGACGCTATTCGGGGCTCACCGCTGGTGTGCA
>JAFGNB010000388.1 GCA_016927235.1 Chitinispirillaceae bacterium
CCTTCGAGGCGGCGATCATCGCCGATTATCTCAGAACGGCCATGCCCGGTCGGATCGATGAAATTCTGCAGAAGTGCGGCGCTGATTGCCGGGAAATCGAACGCCTGGAAAAGGTGATCGCGCTGAAACTGCAAAAGCAGCGTATCGCTCCAAAGAGCCCGGCCGTCGATCCGGTGGATCTGCTCCTCGCGGTTTTTTACCGGATGCGCCGGCCGTGTCCGCTGCTCGGCGATGACGGCGGCTGTTCAATTTACGAGGTACGACCGCTCACCTGCCGCATTTATGTCAGTTTTTCCGATCCGCAGCGGTGCAATCCCGACTATATCGACACTTCCGTGGTGCCGACGTGCCTGATCGATTTGTCGGAGAGTGCGAACCGGGTGCTGGACGCACTTCATTTCGACTATTTACGGTTCGACGGAGATACGGGGCTGCGTTCACTGATGGTAAAATACCTTTCCAGTGATCAGACCTGACCGTCCGGTTCTACCTCCATGGCGATCATCGTCAGATCGTCGTGGTAGGGTGCGCCCTGGGTAAAAACCTTGATATCGCGGATGATCGCATTGAGCATTGATGCCGGCGAGGTGCCGATATTGCTTTCCAGCAGCTTCAGCAGCCGTCTGGTGGTATAGGGATTTTTTTGCGGATTAAACGCCTCGGTGAGCCCGTCGGTATAAATGAAAAACCGGTCGCCGTTATTGAGCGGGATGGTCAATTCATCGATCGTTTGGGCGAATAATTCGTTCTCCGGTAGAATACCGAGGGCGACGCCGTCGGATTCGAAGGTTTCAACGCGGTTGTCGCCTGCGCTGATTCTGATCAGCCGGGGGTGTCCTGCGCGCGCATACGACATGCAGGTGCCGTCGGAACTGATGATGAGGCAGATGGCGGTGACGAAAGAACGGTCGTCGAGGTTGATCTTCATGGCGTTGTTAACCGCACAGAGGAGCTGTTTCGCCGAGGTCTCCCTGCTCGCCTCCACGCGGAATGCGCTGCGGAGCATGGTCATCAGAAGGGCCGCCGGGATTCCCTTGCCGCACACGTCGGCGATGACCACGATCCAGCACCCGGCTTCATTCTTGAAATAATCGAGGTAGTCGCCCCCCACTTCGTAGGCGGGTGAGTAGAGCCCCTTCAGATTGACACGGGGAATAGAGGGCTTGAAGCGGGGGGTAAGCCGCTGCTGAATATTGCGGGCGGCCTCCAGTTCGCCCTGCAGCTGCGCTTTGTCGCCCAGTTCCTTGTAATGGAGTGCGTTGCTCAGGCTGACCGCAGCGTGTGCCGCCAGTGTAAGGATCACCTGCTCCTCTTCCAGAAAACGCCGGTCGGTTCCTTTATCGGCAAAGAGCTGCACGATGCCGATAAGCTGGTTGTCTGCGAGCAGCGGGATGGCGACGTAGAAGGGAAGGTGCTGCAGATCGGTCCAGGGTGCGCTGCGCGGCAGAAGGTCCGCCCAGTTTCCGACGATGGTCGGATGTGTCAAGGTATCGGCCTGCAGCAGGGGAATCGCCTGTTCCGAAGCTTCTTTGCAGCCTTCCCGGCCGAGCAGTCCGTCCGTATCGATACAGGATAATTTTCCGTGTGAGGTGATGCACAGGCTGGAGGCGGACTGTTTCAGCCGTGCGGAAAATGCCTTGATAATGACCGCGGCCAGTTCTTGAATGCCGGCGCACTGCGCCATTTCGTACGAGACCGACGTGAGGAAATTGAGCTGGGCGATACGCCGCTGCAGGTCCTTGTTCGCTGACTGTAAATCTTCCGTCCGGACGCGGACACGTTTTTCAAGTTCGTCCCTCGCCCTCCGGAGTTCATTTTCATACTGTTTGATTTGAGTGATGTCGCGTGATATGCCGAAGGTGCCGACCGTCTCGCCGTTTTTGTCGCGCATGGGTAATTTCGAAGTGAAAACCCATTTTTCGGGCATATCGGGAGCGGTCTCACGTTCAATGATGCCGAGAATCGGCTCCCCGGTCGCAATGATACGCATTTCGTCGTCGAACGCTTGCTGTGCGTGTTCGATGGGGAAGAAATCGAAATCGGTTTTTCCTATCCCCTTTTCAGGGGCGTCGATATATTGCAGGGCCGGATGACCCCTGCTTATGCGCAGATAGCGGCTTTTCAGGTCTTTGAAATAGATCGCATCCTTCGAGTGGTCGAGCAGCAGGTGCAGCATGTCCCGCTCCTGCTCAAGGCCCTCTATCGTAGCGGCCCTGCGTTGCAGCTGTTCAAGGTTCGCTTTTATTTTCGCCAGTTCCGCGGTAAGCGAAGCGATGGTCGAATCGTCCGAATAACCCACTGCGGATTCTCTTTTTGTTCCGGTGCGCTTACGGGTGCTCATGTGGCGACAGCTTCCGGTAAGTAAATATCCTCACTCAGTGCACGCGGATAACGCTTCGGCGAAATATCTCTCCTCCGTGCTTTATCCGGACCCAAAGGTGAAGAGAGAAGCAGAATAAAAGATACTATCGGTTGATGAACAACGCAAATTCATTGTGCAGTTACTTTTGGCCGCTCGTCTCGTGAGGTGCGGCACTCTCTCCTTCTTCGGAAGCCATCTCCATGATTTTTCTTCGGAATGATTCGGGATCGGTCTTCTGATACTCCCTGAATCGCATGGCCATCGCATCCGTGGATAAAAATCCGCATTGCCGCGCGATCGCATCAAGCGGCATGCTGAAATTCCAGAGAACCTTCTTGACCGCCATGACCCGCTGAAAGCACAAAAACTTTTCGAAAGAGCAGTCGAGCTCCTCATGGAGCGTCTGCGCGACGGTGTCGGCAGGCAAGCCGCTTTTTTCGGCGACCGCACCGATGGTCAATGAAGGATCCGAGAGGTGTTCCTTGACACTGACCCTGATCCGCTGCAGCGCCTCCGAGCCGTCTTTGGCCTCCTCCCGCTCGAAGCGCTCGGTGCGGAAGAAATGACGCAGTGCCACAACGGTGATCACCGCGCAGATGACCATGCTGATGATGAACACCGCCAGCAGTGCGATTTTTATAGGAAGCATCGCTTGATGGAGGACGATGGTCCCCCATTCGCTCGGGTTGTACCGGTTGTATTCGCGGCTGTTCGCCCAGGCGTCGAACCGTGCCGGTGAATTTCCGGTACGGATCGTGACATCGAGGCCGGAGCGGAGATTCGGGAAATCAAGGTCCGAGAGCGCGTACAACGGCAATGCCGCCTCGATGCAGTACCCCGTGTCGGAACGCGAGATACTCCACGCCATGCCCTCCTTGAGCAGTGAGACGATACTGTCGCACTGGGAGTACCCGGAGCCGCTGTTGCATGAAACGAAGCAGTAGCTTCTGCCGCGCGGCCCGAACCGTATGCTGCGATGGACTTCCGAGGCGAAGCTGCTGCGGGTACGGCGGGGATCGAGGTGCAGTTCGATGATATCCGAGGGGCCGATGTCCTTCGATCGCACCTCCGCAGCGAAGAAGAGGAACGCACCGTTCCAGCGCAGGGCAAAACGACCGCGGTCGCCGATCCGTTCGTGCCGGACGTGCTTCCAATCGTCAAGTTTCCCGTCGACGACGGGGGTGTCCGGTTTCACCGCTTGCCGGCAGTGGTAGGTTTTTCGGCTTTTTTTCATTGTCCGGTCGATCGCCCAGCGGTGCGGCAGCGCTTTTACAATGATCATCCTGCCGTCCGGCCTGAACAGCTTGTACCCGAACTGGAGGTGGATCTGATCCTGATCGGGCAG
The DNA here is from genome assembly GCA_016927235.1 of Chitinispirillaceae bacterium. Lineage (GTDB taxonomy): Bacteria > Fibrobacterota > Chitinivibrionia > Chitinivibrionales > Chitinispirillaceae > JAFGNB01. Next base: position 3,708 of record JAFGNB010000388.1, read on the forward strand.
TGCGGCGTAGTTCCACTCGATGAGATAGGGGGGCCGGTGGAGCCGGGCAAGGGTATCGCATTGCGAAGAGGAGTGGCGGACATAGATCACCGCCGAATCAACGCTGCAGCGGGGGACCAGATGAACGGGAGTGGTTGTTCCGTTGAGCGCCTCGCGTGCGACCGGCAGCTTGAAATAGGCGCTGTCGGAGGTGAGGATAACGCTCGAATCGATTTTTATCGTATCGGGAGGCCGGACGAGGCGCTGCAGATCGGGAAGCTTGGCGGAGGAGGCGTTGGCGATGAAGGGGAAAAAGAGGGATAAAAGGATAAGAGAGAGATAGATATATGCAGCCGATTTCACCATCATCGTCGCTTTCCTGGTATGCAATGTTGATGTACCGTTTTACGTGCAAACGCCCCGGCTCAATTAAAAATCATACACCGGAGCTGATAATGCAAGGGGGGGGTCAATAGGGAGGGGAGAAGGGTCATCTTATGCACTATCCTTTTAGCGGTGCGCCGTCCCTTCCTCCCCCTCCTCCTCGATCAACCCGGAGTACATGCGCCTGCACCCTGTTGATGAACAGGACCAGCCCTTCAAGCGGTCTGCGCCAATCAATTTCGCTGCGGATCTTCCTGCCTTTTACGAATGAAATTACATCCGGAAAATATTCGAGTGCAAGCAGGCCGGCGAGCAGCGTCTCGGCATGGTGAGGAAACAGCCGCTTAAGTACGACAAAGAGCAGCCGGTGGCAATGAAGCGCCTGGAGCAGGAGTCCCGCTTGGAGCCATGTCCAGAGCCGCAGGAACTGCGCCGCCGTGGCGGCGGCGCCTTCACGGGTGACAAAGGGCAGAAAGGGTATGCGCGTTCCGTAGGAGAAAAAGAGATAAATGAAACCGATAAAGAGAAATATGACCCAGAACCGCAGGGGATAGAGCAGTGTCGAGACAGTGCGGCCGCGGGAAAAAAAGGCGATAAGCGTCACCGCTGCGGCAATGCCGCCCAGAAGCCGCATATCGCTCATCGCGACCAACGAAGCCGCTCCCGCGAGGATGGCGAGTATTGCTCCGATCGGTGCCGGTGCCGCGGCACTGTCTATCTGAACGGTTGCCGGAGCGGGGCGTGCAGGGGAGGGCGGCGAGTCGATTACCAGGATACGCCATAGTAACGGCGTGATTATTCCGACGAATCCTCCGAAAACGAGCGCCGCGATCCCCATGAAGGGAAGCTGATAAAAGAGCGCGTTGTTACGCGTCAATAAAAAATATACCGCAATGAGCTGGCCGGCGTTATGCATTACCGCGCCGATGGTGCCCACACCGACGGTGCCGAGGAGTCTCCGCCCTCCGAGCAGGCGCCAGGCAATGCCCATGGCCGCGGTGGAGAGGAGCCCGCCGCTCAGGGCCAGACCCATGGTTACCAGCGAGAATCCGAAATAAAACGATGAAATCCATACCCGAAGCAGCGTGTACAGCAGCGCGTCGGTCATGCCGAATTTGATTATCCATATAATGGTTATGCTGTTTGCCAGTCCCGGTTTGAGCCACGGGAGGAAGGGGATTCGCGGGATAAACAGTTCGAGCGTGTTGAGGCTCACACCGAGGAGCAGCCAGACTGCCTTGAGGACCGGTTCCCGTTCCCGGCTGTTGCTATCGGACGATTGCATCGAGGGTATCGTTTTCGGAGGAGGTGATGGTGACCAGGATATGGTTCGGTGCACAGACGATCTGTGCATGCGGCCTGCTTATACGGCCGCTTTTCACACAGATCTGGTGCGGACAGGTGGAGCGGATGACGGATACCATCCGGTTTTTTATAAGCACCTCGACCGGACCCTTGAAGCCCTTGACAATAACATTACGGTTCTCCTCCAGGGGATACGTGGCGATCAAACGGTTTTCCTTGAAAATCGCCACGTTATCGGGAGTAAGAGTGCGAAACGCCGGAAGGGTGAGTGCAGCGGCGGCAGAAATAATGAGTATGATAAGTGCATCGACCCACGTAAAGCTGAGCAGCCGCCGCGCGTCACCGCCCGGCGGGGCGGGCACGGGTAAACGGGTGAGCGGCATATCGGCCGGACGGTTCCGGTTATTTGCTTTGCACGATCGTTTTTGCATAGAAGCGGTTTTTCGCCCGCGCCAGACCGACGTAGGCGGTAGCCGATTGGAAATTCCATAATTTACAGATAGAGAGCCTGCCGGGAACGATGTCGAACCGGCCGATACGGTAGATATGGTCGGGGGGGCGAGAGGTGCGTTTTTCAATTTCCGCCGCGAGATAGTCCATCATCGGCCGCGCCCACGTATCGAGTGAATCGAGGCTGCATGAGGAGCTTTCAAGTTCGTAGCACCAGTAATGCTTCTCTTTCGAGAAATGAAACGCCGCCTTGAATGCCATGATTCCAAGCAGCAGTGAGTCGCAGATAAGAACCGCCTCGTTCCCGGCGGGCGGTGCCATGTTGCCGCGGCGCATCAGGATGCGCACGCTCCGTTGCGAGAGGCCGAAGGGGATTGTTGCAAGGTCGTATGCGGCACTCTTTACTCCTGCAAGCTCGTGCAGCAGGTACAGCGAGTCGTTGTGCCGCTCGATGGCGCTGTCCCGTTCGTCGGAAAGAAATTGTGCCGTTTCGCGAATCTGCCGTGCGGTACGCTGCATCCACCGCACGATTTCGCAGGGGCGCGCGGCGGCGGCCGGGATGCCTGTTTCCTCGGTAAATGTACGGACAATTACCGGATAATCGTCTCCGGCGATCACGCTGTCGATTTCCCGGCGCCACCGCATCAGTTCATCGAGTGAACGGTCGGCCGAGTCGCCGGTGCAGAGCAGGTAGTCGGATCGCAGCGTTTTTTCGAGATCACTGAAAAACCGCTGCTTTGAACTGTCGGATTGACCGTTCAGCGGAAAGGGGGAGGAGAGCCCGGTCACAATAATGAAAACGCCGGTGGATGACAGGCATCTTATGTTCATCATGAAGGAGGTTGCTTTCATGGTTTCGGGCTACTCGCCGATAAAACGGGCAGCCCAGCTTCTCACGCTCTTTCCATTTAAAATATGAAATTGCCGCAGCTTTTGCACGGTTTCATGAGAAAAGGTGGAGAGCGGTATCCAGAGGAGATGTTTATGATGGAACCGGGCGAGGTTTCTCAGGAGCGCTCCCGGCCGCCCGGGTGCAACGTACGCCACAATCTTCTCCCGGCTGAACATGAGGCCGCCGAAGGTCAGCCGGGCGGCGAGGTTCGGGAACTCACGGCCGGTTTCGAGCTGAAAAATATCCGGAACGGGGCGTGGCGGGAAGAGCAGCGACAACCCGCCGTAGCGGCAGCGGGCGATTCCGGGACCGATGAGCCGTTCAAACGGGTCGGTTGCGTAAAAGGTGAGCGTCGACTCTTCGGGGTGTTCGGCATACCAGGTGGTGCGGTGCGGGTAGCGTTCGTCGTGGGTCGCATCAAAGATAATGATGACGGTATCGACCCTGCCGCGGCCGGCCGGAAGCTCACGGACGTAGATTTCGCCGGTATGCCAGAAACGGAGTGTGTCACGGATGTCAACGCCGTCTTTCACGGAGGTGCGGAATTTCTCGGTTTTGGCATGATCCTCCATCGCTATTTTCAGCGTTTTACGGCGCACCGTCCCATTGAAACGTTCGATAATCAGATCCTCCGGAATGTGGGAGCACATGCCGAAGGGATTCCAGCGGTACCGGTACTGTTGTGCACGCGCTTCCGAAGGGTCGGGACGCAGCGAAATCGACCGCCAGAAGAGTCGATGGTCGCGCAGCAGGTTGATCGCCCGTTCGGTGACCCCCCATGCCGGCACGCGCATCCGGTCGATGCCGATGCCGAGCATTTCCGCCCTGTCGTCGAGCGAGAACCAGGGGTAGTACTTTGCGCTTTTTAAAATACGGATGCCGTAACTGTTGCCGCCTACCCCTTTTGCCGCTTCGACGATATCGAAGAGCGAAGGGAGAAGGCAGGCTGAACGGACGGTGAGGTTGCGCAGAAAGGTAAGCGCCGCCTGAATGCGCACCGGCGAGAGCGCCGTAACTTCGTCGGCTTCCTCCGAATAATCGTCGCGTGTTTCGCGGAAGAGGTCTTTAAGCGACGTGATCGGATCGAAGGGTTCGGCCAGCGGATCATACCGTTCCCGCTCGTATTTCCCGGTGATGAAAGGAAGCTCACCGAGCGCGAAGTAGAGATGATCGGAATGTACCGGCTGATCGATGACGGTGTACGCCGGCGGGACGGGGAAGGTGTCGTCCGGCGGCGCGGTGCTCCTGATGTATCTCGCGGCATGCGGCACGTGGCGCAGATGGATCACCGCAAGGATGGAACGGAACTGCTTTTCAAGTCGCCGCAGCTTCCAGGCGATGTGCCGTCCGTGAAGCTTGTCGACCGGATCGGCGCCCTCGGTCACGATCGATTGCAGGCAGAGCGTGCCGTACGCATCGAACCCCAGCGAAGCGATCGCCCGTTCATCGGGGAGCGCGGTGAGCGGTTCGCCCTTTTCACCGGTGGGGTAACCGATGCAATAAAAAGGAATGTGGTGCTGAAAGCTCTGCCTGATCGCCTCGATGGCCGCGTCGCACGGATCGATCGGCAGGTAATGGAGCGGGCCCGTTGCCTCCCTCGCGACAAGCGCGTGCACGATGGGCAGCGCCTCGATGGCGTGGGAGAGGTGGGGCTCGAAATGTTCCGGAAGGTCAACGGCAATGCAGTCGTAGGCGGCCTTCAGGCAGCGTTTGCGCACCTCCATGCCGAAGGCCGCCTTTCCGTGGAGTATCGGTAGGACGGTGATCGATCGGCCGAACCGCACCATCTACGACTCCTCATCGGCATCGGGATTGAGCGCCTCGTCGTCCGGGAAGAAAAAGTCTCCCATCCGCATCGAAGGGAGTTCTTCTCCCGATTGCCGCCGCTTGAGCGCCTGGTTTTCAAGGTCGAGCGCCTCGTCACCGAGTATCTGCCGCAGCGCGTCGTCGAAAAGGTGCGACGTGTCGGTACCGGGGTTGTTCGCTTTGCATTTAAGGGTATACCTGATCGCATTGATGCCGTCGCGGATCGAGTACGGCAGGTCGAGGCCGTGGGCGCGCTGGAGA
>JAFGNB010000389.1 GCA_016927235.1 Chitinispirillaceae bacterium
CCTTTCGGTGTAACGGGCCTCGAAAATGTCTATCGTCAATTACTTCACGGGAGATCTCATTATCTATTCCGACCGCGCCAAAGACAACCCCTCGCCGTTTTCATTCACCACGCCGCTGCCGGTCGTGCCCGATCCGCACCGGATCGAGGAGTGGCTCGCCGGCCATTCGATGGTTGAAAGCCATGTGGCGATCGCGCAGAATTACGGCCTGCTTTCAATTGAAAAGCGGGGGAAGAAGTATGAAGTCCCGTTCATCTTTTACGCCGTCGATCCGAAACAATACCGGGCCATGTTTCCCAATATCGATATGGCCGAGGGCAGTTTCTACGACACCGACGGCAGCGGGCCTGAGGCGGGGGTGGTGCTGAGCGCTTTTCAGAAGGAAAATTATTCGAAGAATTACAGCGTCGACCCCGCACCCGGCGATCCGGTAACGCTGCTTTCTCTCAGCGACGGCGGTTCGGTCAACGCGGTTCCGTCGCGTATCGTCGGTATTTACAAACCGAAATACTACACGAATGTTTTCAATTACATCAATTTTCTTGATAGTAAGAGCTACGCGCTGCTTTACAACTTCACCGGGGTCGACGCGTCGTCGATGCCGGAATCCTTCAACAGGGCGCTTGCCTCCGATTCCGATGACGACATTTTCGGGCTGGCGGAAAGTTTCGAAAGCGGTCTCGATACCAGAAACCTGGTTGCACGGGAGTTGTCGGGATACACCATGATCGCCGTCAGATTGAAAGACTCCGACGAAGCCCCGGAGTTCACCGCGGAGATAAACAGGCAAAACTTCGGCATCAAGGTCGCCGCCTGGCGAGAAGCGTCTGGTTTCTTTGCCTATATCAGCAGCATCATTCAGGTGGTCATCTACGGAGCGACCTTTCTCATTTTTCTCATCGTTGTTTTCATATTAATGAACACGCTCATCATCAACGTTCTCGAACGCACGGGTGAAATAGGGACTCTGCGCGCCATGGGAGCGGAAAAAGGTTTCATTACCGGTATTTTCCTGTGGGAGTCGTTTTTACTCAACGGCGCTGCGGCTCTCTGCGGGATGGCGGCGAGCATCGTTCTCGTGGCTGTCGTCGGGGGAGGCGAGGGAATCGTCCTGCCCGACGTCATCCAGCAGTATTTAACGGGGGGAGGGGGCATACGACTGCTGCCGGGCGTCCGGCCGTTCGCCGAGGCGTTCGCGATCGTTGTCATCGTCTCGCTCCTGGCGACGATCTACCCGATCAGGGTGGCGACCGCCGTGACACCGCTTAAGGCCATGGCGGGAAACTGAAAAGGGGCGTCGCATGCCGTATTATCTCTCGATGGCATTCAAGAACATATTCCGCGAACCGCGGCGCAGTTTTACCCTCGGCATCAATTACTTTTTCGTCAGCATGCTGCTGTTTCTCGTGTTCGCGATCACCGGCGGAATGAAGAAAAACATCTCCCGCAACGTCATCGGCTCCACGGCCGGTCATATCACGATTTCGGGTGAGACCGTCATCAGCGGCCGGACGTACCAGGGGATCCGGGGGTATCAGCGCGTTGCGCGGATTATCAAAGAGCACTTCCCGGATGCGCGGCTGGTCACGCGTTATTCGCTCTCATCGGCGGTATATTATCGGGGCCTTTCGAAGCGGCTTTCATTTACGGGGATCGACGCGGCGACCGATAACGGACTGCGCGATCAGATCACGCTGGCAGCCGGAAAATGGGATGAATTTGCATCCCAGGCCAACGGCGTCGTCTTGCCGCGGAAAGTCGCCGACTATTTCGGCCTCAAGGAGGGCGACGAGGTACTGGTCTCCGCCCGCAGCCGCTTCGGCGCTTTCAATACCGCAACCATACAGGTAAAGGGTATCTACACCACCGGCAACTATTTCAATAGGGAGCTTGTCATCAGCCGCTTCGATTTCCTGCGGAAACTCGACCTGGCCGACTCGACAACCGCCTCGAAAATGTACCTGTTCTTCGATAACCCGGATCGCGCTGCGGATCATCGGGAGCTGCTGCTTGAAAAACTCAACGGCAGCGGTTTTATCGGTCTCAAGCCCGCAAGCAACAGTGACGCGCTCAACGCGGTTTCGGCCGCATCCCCCCGCTACCGGGTGCAGGACAGCACGGTCAATCAGGTGCGCCTGACCCTGGCGACCGCCGACGAGGTGACCGGCATCGTTTCGCAGGCGGTTGCTGCGATCAACGGCGGCGGGCTTTTCATCGCGGCGATCATGCTTTTCATCATCTCAATTTCGATTTTCATCAATATGCGCATGACCATCAATGAACGGATTCAGGAGATCGGCACCCTGCGCGCCATGGGAGCGGAACAGGGCGACATCATACGACTGTTTATTGTCGAGAATGTGGCGCTCAGCCTGCTTTTTACGGCAGCCGGGTTCCTGGCGGCACTCATCGTCACAACCCTTTTCTCCACCGTCGTCACCGTGCCGTCGGAGGGGGCACTTGGCCTGTTTGTCAACCGCAGCCGGTTCGTTCTGCAGCCGACGGCGGCCGCTGCGGCGGCGATAACCACGGCGCTTGCGCTTTTTACCATGCTCTTTTCCTTTTTCCCTGCGCGCCGCGGCGGAAGGATTCCTCCCGTGGCTGCGCTCAACAAAACATGAGGGCGACCCGGATGAACCGCTTGATGCTGCTGCTGATCTGTTCGGGGGCGTTGTGGCTCCCGGCACAGGAAAAAAACGACAACGATCCGAAGGCTGTCGATATCATTATAAAAATGGAAGAAAAGCTCAATCTCGACGGGATTGACGTGACCAGCACGTTCAGCCTGGTACAGCGCAGGGAGGGCGAGGCGGACCGCGTGTTGAAGATCCGTGTATACCGGCGCGACGCCGCGAAAAAGTTCACGCTCATTTTCCGGTATCCCGATTCGGAAAAGGGAAAAGGGTATTACCGCGACGGCGACAACCTGTATCTGTATCTTCCGTCAACACGCGAATTCGTTTTCCGCAACCGCAAGGACGACGTGGGGTCGACGGACGTTCGCACCGACCTCTTCGGCAAGCTCGACCTGCTCAAGCAGTACCGGGTCGGGTACGAGAAAACGCAGCAGGTGGCGAAATTCGATTGCGACGTCGTGAGGCTCGATGCCGTTGCGCTCGACGTCTCTTTTCCGATACAGAAATGGTATATCAGGAAGTCGGACGGCCTGCCCGTCAAGGTCGAAAACTTCTCCGCGTCCAACACCCTGCTGCGGACCTTTTTTTATATCGATTACAAGGAGGTGAAGCCCGGAAAGGTGCTCTTTACCAAGCTGATGGCCGTCAACAACCTCGAAAAGAACCAGCGGACCTTTCTCACCAACGACGACGTTTCGGGAGAGGCGATCCCCGATTATACCTTTTCGCAGGCGTATCTCGAGGAACAGTCCCGGTAGGGGAGCGGAGGACGGAATGCGGTCAATCGATTTCGTGCTGTTGTGGGGAGCGGCGGCGATGCTTTACGGCCAGGAGCCGCTTTCCGACGACGATGTTTTCGACCCCGGGGCGTTCGACGAGGCAGTGGCGCAGGGCGTTGCCGTTGATTCGCAGAACCGGCTCGAGTATCTGCCGGGGGTCGCTTTCGTTGCGGAGGCAGCGGGGTACCATACCCCCGCAACCGATGCTTCCGGCTCCGACGCCCGCTTTTACGGAAAGGCATTTTTAAAAGCCTCGAAGGCCGATATCGGTGCGCTCTACCTCGGTTACAACTACAGCTATTTTCTCTATGCGTCGGCGGGAGATGCGCGCTACGGCGCCTTTTACCTTATTCAGTCTCCGGACCCCCTCGACCTCTCGGCAACGCTCTCCGAGTTCCACTGTTCGTTCGACATTAAAAAGCTCGTCTTCGTCCGCATCGGCAGTCAGCTCATCAGCTGGGGGGCGACATGGTTCTGGACGCCGGTCGATTTCATCAACCGGCAGCACGCCCAGGCTTCGGTGATCAGCGTGGTCGATATACGTTCGGGAAAGCCGGGGGTGAGACTGCACGTTCCCTACAGGGCGATGAACCTGTTTTTCTTCACCGATTTCTCAAATGTCGTCGATAAGGGAAGGGTGGGCGTTCTCGGCGAAAAGGTCGGTCAGGCGTGGCGCATCGACGGAACGTTCCGCGGCGTCAATATCGGAACCGTAGGCTATGTCGGTAAAAACAGGCCCGAGCAGATAGGATTCGATGCCACGGGAAACGTGCTGGGGGCCGACATCTACGGCGAACTGGCGCTTGCCTTTACCGATGCCGCCCGATCAGCGCCGCACTGCGCATTGAGCATAGGAGGATCGCGGTTATTCGGTCCGCAACGCAACTGGACCGGACGTGCGGAATTTTATTATAACGACCGGGGCTACGGCGATATCGCGCTTTCCCGACTCTCTCCCGGCGAATTCACCCCCTTTTATTCGGGGAAATACTACGGCTACGCCGAGATTACCGGAACAAGCCTGCTCAACTCAATGCTCGCCATCTCTCTTTTCGGCTTCGGAAACCTGGCCGACCGCTCCTTTTCGGCCACCCTCCAGTTCACTCTCGACCTCCCCGGCGTGCTGCCGTTTACCGTGTATGGAAGGTACTACGGCGGAAGAGACGATCGGGAATTCACCCGGGTGTTCGGCGGCAGCGCCGCAGGGGCGGGGGCGCGTATACGGGCCGATTTCTGAGATGAGGCGTCCCACTCCCGTCTGCAAACGCTGTCCCGGGGGGGGTGAATGTAAATAAGGATTCCATTAAAAAACGAACAGGTGTGCGTTTTCCTTACGCCGGTTGCTCAAGGTGATAAGAAATACGCCTTTTCCTTTTTTAGCAAGATCGACACGGCGTTCAACCTTCCCGTTTTCCCGTATGGTTTCGGCGTAGACCAGTTTTCCCTGCGGTGTGAGTATCCGCAGCAGCGACGGGCCGTTTCCGAGGCTTTGAGGAAGGGTGAAACGAACGGTCAGGAGCGCGCCGCTGAGCGTCGCCTCGACCGGCGTGGCGGCGGGGCGGCGGGTAAGGATTTTTTCCTTGACCGGCGTGGGGTCGTCGATGATTTTGCTGCAAATATTTACGGAGGAATTGCCGGTACGTTTGATGTTGCGGAAGACGATATTGTCGCCGCACGGGCTTTCGTTGAGCGCCGTATTGTTCAGGGTGAGGTTCTGAATGGTGATGTCGCGGCTGTTCTCGAACTCGTCGGCGCGGGCTGCAATGCGGATATCTTTTCCCTCGACGACGCCCGAAACTCCCGCAATAGTCACATTGTAGGCGTTTTCGAGAAGAATGGCGTTACTCTCGGTGCCGGAGATGTCGACCCTGTCGATGACCGCGCCCCCGCTTTCGGACACGGAGAATATCCCGCGGCCGCCGCGCCGCGCGCGTACGTATTTGACATGAATATTGGCGGGCCAGTTGTTGTTGATTCGACCGTTCCTGTTTGCCATGCGGAACGTCGCGTACCCGGATCCGCTTCCGCAGTCCTCTCCGTCAACCGTGTCGACTTCGGCGTTTATCGTAGCATTAAGGAGCAGGCCGCAATAGGCCGTTTTTCGGGCCGTGACCTTGCCGATTGTAATGCCGTCGACCCCGTACGTTTCGACGCCATGGTTGTTGGTTCCCGAAACGTAGACGTTATCGATACGGACGTTTTTCAACCGGTTGGTTTCTCCCCAGTTGCCGCTGCCCGAGGGGTCGTTGTCGAGCCGGATGCCGTGACCGCTTGAGAGACGCAGATCAATCTGCCCGAGCGTGATGTTGGAGCCTTTACGGAAAAAGATACCGAAATACGGGCCGCCGGTTACGGTAAGATGCCCTACCTCGACATCGTGTACGTTTCGGCCGCGAATTACCGCGTTGTCGCCTGATGCACTACCCGTCACGTTTATGGTCCCGCAAACGTCGATATAGGTATAATTCGGCAGGTCGAGGGACTGGCTGGCCGGCATCGATCCTGATCCGCGGACAAGCACGCGCTCTTTGGAGGTCCGGCCTGATTTCAGGCTGCCGACCGCTTTTCGCATTGCCTCGAGCATGTCACTGCCGGTATATACCGTGGTACCGCCGTTGCGGACGGTCCATGTTGAGCCTTCGAGTATCGCTTCGGCATTATAGGTCCCTTCGCCGCAGTTCTGGCCGAATACCGTAAGAGGGATGCTTCCGATTAGCAATAATAAAGAAATTAAAAAACGCATAGGACCTCCTCCCTTTAAATAAATATAGAACAAAATAGGGGATCGGTTGAGAATTTTTCAGGGGGTCCGGAACTCTACTCCTGATTTCAATATCAGCTCCGGAACTTTATCGGCCGCCCGACACCTCGGACAGAAAATCGGTGCGCAGGACGTAGGTCTTGCAGCGGCAGAAGCATTGTTCCGGCCTCGCTGAATTCTGCCGGAATCGTCATTATGGCTATAGAGTGGGTTGTCAGCTCTGGGCAGTCAACCCGATGCCCACGCCGACATTAAAATAGAATCCGTTGAATTTGAGGTCCGGCCCCCCTTCGACCTGATCTTTCCCCTTCAAATCGAAATCACGGCGCCACTTGAGGGTGCCCGGCAGAAAAGAGTAACCCGCTGCGGCATGCAGCAACAGGCCGACATCGAGTCCCGGAACGATCGTAAAGAAATTTTTAAACGGCTTGTACCAGTCGAATCCTGCCGCCAGATCAAGGATCAATCCGAATTTGCCGAGGGTTTCGATGTTATCTTTCGTTCCGACAAGCACCGTGTCGAACTGTTTCTGTTCATCGGTGAATGCCCGCTTGCTTTGATAGACCAGCGACGAAGCCCCAAGGCCGACCTGCGGATAGAGATGTATGCCGAACCGGTTTTCTTTGAAAAGGTTCAATCCCAGCGTACCGACTCCCATCCCGGCGGTCATTCTGATCCGGCGCTGCGGATCGGTACCCTGAATCACCCGCTCGTGCATGATGCCGAAAGCTTTTCCGCCGAGCACCAGCCTCTTTGCGAGAATCAGATGCCCCTCGCCGCCGAACGTCCAGTTATTGTTCGGAAACAGATCTTCGGTAACGCCCGGAATTTTTTTCAGTTCGGTATTGATGAGGCTGAAGTCGACGAACTTCTGGCCTACGATAAATGAGCCGTAAATGCCGTCCTGCGCGGAGGCGAGCGCGACAAATGAGAGCAGGGCACCAACTACCATTTTTTGCATAGGTTCCTCCTTATGGGGGTGGAGAGTTGAATATCACCATTATACCGATCTCGGCGGAAAGAAGCAAGAATGAAGCGATCTGGGGCGGAAGAGCGAGTTTCGTTCGTTCCCGGGCGGATGTCGGGGAAATAGTGCCGGCGTTTCGTTACCGATCTGTGCGGAGCGGTGGAGCGTAAGCTATTTTCCGCCAGGCTGGATCGTGCATCAGGAACGGTTGATGTCTGATCGTTTGCAGGTCCGGCATCAACCCTTTTAATTTCAGTCCTAAAGGTTGGGGAAAGCGGATTGTTGCAATGAAACTTCAGATCGTTTACCCGGAAGACGGCTGGATCCTCACCACCCTTGCGCGGTATCTCATCGAAAACATCGACGGGGCGGTCGGGAGTGTGGGCGTCCCGGACGTCTCACGGGCGTGGGACATTACCTACTATGTCAATTATTATCTTTTCAGGCCGGGGCGTCTGCAGCGGATCGTGCCGGTCGCACCGGCGACAAAAAAATCCCTTGTCAGCGGCGCATGGTTCACGCATAAGGACAAATACCGCTTCGAGTCAAAGGCCCGCATACTTGATTTTTGCGTATGCCCCTGTACGCCGACCGCCCGGCATCTTGAACGGTTCAACAGGCACACCTTTGTCGCGTATCACGGCATCGATACCGGCAGGTTCACCCCGAAAATCCGGCTCGGTTTTGTCGGCAGGGTGAGGCATGACAACCGCAAGGGACAGGATCTTTTCGATACGGTCCGGTCGCTGCCGTTTGTCGAGCTTCGGGTTACCGGCGGCAGCCTGCCCGCCGACGAAATTCCCTCTTTTTACCAGGACATCGATTATGTCTTCATCCCGTCAATCACCGAGGGCGGCCCGCTCTGCTTCCAGGAAGGCCTCGCGAGCGGAAAGGAGATACTGTCCACCGACGTCGGCATGGTGCATGATTTCGTCGGAAAGGAAGGAATACATATTTTCGACCGCAGCAATCCGCAGACGCTCATCGATCTGCTTCAGCGACTGTACGAAAAAAGGTTGAAACTCAGAAGCATTGTCGAAAAATATACCATCGATTTCTTCGTGAGGCGGCATCTGGAGATTTTCGAAGAGATGCTGGAGCAAAAGCGGCGGCCATAGGTACATGCGAAACGGCGCTGCGGCCATGCGCAGCAGGCGATCGTTGCGGCCATCGAGCGTGAGCCACGCATCGACAAACCTCACGCCGCAGGAGATCGACGACCTGGTGGCGTACGTGCTGTCGCTGTGAAAACGATGGAAAATCGCCTCCTCAAAAAATCTTATTAACGATTTTACAATCATATCCATACCGGTCTACTGCGCTCCCGTGTTCTTCTGTGCCGAAGTGTTTAGATGGTATCGTGGAGACCACGGGAGAGTATGGTAGAATTGAGGGAAAAATGATATTTTTATGAGTGGAGGTTGTATGGGTCTGACCAGGGTTACCGTGGAAATACGCGATCTTGCCAAATCGCATAAACCTTACGAAGACGAATTTCTTGTTGATACCGGCGCGGTGGATTGTCTTGTTCCGGCGAGCAGTTTGAAGAAAGCAGGCATTAAACCTGAGGGCCGGTCGGTGTATGAACTTGCCGACGGAACGCCGGTTGAATATGATTACGGCTTTGCGCGGGTTTCCTTTATGGGTTCGGAGACCGTCGGCCAGGTAATCTTCGGACCGGACAACGCCGATCCCATCCTTGGCGTCGTCGCTCTGGAGAATGTCGGCATCGGAGTTGACCCGCGGTCAAAGAAACTTTTCAAGATGACGGCGAAAGCATTGAAGTAAAATAGACTGCCCGCCCCTCATACCATCCGCACCTTCACCCCTCTCTTGCGTAAATATTCCTTGATCTCCCGTATCGTATACTCCCCGAAGTGAAGGATCGAGGCGACAAGCGCGGCGTCGGCGCGGCCTTCGGTGAGGACGTCGTAGAGGTGCTGCGGGGTGCCGCCGCCGCCCGAAGCGATGACCGGGATGGAGACAGCCTCTGCGATCATGCGGGTGAGCCTGAGCTCGTACCCCTCCCTGGTGCCGTCGGCGTCGATTGAGTTGACGACGAGCTCCCCGGCCCCGAGCTCCATCCCTTTACGCGCCCAGGCGATCGCGTCGAGGCCGGTGCGGACGCGTCCGCCGTGGGTGACGATTTCATAGCCCGAGGGAGTCTGCGGCGACGCCGGGACCGCCAGGACATCCATGGAGAGCACTACCGCCTGGCTGCCGAGCGCTTTCGAGGCCTGCGTGAGGAGCGTCGGATCGGCGACCGCGGCGGTGTTGAGGTTGATTTTCTCGGCCCCGGCGAGTCGCACACGCGTGCAGTCTTCAACCGTGCGCAGCCCGCCGCCCACCGAAAACGGGATGAAGATCCGCGCGGCTACGGCGCTTACCACATCGATCATGATAGCGCGGTTGTCGCTCGATGCGGTGATGTCGTAGAGGACCAGTTCATCGATTCCCTCCTCGTAGTAGTTCCGCGCGGTGGCCGCCGGATCGCCGATATCGCGCGTGTCAACGAACTTGACGCTTTTCGCCAGCCTGCCGTCACGCACGTCGAGGCAGGAGATGATCCGCTTGCTCAGCACGGCGCGCCGTCCCATTTCGCGAAATCGGTCAGCAGCCGCAGGCCGGCGGCCCCGCTTTTTTCCGGATGGAACTGCGTCGCGATCAGATTGCCCCGTCCGATGGCCGCCGGAAAGGCGATCCCGTAGTCGCATACGGCAAGGATATCGCCCTCGCTCCGGGGCCGCGGGTGGAACGAGTGGACAAAGTAGAATTCATCGTCGGGTGCGATGCCGCGCAGCACCGGATGCGGCTTTCGAAGGATGATGGAATCCCAGCCCATGTGCGGGATTTTGAGCTCCGGATCGGAAAGGGCGAGCCTCGGGCAGGTCCCGGCGATCAGGTCGAGGCAGGGGAGGTCGGTCTCTTCGGAGGAGGAGAGGATGATCTGTGCGCCGAGGCAGATGCCCAGGATCGGCGTCCCTTTGCCGAAGGCCTCTTTCAATGCCGCGTCGAGTCCCCGCTCGCGCAGGACCCGCAGTGCGGAACCGGCATGCCCCACACCGGGGAAGATGATGTTTTCGGCAGTGAGTACCTTGTGCGGATCAGATGATATGGTACAGGGAATCGCCAGATAATCGAGCGCCCGTTTGACCGAGGTCAGGTTGCCCGCACTGTAATCGACAATGACGATCATGGCAATTTATCGGCCGTCGATTGACAGAATAGCAAAAGCAAGGAAGGTACCATTACCGTCCGCGCCCTTTACGCGATTGACTCGACGGCCGGCCCCCCTCTTCAACCTCCCGGAACCGTTTCATGAGCTCCTTGACCTGCATGTCTTCCATCTCCGTTTGGACCCGGGTTGTGGGCCGGATGAAAAGCAATATCTCGCGCTCGACCGTGATTTTCTGTTTGACGGAGAAAAGGTACTTAAGGATGGGAACGTCCTTAAGCCCCGGGATGCCGCGCCGGGTATCGACGATCTCCTTTTTCCTGAGGCCGCCGAGCACGAACACGGCGTTGTTCCTGACCTTGACTTCGGTGGAGAGCGTCCGTTCGAAGATGATCGGCACGCCCTTGGGGCTCCAGCCGGTGAGGTTTGATATGACCGGAACAATGTTGAGATTGATCAGGCTGTCCTGCTGGAGCGTGGGCTGCACGCGCACGTAGATCCCGGCCGCCTTCTGCCCTTCCCAGCTGCTGCGGTCGGCATCTTCATTCTCGTAAAAGCGGTAGGGGATGACCTCACGGGCGGAGATGACCGCCTCTTTGTTGTTGCGGGTAACAATGCGTGAATTTGCCAGCACGGCGCCATCGCCGTTTTCACAGATGAAGCCGACCAGATCGGCCACGCTTATTTCGGCGCCGAGATGGTGGCTCTTGTTCCTGTCCGCATCGCGGAGGTTTTCCTGATCGGGTAAATGCCGTTCGGTGGCGGACCGCAGCCGGTACTGGCCGGCGTTGAGCAGGTCCTTGGGGTTACTCCCGTGCAGATCGGCATGGACGCTCAACCCCTGCAGCCAGTTAAAGACATTGATTCCCAGACGCGAAAACCGCTCGTCATTGAATTCCACCGCAGTAATCTCGATGGCGATGTGGACTCCCGGCACGTCGAGCAGGCCGACCAGTTCCTCCACTTCGGCAATCTTGCTGGGTACGTCGGTGATCGAAATCGCGTTGAGATAGGGAACTTCAAACAGCGTCCCGTCGGACGACAGTTTGTGGCGGATGATCTGGCTGAGCTCGGCGACATTTTCGTGCTGCAGATAGATCACCTTTGAGGCAAGGTTGTTGCCCGCTTTCAGGCCGCCCCTATCGAGCCCGGCGATGACCTGCTTGAGGTCGACGATCTTTTCCGGCACATCGGTGATATAGAGCTGGTTGGTCTGTTCGTTGACATAGAGCGATCCGTATATGGACAGCATGTCGCGGACGATCTGTTTGAGCTCGAGCGCGGCCGCATTGTTCGCCTTGTAGACAAACGTCTCGGTTCGCCGGTATTCCTTTTCGAGGTTGTAGAATTTGACGTCCTTGAGATCCTGCGCCGCAACCGGCGTCAGGCCCAGCACAGCGACAGCCAGAGCGCATACCGTTTTCATTTATAGTCCCCTTCTTTATTTTTTATCAAGTATACCGGAAAGATACATTACGGCCGCCTGCAAGGCACGGACGCGCGGCACGCCTTCCCGCAGGCACCGGTACAGGTCAAGTTTCCCGCCGGTGGCGCACGTTCCCTGCAGCCACGGCAGCGGCCGCACGGTGGTGTACAGGGCATCGACATACTCCCGCCAGTCCAGTGACGGAGCAAAGGATGCCAGCAGACCCAGCGCGCCGGCCACGTGCGGCGCGGCCATGGAGGTGCCGGTTTCGGGCGCGTAGTCGCCCCGGAGCACCGTGCTGAATATATCGACGCCGGGCGCGAAAAGGTCCACGCTTTCCCGGCCCCAGTGAGAGAACCAGGCCAGGCTGTCCTTCGTGTCGGTCGCAGCCACCGAGACCACATTGGAACCTTCGTAGGATGCGGGATAAAAGGGTGACACATCGTTGTCGCGGCGATAATTGCCTGCAGCGGCCACAAAGATGACGCCGCGCGACTCGGCATAGGCCAGCGCATCGATCATGGCTTCCATTCTGCCTCCGCCTCCCCAGCTTGCGTTGATGATCCGGGCCCCGTTGTCGACCGCATAGTAAATCCCCGCGATCAGGCTCGAGGACCAGCCGAACCCGCTGTCGCCAAGGCCCTTGACCGCCATGATCGATACGCTGTGCATGATGCCGGCAATGCCCCTGCCGTTGTTCGCCACCGCGCCGATAATGCCGGCGACGTGGGTACCGTGGTAAAAACGGTCGATGGGATCCGCGTTCCCCTCGGCGAAGCTCCAGCCGTAGAGGTCGTCGATAAAACCGTTGTCGTCATCGTCCCTGTTGTTGCCGGGGATCTCGCCGGGATTGCGCCATAGATTGGCGGCAAGGTCGGGATGAAGGTAATCGATGCCGGTGTCGATTACGGCAAGGATAATACGCTTTGTCCCGCGGTGCAGCCCCCAGGCCTCGACTGCCCGTATGTCCACCCCGGTGTTGACCCTGTTGTACAGCGACCACTGCCGCGGAAAATAGGGATCGTCCGGCATGCCCGCAACCGAGATGCGGTAGTCGGGCTCAACCCAGGCTATACGGCTGTCGGATTCCAGGAGCCGTCGTACAGTACTGCGGCTGATCTCAGGCGGGCAGCGCACGGGCATACAGCCGTGCAACAGCCGTGTAAATTTGGGTTTCAGGTGATACTGGTCTTGCAGATCAATAAAGGTTTTGTCGGTGCGGCAGGCATTTTTGAGCGTGAGAATAAAATCGGCGTGTCCTTCAAACTGCGCCGCCGCGCACACGGAGAGGGCCACAATAAAAAAAAAGGCGATGCAGCCGTTTTTCATGTTTACCGGTAAAGCGACAACTATTTCCTTTTTTCGCCACACTGCCGTCATCTCTTGAAAAAATGACATCGGAGAATCAACCGATGATACTCACCCCGCCGACCGCTTGTCCTTTCGCCTCGTTCTTTATCAAAATAGGTGTTCAGAGGCATAAAATGCAAAAAATGGGCACGGCTATCGCGGGGAGCGTCTTCTCTGCGGGGTAATCCGCCACTGAAGTACCGGCAACACGCTGTTTTTTCGGGGCATCCGGCGGCAAACTCGTCGGAGGGCGGTTATTCATGGAAATCCGGGCAGTCGGGGGGTTATTTTTAGGAGTCGGGAGTCAGCGGTCCGAAGTTGGAGGAAATGAGGCCATGTGAACCTTGTTTCATTTCATCTTCTTGTTCCTGAATTCCGGACTTGAGAAAGTTAAGCAAGTATTTTTCATGTACGATACCGATAAAAAAATCTTCACCCTTCCGATAACCGTCGAATTCGAAGATATCGATTCGTACGGCATCGCCCACCACACAAGGATCATCGACTATTTCGAACGGGCGCGGGTCCATTTTCTTGCCGAAACGATAGGACTCGACCTTTATCCGCACGGGATGGCGATCGTGCTTTACGGTATCGATATTCGTTTTACGAAGGCCGCACGGCTGCTTGATACGCTCAATGCGCGGGTGTATATCCGGTCAATGGACGAATACCGGCTCAATCTCGGCTATAAATTGTTGCGCGGCGGAGAGGCGCTTGCCCGGGGGAGCAGCGGAATAGCATTCATGGACACAGGGAGCGGCAGGCTCATTCCGGCGCCGGACGCGTATGTTGAGAAGATCGGACCATTCGTCAGAGAAACCGCCGCGCGTTGTTCGAAATGATATACTAATAATATACTCGGGAAAAAACCGATGCTCATGAAAACGACCAACGTCAAAGAGTATGACTGTTACCTTTTCGATGCCGACGGCACGCTGTTCGATACGATCGATATGATCGTGCGTTGTTTCGGAAATACCGCGAGCGTCTATGGCCTGCCACGGCCCGACCGGGAGTCGATACTGCGCCATGTGGGGTTGCCGCTCAGAAAACAGATGGAATGTTACTTCGGCGGGCTTTCGGACGAGGTGTTCAACCGCTACCGTGACACGCATATGGCGTATCAATTGAAGATTTACCGGGAGCATTTGCGGCTCTTTCCCGGTGTGGCGGAAGCGCTGCGCCGGCTGCACGAGCGGGGTAAGCGGTGCGCGGTGGTTACCTCGCGGATGCTTTCCACGCTGTCGATTTATCTTAAAGAGACGGAGATCGACGGCTGCTTCAGTGTGCTGGTCACCCCGGAGAGCACGAGCAGGCACAAACCCGACCCGCAGCCGGTTCTGGAGGCGATCGCGCGTCTCGGCGGCACGGCCGACGGGGCGTTGGTCGTCGGCGATGCATCCTACGATATCGAGTGCGGGAGCAGGGCGGGAGCAGATACCGCATTCGTGCGGTGGAGTCGCAACCCGGTCGAGTCGCTCGGCGTGACGCCGACATACGTTCTTTCCGACATGCGCGACCTTTGCGTGTGGTAAAGGAGCGGATATGACTGTTCATGGAGTGCTGAAATGTTTCGTGGCCGCTGCCGCGTTTTTCGCGGCATGCGACTTCAGGCCGCTCGATCACGACATCGCGGACATGCAGTACCGGTTTGCAGCGGAGAATCTGGACGCCTTCTTCATCTATCGCGACCAGATGCCGCCCGACCTTTACGCGTTCTCGACGCCGCAGGAGCTGTATCAGTCGGTGCACGACAGCTTTACCGTATTTTACAGCAGCGAAGAGGTCGCGTGGGTGATGTCGCAATTGTCCACTACCCGGGGCGGCATCGGCATTTTGATGGATTCGGCGACGAACGGGTATCTGATCAGGGCGGTGTACGCCGGCTCGCCGGGGGAGAAGGCGGGTCTCAGGGCGCTCGACACCGTCGTCAGGGTAGGGGATGCGTCAGTCGCGGGAATGGAGGTGCCGGCGTTGCTCGACCTGCTCCAGGGGGATATCGGCACCGACGTGGTGCTTCGGGTGAAACGGGGCGGCAATTATCTCAACATCACCGTGACACGGGGCACCTTCACCATGCCGAGCGTATTTACGGATACCATCGATTCGGCGACCGCCATGATCAGGATCGAGGGCTTTTTCCAGTCGACGAGTGCTCCGGGAGGATCGGCGGAGGAGTTTGCCGAAGCGCTGGGAAGCACGGGGTGGGCGGATCAGACGATCATCGACCTGCGCTCCAACGGCGGCGGGTACATTGAACAGTCGCTGCGTATGCTCGGCGAGCTCGTCGAGAAGGGGACCCCGATTATCGGTTACCGTCAACGCGGCATCGACGAGACGACCGGAAGGTCCGTTGAGGTCGGCGATACGATTGTAGCGGCGGGGCCCGGAAGCGCCGTTAACAGAGAGCTCTACCTGC
>JAFGNB010000390.1 GCA_016927235.1 Chitinispirillaceae bacterium
CGGCATAGCCGCTGTTGGCCGCATCCAACCGGCGGTATTTCCTCGTCGAGAGATCCATAAGGCACAGGTCGCTCGAATCGTCGTATACCGCAAAATAGGAATACGGCATCATGATAAAAAGTAAATAACGGCCGTCGGGGGAGAGTTTCGGATGCACGTTGCTCATGCCCGTTTCCCGTGCGGAAAGCACGGTTTCAGGTGCCCCCCATGCACCCGTC
Source organism: Chitinispirillaceae bacterium (assembly GCA_016927235.1). Taxonomy (GTDB): domain Bacteria; phylum Fibrobacterota; class Chitinivibrionia; order Chitinivibrionales; family Chitinispirillaceae; genus JAFGNB01. The sequence goes on from JAFGNB010000390.1 coordinate 219, forward strand.
CGGATGTCGAACGGTATCCGCATCAGGTCATATTTGATATCCCGGTATTTCAAATCGATAAAAAACGCCCCGTCGATCTTTTCCGGCCGCGGAGCGCTGCAGAAGTACAGCCGGCGTCCGTCCGGAGACCACTCGGGAAGGGTCTCCATCCGCAGCGTATCGGCGATCGACGGATTCGTCGAAATGAGATTCGATTTTATATTGTAAATTATCAGGTCCGACGTTTCGTCAAAAACCACCCGGGGATCGCCCACCGAATGAAGCGCCTGCGTCACGTTCATCACCGCAAAGGCGAGCAGATCGCCGCCGGGATGCCAGGAGGCGTAAGAAGCGGGCCCCCTGTTGAAATCCGACCTCGTGTCGATCTTGACGATTTTTTTCCCTGCCGCCAGCAGCATACCCTGCCCTTCTCCCCGCAGGTGGATAATCATTCTATCCGGTTTGCCTGAGCAGAAAGCGTGGCAGTTTATGCAGGCAAGCGATCGTGTCGAGAGCGTGCGGTTATTCAAGACCGTTTTTTCGTTGAAGCTGCCGATCTCCCGCTGCCGGATCTCCATTTCCGGTATTGATTTATATCCGAAAATGATGCGGTATACCAGATAGCCGTCGATCGGCTCCCGGGCGATCCTGTTCGTTATCGAAGTGAACCGGCGCCATGCGGTACGGTGCTTTGCATAAATATCGATTGTCAGGATTTTGCCGCGATTCGACTGCAGCAGCCTTTTCCATTTCCTGATGGGAATATTCACCACGGCCGCGGGCCCGACGGCGTTGACCCGGATCGTATCGCCGGTGGCGGCATATATCTTTATGCGATAGCGGGACGCCCCTTCCCTGATCGTAAAGTTGAGCGGCGCGATGTTGGGGGGGATAACGATTCCGGCATAATCGGGATCGATGACCGGCAGCCGCTCGACGGCTGAACAGGGGCCGATTTTTTCATTTTTTATCATGATGCCCCCGGCAATAATAGCAACTGCCGCAATGCCGGCAAGGCTATAGGACAGGCTTTTTTGCAGGACGTTTCGCATCCTATTCGTTCCCCTTCAGCAGTACCGGACGTTCGGTTGAGGCAAGGTAGTACCAGTAGGTCCTCCCATACTCGGGGGCCAGCAGCTTCAGAGCGCGCGGCCGCTCTTCCCGATACCGGGAAAGAATCCGGTTGAAATCCTCGAAACGCCGGAAACAACCATTGTCAAGCCGGAAGCCGCCGGAAGTCGCGACGGCTGAGCCCGACAGAGCCAGTTGGACTACCACCGCCTCCTCGACATGCCGCGGAAGGCGTTCGTAGCCGAACCTTCGGAAAAAACCGGTATTCTCGACAATCGGACCGATGCTGTTATTGAGCAGATTCTCGGCGACGATGAACTCGAAGGCGATCCGGTTGTCCGAATTTTCCTCGAACAGGTGCACGAGCTCGGCGTAGTAATCACGGCAGCTATACTCCCGGTGCGGCATATACGATCCGATCCGCCGAAGATGGTCATCGCCGGCAAAAAGCGAATCGTCGTCAAGGAAACGGCTGCAGTTCAGGGCCGCTTCCCTGCCGAAGAGCGTTTTTCCGAGGAGCGTGATGAATTTTTCAGCGCTGTTTTTCCGGCCCTTCAGCAGATTGATCAATGCGAGCCTCTGCAGGATCCGCGTTTTTTTCCCCTTAAGGGAGAGCGCTTCGTGCGCCCAGTACTCCGACTGATTCAGCCCGCCGATCTCGAAAAAGCAATCGCTCATCTGAACGGGATACTGCGCCGCCATCGGGCCGGTGATCATGAGAAACGATTTGCCCGGCAGTGCGCCCGGATACATGAACAGATCGGAAAGCAGGCGGTTGCGGTAATAGAGGGCCCTGAACAGATGCATCTGACTGAGTACGGAGTAGTCGACCAGGTTGACGGGCGTGACCTCCCGCACGATGTCGTCCCAGCGGCAGTGCCGCGCATGGTAGTCGATTCGGTAATTCGCCTTTGCTTTTCCATCAAAACAACGCCACGCCGTGCAGGCAAGCGCCGCGGCATACACGCCGACCACGAGCCATGAACCGCCGGGTCTGATGCCGAAGAGTCCGCCCCTCCCTGCGGGCGAACCCCGCGCAGGAAGCGGGGGTTCCGGGCCACGCGTCGGACCGCGCAAGAAAAAGAGTCGCCCCGCGACAAGCAGCAAGGGGAAAAACAGGTACACGCCGTAGATAAGCGGCGGCATGCGGGGATAGGGCGCCGCCGCGAGCAGGTTCGTCTTAAGGCCGATAACATCGTAGTACGCGGCAGGCACGGAAATGACGAAAACAGACTTCGCGCCGATCAGCGGCAGGAGCGACGCAGCCGCAATGATGACAACGCCGGTCGCGTACTTTTTTCGGTACAGAAGCTCATACAGCCCGCACACCGCTGCGAAAAGCAAGGCTCCCGTTCCGGCAAGGCAGTACGCCACTGTTGCGAGAATCCCGAAAAGCAACAACCGGCCGTACGCATGTCCGCATGACCGTAACAGGTACAGATTCGAAAAGAGCAGCGCGACCGATACGCCGGCAACATACGACAGCGGGAGCCGGTAATCGCAGTACGCGGCGAAAAGCAGCAGTGCAGGCAGGACTGCCGCCGCCTCCCCGCCACGGCCCATTCCGATACGCCGCAACATAAAAACGGCCTGCAGATAATTCAGGGAAATAAACAGGGTAATGATAAGCGCGCCCAGCCAGGGGAAAATATGCCACTGCGTTAAAAAGGCGCTTATATACCATACCATGCCGCCGGGATACCCCGCGAAGGAGGAAAAAAAATGCATGTCGCGCAAAAAGGGGGGATCCTGGACGTGATGGATCAGACGGGGATCGATGAGGAGGAGGAAAAAGAGAAAAATAAAAACAGGAAAAACGACCGCCGCGCTCTTTTTCGCTTGTATCTGCATCCATCCCTATCGACGCGGCGCTACACTCACCCCCGCGCTCTTTTCTTTGCTCCCGGCGGTAACGTAGCAACCGGCGGGGAGGTGGTAGATACGGGAGGGGGTCGACGTCACGTTTTCTTGTGTCAATGGATTGACCGCTAATACTTTCCCAAGCAGATCAACCGTTGTTACAACGGTTCCATACTGCTGTAAAGCAGTCGTCCGCACCGGCCTTAAATCCTCCGCCTTCACTATCTCCCCCTTGACGTACTTCTCCCACGTATTGTCGTTGTAGAGCATCCACTTGACCAGCATCTTCGGCACCTCGATAACATTGCAGTGGCTGGCGACAAAGCGTGAAGTACCGGTACCGTAGAGACACCAAGCTTCCGGCCACGGGGATTGATTTGTATTGATATCGTCGACACTGCATACCGCCACCCCCTTGTTGGAGTAGTGATCGACGATGAGACGGTACTTGCCCCCGGCCCGGTAAATCGTCGGTCCTTCGGTGGTGGCGTTGGCGACAACTTCGCTGATATGGTCATAGGGGCCCTGGGGAGTTGTCGCACCCCACGCGCGGCGGATATACTTGTACCCCGTACGTTCATCCTTGAAAAACATCTGGTAATTTCCCGGGCCGACTTTAATGATACTTCCGTCAATCAGATCGTAGCCGGTGTTGATCAGCTCCTTCGGTTCACTGAACGTCTTGAAATCAGAGCCGTTTATCATTGAGTAATACATACGGGTATTCGTTCCGCTTACGGCAACCGACCAGTAGATCATCCATTTGTTCTGGATATCATCCCAGTATATTTCCGGCGCCCAGCTGAACTGACTGTTGGCAATACTGCTACTTACCGGAAGTCCGACCTGATCTCCCCAGGTCCCCTCTTTTAATAAGGAAGAGGTGTCCCAACCGATGACCTTTCCCGTCCA
>JAFGNB010000391.1 GCA_016927235.1 Chitinispirillaceae bacterium
ACCGACAAGTCGGTATACACTCCCGGGGAAACGGTAACGGTCAATGTCGCGACCGAGGAGACCGGAGACCTCATCGTGACGACAACGACCGGATACTCCGCCACGATCGCGCTTGCCGGGCCGACGAATTTCAATTTCGCGCTGCCCGACGCCATGGCTTCCGGTACGCAGTCGATTAAGCATTATCTGGGTGAAAACATCGGATCGTGCAGATTCGATGTTCTCGGCTATTCACTGAAAGTAACGAACGTTATGCTTGACAAAGAAACCTATGACCCCATCGACCGGTTGTCCGCGGTACTGACGGTCAAATCCAATACCGCACTCCCGGTGGTGGTGAAAGGATGGCTGTACACACCGGAAGGCTCGTATACCGAACTGTTCGAGGTTATCCGCGATCTTGCCTCGGGTGAATCGGAAGTCGATGTTTCCTCTTCAATGAGTACGACGGTAGCGGGGACGCACAAACTTGTGTACGGCATCTATTCCAGCGGCACCAACCTTACCCTAGTGACGGGATCAAAGGCCTTCGACGTCAGGCCGACAGCGATTATCGCCGTCACAACCGATAAAGAGACCTACAATGAATCGGATGAAGTGCAGGTAACGGTTCAGACCTATTCCTGCGGCGACTATACCGGTTCGATCGAAATTGTACACGGAGGCGAAGTGATCGCAACGACGGCCGTCACCCTTAACGGTCCGGCTGAAAATGTCATCACCATCGGACCTCTGTTCACAGGCATTTATCAGCTCTCCGCACGCCTGAAGAACGAAACCGAAACCGCATCGGAAAAACCGTTCGAGGTGGCGGTTATCGACATGAACGCTCCATCGTCGCCGACCGGATTGACTCTTGCAATGGACGGCGTTATTGCCGGGCTTTCCTGGAACCCGAATACAGAACCCGACATCGCGGGATACAATGCATACGGAAACGATGAAAAATACAATGCAATCCCGTTCAAGGCCTGTACCTTCAGACGCGAAGGACTGGTGGCCGGCATTACCTACACGTTCCATGTTACCGCAATCGACAAGGCGGGCAACGAAAGTCCGCCCTCCGCTTCGGTAACGGCGCAGATCGACAATATCGCACCGGTGATCTCCATGACACCATCGGGTAATGTGACCTCCAACGTACCGGTGACCCTGACCTATTCCGTTTCCGACGATATCGATCCTTCACCAACAGTTGATGCTTCGCACGAATCCGGAATCACCTTCAGCGGCGACGATACCTACGAAATAACCATTGTAGCAACGGACGCGAGCGGCAACAGGGCAATGAAAGCGATTTCGATCGTCATTGAAACCGGCGCTCCCGATCCCGTGGCAATCGCGGCAGCAGATGGAAAAACCGGCGGTACGGTCCTCCTTGACTGGGCCGGTTACAATGAAGCGCCGGATGTTGTCGCGTACCGCATCTATCAACGCGAAACCGCCTTTACATCAATAGAAGGAATCGCCCCGATTGCTTCGATTGAAAACGGCACCTTCACCTATAAGGCGACTGGATTGACCAACGGTACACGATACCATTTCGCCGTCGTCGCGGTTGACCGGTTCGGCAATGCGGAACCGCTAGTGACGTCGGCCTCGGCAGTGCCGACCGACGGTAAAGGAGCTGTCAAGGTTCTGTCATCCGCCCTGGGCTCCAGAGTATACCTTGGCGGCACCTATGCCTATCCGGGCGCTTTCGCGGGGGATGCCCCATGCAAAGCGACAGCGCTACCTGAAGGGCCGTATGTCGTGCAGATCATCGCCCCCGGATATGAAAAATTTTACCGAATGGTGGAGGTCGTTTCCGGCGATACCGTGACGATTGATGCTGCAATACAGCCGGGTGCGGGATTCGGTTATACGACAGGCGTGAGTATTGCGGCTTCGGGCGTCGATTTGAACTTCGGCCGCGCAGCAAAGCCCGTCGTCGCTGACTGGAATATGGACGGAAAGAAGGACCTTCTCGGAATCGATGCGGACAATAACCTCGTCGCTTGGCTTAACGGCGGATCGGATGAAACGCCGGTCTTCACTTCGCCCGCGATACCCGTCCTCGAGTGCGCGGAAAGTGACTACGCCTTCTGTCTTGTCGATTTCAACAACGACTTTCTTATCGATATTATTTTTGGCAAAACCGACGGATCATTGGCGGTTCGTCTGAATTCAGGCACACCCACAGCGCCTCTTTTTTCATCGGAAGCGGTTGTTTTGCCCGCGAAGGTCTCGGGAAATGCGGTTCCGGCTGTCGTCGACTGGAATAACGACGGAAGGAAGGATCTGCTTGTGGGTGATCTCACGGGCGCGGTGAAAGTATTTCTAAATACAGGCTCCGGACGACGCGCCGGTTTTCAGCACTCAGCCTGATGTAACGCCCCTGTTGCTCAATTCGGGAAATGCCGCGCCGTTCGTGGTGTACGACTGGAACCGTGACGGACTGTTCGACATCGTTACCGGAGAAGAAAACGGATGTCTGAGCGTTTTTCTTAATACGGGCACCGGGCAGGTGCCGCTGTTCGGTCCGGCAAAATCGATCAGGGGAACGGAGGGATCGATTTGCATCGGCAGTAAGGCCGCACCGTTTGTCGTCGATTGGAACAATGACGGTCTCAAAGACCTTATTATTGGAAGTGAAGACGGTTTTGTGACGCTCTTTATTGCGGTTCCCAACGTTCCTCCCGTTGCCGATGCAGGACCGAATATCATCATACCCAGCAGTGAGATTCCTTCGACAGTTATTATCGGCAGCGTGTCCGACGACAATGAAGACGATGAATTGTCGTACCGCTGGCTTAAAGGAGACAATGTTCTTTCGGATTGGGCGCCGGCAACCGCCGAAAAGCAATGTCTGTTGGCACTTGCGGCAATTGAATTCAATGTCGGTACGCATGTACTGACGCTGGAAACAAGCGACGGTCTGGCAACCGGCAGTGACGATATGTTCCTTACTATAGAGAATTCTATTCCCAGCGTCGTTGCTACCGGCGCGGGGATTTATGAAATCTCATCCGACGTCGTGATCGGAGGTACGGTTGCCGATTACGACGGCGATCCGATTCATTTCCAATGGTTTAACGGAGATATCCTGCTTTTTGAAGGTGATGTACAACCGGAGACGGGTGGAGTTCCTTTCGATCTGCCCGATTATATAATCAATTCACTGTCGCTTGGAACACATACGCTCACTCTGTCCGTTACCGACCATATCAACGAATTCGTAAGCAGTGATATTGACGTAACGATTGTCGATACGACGGTGCCGACGCTGGCCCCTTCGTCCAGTGTAAATATGCTCTGGCCGCCGAACCACACGATGAGAACCGTTTCGATCGCGGCCAATGCGGAGGATAATGCCGGCAGCGTTACCCTCTCAACGGTTATTTCGAGCAATGAGCCGCAAAACGGGCTTGGGGACGGGGATGAAGCGCCGGATTGGACCGAACCGGTAATAAATCAGGAATCAGGGATCATCACTTTTTCATTGCGTGCGGAACGTTCCGGAAACGGTAATGGGAGAATCTATACCATCCGCATTACCGCGACCGACAACTCCGGTAATATCAGCAGCGTTGATGTCAAAATACTGGTACCGCATAACAAGTAGGTTTGATCACCAATAATCTGCGAACGAGTGGGGAGTGGAAAACAGTCCCGCTTTTTTTCCTCTTTTCCCCAACCCCCTCCCCATGTGCCGATTTTAACTACATTCTCCATGCATTGCCTTCAGGCACTATTGTATATTGGTGTGGGAATTCAGGAGGCGGGAGATTTTTTCTTCTCTTCCGACTCCTGACTCCTGAATTCCGACTTCTCCTCCTCTTAACGGAGTCATATGGTCGGTCACTATATTCTCGCGGGGACCACCCTGCTGTTCGTTTTCATCATGTTCCTGGTGATAAGCCGGACGCTTACCACCATGATCAACCTTCTTGTCAAGGTGGAGTATTCGTTGCAGAAGGAGTTCGATTTGAAGCAGGAGGCTCTGGAGGTACGGCGGCTGATGGAGGAGGAGGCCCGACGGGAATCGGAACTTCAGCAGGCAAAAAAGGAAGCGTAGGTGGCGGATAACCGGTTAGTGAAAAAGAGAAAAAAAGGCCATTTGATCGTGTTCTCCGCTCCGTCGGGCGCGGGGAAAACCACCCTGCTCGATTATCTGCGCATCTGCATCCCGGAATTGATGTACTCCATTTCCGCCACCACCCGGCATCCGCGTCCGGGGGAACGGCACGGGGAGCACTATTTTTTCCTCTCCGAAGAGGAGTTCAGGCGTACGATTGACGAAGGGGGGTTTGCCGAGTGGATGATGGTGCACGGCAGTTATTACGGTACGCCCCGCTCGTTCATCGATGAAAACCTCGGACGCGGCGCCGATATCGTGATGGATATCGATGTGTTCGGCAAGAAGAAGTTCGACGCGGTGTATCCCGGCGCCGTCGGCATACTCATCGTGCCGCCGGGCATGGACGAGCTGGAACGGAGGCTCCGTGAGCGGCACAGCGAGAGCGATGAGGCGATCGAGCGCCGGATGACGAACGCCGCGGTGGAGATGAACTATGCGCTTTGCGAAGGGAAATACGAGCACCGGATCGTCAACGATGATCTTGAACGGGCCAAACGGGAGACGCTGCGGATCGTTCGCGACATTATTGCACATTAACCCCCGGCAGCCGTCGCCGCGGTCACGACGCCGGAGTGAGGAGCCAGCGGAAACATGTTCAACCAGATGATGAAGCAGAAACCGCCCGACACCATGCCGCTGCAGGTGGGGCATTACAAGGTCGTGTCGCAGATCGGCAGGGGAGGAATGGGCGACATTTACAAGGCGCTCCAG
>JAFGNB010000392.1 GCA_016927235.1 Chitinispirillaceae bacterium
GGAGATTGTCGGGAGGAATCCCCGTGCCCTGGTCGCGGATGTCGATGCGGACGTACCTGCCAGGCGCGAGCGCGGCGGGGAGCGGTGCGCCGGAGGCAATATTTTCCGCAGTGACGGTGATAACCCCTCCCCGCGGCATCGCATCGCGGGCGTTGAATACGATGTTGCCGAGCACCTGCCCGATCTGATGTTCATCGATGTCGCACGCGGAGAGATCGTCGGCGATCTCGAAGACCGGCTTGATCGTCGAACCGCTCAGCGCGAAATGCACAATATCGCGGATAAGGGGGGAAAGCGCGCGTGTGGTTTTCGCCGGCGCCCCGCCTTTTGCAAAGGTGAGCAGTTGGTTGGTGAGGTTCTTGGCGCGTCCGAAAGAAGGATGAGCATCACCATGAAGGTAATGATGATGAAGGAAAAAAGACGCACCGCGGCAAACGCTTCGTTGGCATCCGTTTTGGCGATCATGCACCATTTCGTGCCCGGAATCGGCCTCACCGCGGCGAGTACCGGCACGGCACGGTAATCCGTTCCTTCCATCACCCCGATAAAGCCCGAAAGCGCCCTGGTTGCGAGTCGGTCGGATTGCCCCAACGGGAGGCGAAGGCGAAGCGGCGTGTCGTTACGGTGGCGCAGCTTGTTGAGAAAGAGCACCTTGTCGCCATCTTTTTTGACAAGATACACCTCGGCGCTGCGGCTCGGTATGGGCCATGACTGTATGAGGGGGTAGAGGAACCGCTCGGGATCGATATCGAGCACGATGGCTCCCGGCGCCGTGGAATCAATGTCGGAGATGAGGGGAACAAACAGGGAAAGGTGGATGACGGAGCTGTCGTCGGTATAGTGCAGATCCGACATCGCCGCCTCTCCGGAGGCAAAGGCAACGTCGAACAGCGCCCGGAGATCGGGTGAATCGCAGATACCCCGCCCACCGGGGGTTGCGAGGAGTGGTTTTCCGTGAACGTCGACCAGTGCGGCGCCGTTTTATGAAAACGTCTCCCCGCAGGATAAAGAGGAGACGAATTCAATAGGCTGAAGTTTTGTTCCACGGCGCGACCATATTCAGGATCGCTGCAGAGAGCATGTTCCTGAATTGCAGCCTGCCAATATAAAAAATGGGCATTATTGTGCATGTTTCAGGATGACTCCCGGCCGATGCAGTGCGTTTAACAACAGGGGGATTTCTTGATATGTTCCACATTATTCCACGATATTTCAAGCACATGCAACCATCGGACATTATTTGAGTTACTAATAAATGGCAAGCAGATATCGAATATTTTTCTAGTTATCATTTTATTAATAATTATATGTGTCCTTATTTCATGGGGAGAATGTATGGGGTGCACCTCTTAATGTCACCCGGACGGTAGTGAAATAGCGGGCAATTGACCGTATATACTGGTTTACAAGGAGGTTAGCTCCTTCGTGAGGATCGGAAAAATCATACACTCTTGGCAAAGAGCGGGTCATTCTCTTGAGAGAACAGAATTTTTTCAAAATGGGCATATTATTAATCGATTGTAAGAAAAATAATTATATTAGAAATGAGTGAGCATCGGCCGGATTATTCACAGAGAACAGAGGGCGTGTAGTAAAACGAAATTATCGCAACACCGGCCGGGATTATGCAAGTGAGGGTGGTGATTGAGTAATGCCGTCATATTTCGACATTAAGAAGAGAGCGAACCGCACCACTCCCGCTGAAGGGGAGAAGGTGAATTTTATAAAAACGGCGGCATACTCTATCAGGGAGTGCGAAATAAGTACTGAATTCGGGTGTTGTATCGCAAAATGATCGAAATTTGTGCGAATACGAGCGTCCGTAGGACATCTTTTCGCTGTATTTTAAGGGCCTGCCGTATGCCGCGGCGTCGAATTTGTTCGATAAGCATTTTCCAATAGAGAGGCGGTAGTCCGAATGAGTGGGAGAAGAGGAGTTTTTATCAGTCTTGCGTTGCTGTTGCTGCTGTTCACAGGCAGCGTCAACACGGTTTCGGCGTTGACCGAGGGGTATGTGCTCAGCGCCGCCTTCATGAGCGATACGACCGATCTTTTCGATAAGGACGGCAATATCATTTTCAAGTGGGTTCATACGATTATCGACACAATAATTGATTCATCACGAACTCCCCCTCGAGTTACCACTAGTAAAGTCAGCGCCACCTGCGGATATTCGTGCTACCTCCTCGAAAACGGAAATCTGCTGAGAAGCTGCAGCCGGCCGGGACTCAGAGTCGGCGACGGCGCCGCGCCGGTCAACGGGGTCATCCAGGAGGTGGATCTGGATGGTACTATTCTCTGGGAGGATACGATTGCGGATGTCGACCAGTCGCTGCATCACGATTTCAAGCCTATCAAAAAACCGGACGGAAGTTACAACGTCCTCGCCGTGTCATTCGTTACCGCAACCAAGGAGGTGGCCGTTGCCGCGGGAGTGGATTCGGCGGTGTTCGGGACGGGAATGATGCAGCGAAAATCCTTTCAGGCCGAGAAGATCATCGAGATCAAGCCCGACCTGACGGGGGCGGGAAATTCGGAAATCGTCTGGCAATGGCACATTCTGGATCATGTGGCATCCAAAGATAATGTTTTGGCACATCCCGAATTGTTCGACGGTACCCATCCGACATGGCCCGCATTCCCTGCGCAGTGGGTCCACCTCAACGGCATCGACTACAGTGCGGAGAAAGACCTCGTCCTCTTTTCGTCGCGTGTGTTCAGTGAGGTGTACGTGATCGATCACAGTACGTCAACGGAAGAGGCCAGAGGCTCAACGGGAGGCAATTACGGCAAAGGGGGCGGACTTCTCTACCGCTGGGGCCATCCTTCGAACTATATAATGGAATTTATTGATTCCATGATAATTACGCCCGAAAGGATTACCGTCAGAAGGGGAGACACTACCATAACCCCAGCTGAAACGACGATCGTGACAAAGAGACTCGGCCATGAAGGGGATCTCGTCAACTGTCTCCACTGCCCGACCTGGATTCCCGAAGGGTACCGGAATGCGGGTAATATCCTGTTTTTTCACAATAATGCCGACGCGAACATGAAGCAGGTCGGATGTTCGCAAGCGGTTGAAATCAATCCGTGGGATGCGGAGGGCGCACTCAACACCCTCACCGCCGGCTCCCCGGCGGCACCGCTGCCGGCGACATGGGTATACGAGTCGACCGACAGCATGTACTCCGCCTCAATGAGCAGTGCGATCCGCATGAAATCCGGCAATACCCTCGTCCATGAAGCATATCCGGGCGGGAATCAGTCGGGGCTGAGCAGCACCATTCGCGAGGTCGATCCCTCGGGACAGATGGTCGGCGAAAAAATCATCCTGAAAAAGGAGAAAGGGTATAATCCCGCCAAGATCATGTATTACGCTGAAGATTATCCGGGGATTATCGCCATTTTAAATAAAATAAAACAGGCGGTTAAAACGCAGGGGGGTTCCCGTTTGGCAATGCCGATCCGGCCGATTATCAGTCTGCATGCCGGCCGCATCGCGTTCTCCAATGTTGCAGGAGCGGAAATTGCCGTTTACTCGCTGCAGGGAAAGCGCGTGGTAACGCTACAACCTTCAACCCGTACGGCAGTCGCATCGCTTCCGGCAGGTACCTACCTTGTCAAAATGCGTCTGTCAGGCCGGGAAACGGTCCACCGCGTCATGACGGCAATGCGGTGACCGCAAACGGTAGTCATGCCGCTGAAAGCGGAGTGCAAATGACACTCCGCCTTTAACGTTTTAAACTTACAATAAACCCTTTACGGCAGCACAAACAGCGCGGAAGCTCCGACGTGCCCGGCGGTGAGGACGCCGATATATTTTCCGGCGACGGCTCTCATACCGCCTTTTATGCGCTGGTCCCAGGAAAAGTGGTTGAGAACGCCGCCCACCGGCAGCTCTTTTGAAAAGACCAGCCGTCCCTTCGGATCGTGAATGGAAAGACGCGCAGGAGTTCCCTGGAGCAGGGAGGGAACCTTGAATTCGAAATGGGTGATCCCCTTTCCGGGCAGGGGCGTCGCATGGAGTAAAGCCGCATGCGAAGCGGAACAATCGGGAGTTGTGTGGATCACCGGCGTACTGGCGCCGTTGATCATTTTTCGGATCTCCATCTTCTTTTCGTCGATTACACCGATAGTGTAAGTTTTGTCGGAGAGTGCGCCCTCAATTCCGGCGGAAGCCCGGAGGTATTTGGGCATATCGTCGACGCCGTACGGTTTGTTTTTGTTGAGACGGAGGAGCTTGATTACCTGCATCTCGCAACTGATCGCGTCGGTGCTCATGATGACGGTGCTCGGAGATTCGCAGGTTGCGTCGGGATCAATGGTCTTTACGTAGGTCGTGAATGACGATCTGTTGGGGTTGCCGGTACCCATCGATGTTCCCTCATCATTGCAGAAAAAGGCGCAACTGACGCTCAGGACCTGTTTTTTGCTGATGACGCCGGTACAGTGAAGATTGCGCACTCGTTGTGAAAACCCGGGAGAACCGTGGATGGTTCCCATCGGTTGATTGACGTACGTTCCGTAATGACTCTTGAAACCGAGCGAGAGGCCTTCGGCAAAAGAGTCGTGCCCGCGGGCGCTGAATATGTTGAAAAGAAAATCGGCCTGATCGAGAAGCGTTGCATAGGAGCTTTCGCCGGCGGCGGGATCGCTTCCGTTGGCGAAACTCGCTTTTACAAGCGTAGCATCGGCTGCGTTAAAGGCCGCGGAATCGTAACCGCCCTTTGCAAAATCGTTGCTTGTATTTCCCTCGAAAACGGTGATCGCTCCCGTGAATTTGCTGCCGTTGATTTCCATTTTCCGCAATCCTTCCACTATGGCAAGCAACGCCTCCGGAGGGGGGCTGACATTGGGGGCGTAAAAATTCGTTTTTATGGCGATTTTCGATGTCGCGGTCAATGTCGCGGGAAAGAGTTCCTTCCATGCGTCGCCGACCGTGCTTTTGCCTGTCAACAAAATGACCGTGTCGTCGACCATTTTTTTCAGCACGTCGATGTTTACCTTTTTTGTTGCGTAATCGGCAACGGCGTTTTTATTGAAATTAATCGCCACCCGTCCCGGGAATTTATTCGGGCTCGCGCTCGACGTAATCGCGGCCGCTTCCCCTAAAACGGCCTGCACTGCACCGCCCGCTGCGGAAACCGCTGTCGCCGCAGCCGCACCCTTTAAAAACGATCGCCGTGACACCGACATAGGAGCCTCCGTTGTTTTTGCCTCACGGGTAATATTATTATATAATATACCTTCAAATTCCTGCCTTCGATTTTTTTAATTCCGGTTTCCGACGTCCGGCCTTTCACATCTCGTACAGCGTATCATCCCTTACGGGGGAGCGCGATTTGACGCCGCTTTTTCCACCATGGGAAAGGGAGAACAGATCCGACTCGTCGATGTCTCCCAGTTCCCGCTCGATGGCGTCGGGATCCTCGCCCGCCTCCATGCGGCTTAACGCGTCCTCCATTTTGTCGCCGAGCCTGAGTCCGGTCATATCGGTCAATTTACGCATAAGATTAGCCGCCTGGCGGGGGTCGTCTTCGTTGATGTTTTCCGCCTCAGCCGAGAGCGATTCCATCGCTTTTTCCAAGCGGGATTCATCGATAGGAAGATCGGGCATCGTATCATCGCCGTCACCTTCTCTCTTTGCCTTTGATGTACCGGTCACGGCGAAACGCGATACCATGCGTTTGAGAGCATGGGAATCGTTTTTCGGACAGGGCGGGATTTTTTCCGTATTGATCGCGCGAGAAAAAAAGGTGAAAATGGTGTTGCAGCTGCTGCAATAAAATTCATACATCGGCATGGTTGAAGCTCCTGTGGTGAAAGAGAAAGCAAAAATACCATTTTTTAAGGATAAGTTAAACAGGTTTTCAAGTAAGCGCCGGTGTAGGGAACTATTTTTTACAACGGTACCGGAGGGGGATCGTTATGCCGCCGGTAGTATCGTGGACGCTTCGTAGTATTCATGCTTCGGCAGCTGTTCGCGGTAGGGGAGAGATGCTATTGTATAACCAATGGAGGTCGACATGAAAAGGTCTCGCTTTTCGCAACTTGTCGTGGCGTTTATGCTGCTGTTGAGAACAGGCGGCGCTTATTCGCAACCGGACATTGCCGCCGACTCGGCACTGTCGCTTGAACGAATCGAGGCGGCAATAGCCTTTCTCGACGACAGTCAGAACATCGCGGTCCTGAAAGGGCGGCTTCAACTTCTCGTCGACGCGCAGCGGGCCGTTTCGGAACGCTCCGGTGTTGATTCTCTGCCCGTCAAAGCGGCTGCGACGTTCAATCTTTTCCGCGCCGTGCAGAAAGTTTCTTCGGATTTCGTCGTTTTATCCAATGAATTGATTCGGGAGCTGCACCGATTTTCCACACAGGCGGGGACTATACGGAACGCGATGGAAAGGAGCGATTTTCGTGAACGGTTATTGACCCTGATTATTCTGATAATCGCGGCTTTTAGTATCGGGCTCCTCTTCGGATTCGGTATCTGGCGAATCGGACGCCGTCTGAGAAATGCGGCGTTTATCGATCGTGAAGCTCCGAAACGATTCATTGGGATTTTCGCAATCATTCTCACAAGAAGCTCGTTCGGCGTCGGCGGGGCAACCGCCCTTTTCCTTGTGAGCTTTTTTCCGGTTGGTCCTGTTCCGCAACATTTTTTTTCGGTGGCGGGGCGAGCCTACCTTTTATATATCGCGGCGATTACCCTTCTTTACGTGCTTTTCTCACCGAACATTTCCCGGCTGCGCACCATTGCATGCTCTGATACGGCGGCGCTCATGATAACACGACGATGCTCCACGATTTTTCGTGTGTCGCTGCTGATGTATTTCCTGCATCAGGCAACCGGTATGCTGGAATTAACTTACGCAAAACTGCTCGTCTCCCGCGCATTCCAGGTGGTGATGACGCTGTTGATTCCCTATACGCTGTGGCGGTTGCGGCAACTCTATCTGGAACCCTTTCAACGTTTTCGCGATGAACGGGTACGACACCGGCGGTTATTTCTAATCCTTGATTTCATCCTCGCGAAGGTGCCGCTCATTGTGATGCTCTATATGATTGTTCTTACCGGATTGTCGATTGCTGGGCCCGCGTCGACCTACCGGTTTTTTATTCAGGGGACGATCAAAACACTGATCGTGCTGCTTGCGGGGGGATTTTTGCTTGCACTATGGAGCAAAGTGATGAAGATGCTTGGCAATGCCCAGCGGTCCGTTCTATCGCAGTATCAGGATTTGCAGGAGCGCATTGCCGGGAATATGAAAACGATCGGGAGGGTCGGTTATGGAGGCATTTATCTCACGGCTCTGATTCTCCTCGTCATGACATGGGGGCTGCGTATCGGTCATCTGTTGACTTCGAAAACGCCGGTGGTGCAGCTGTCGCTCCGTATCGCCGCGATCCTCGTCGGCGCGTGGGCGGTACTGCAGATTTCGTGTTTTCTTATCAGCCGTTTCAAACATGCCGCACAGAAGCGGATGCTGAGCGCCGGCGACGCAAAGCCGATTGAAATTGAGAAACGCGTCACAACGCTCGGCGCCATCGTTCAGAAAATGGTTACCGTATCGATTTTCGTCATCGGCGTGATTATGGTTATGGATGAACTGGGGTTCGACGTCAAGGCGATGCTGGCCGGCGTCGGGATCGTCGGCGTTGCCGTTGGTTTCGGTGCGCAGAACCTCGTGCGCGACGTGATCAGCGGTCTTTTCGTTATCTTTGAAAACCGCATCCGTGTGGGAGATGTGGCGATTATCAATGGAACCGGCGGACTCGTCGAGCAGGTCAACCTGCGCACTTCGGTGCTGCGGGGACTCGACGGGACGGTTCACGTATTTCCGAACGGGGCGGTCACCACCCTGTCGAACATGACCCATGATTTTTCCTACTACGTGTTCGATCTCGGTGTGGCCTATAAGGAGGATACCGATCATGTTTCGGAAGTCCTCAAACGGATCGGAGAGGAGCTGCGGAATGATCCGGAATTCGGCGATGCTGTCCTCGAGCCGCTGGAGATTCTCGGGGTCGATGCGTTCGCCGATTCCGCAGTGATTATCAAGGCGCGGATAAAAACGCTTCCCATCAAGCAGTGGTCTGTCGGCCGTGAAATGAACCGCAGGATAAAGAAGCGGTTCGATGAACTCGGAATAGAAATTCCCTTTCCGCATCAGACGCTTTATTTCGGCGCTGCAAGCAAGCCGTTCGCGGTGCGGATGGCTGATGCGCCGTTGCAAGGGGAGGAACGTAAAGAACCGGCGAAAAAAGTATCCGGCGAACAGCAGGCAAAAGGTTGAAAACAGCGGGGGCGCCGCTCAGGGAGCGGCACCCCCGCCACCGTTCGATCTGCTTTACCCTTACGCCTTGATCTCGATACGCTTGGGTTTCGCCTCCTCCTTCTTGGGGATGGTAACCTCCAGCAGCCCGTTTTCCAGTTTCGCCGCAATTTTTTCTTTGTCGTACTCATCGGATAATTGGAATGCGCGGTAATAATCGCCCATTCGGTATTGACGAAGCACCGCGTTTTCGGGCTCCTTGACGCCGGTTTTCCCGCGGATAATGAGCGACTGGGTCTCATCGACCTCTATCGTCACATCTCCTTTATTGACCCCGGGCAGTTCGACGATAAACAGCGCCGCATCGTCCGAGACATAGATATCGACGTCGGGGCTGTAAGCGGGCCCGCTGTGTTTGAGCTGCTCCGCCGCCGTGGTCCCCACTTCCTGCTTTTCTCTTTTTTCAAGTTCGGTTGCCATACTGATCACCTCCCGTTTATTTCGCTTCGATGGTTATGGTTTTCGGTTTGGCCTCTTCGGCTTTCGGCAGCGTGATGGTCAGGATGCCGTTGCTGAACGAGGCGTTGATCTTATCCTGGTCGATTTTCGTCGGGATGTTGATCGTTTTTTCGAAATCACCCTCGGTCCGTTCCCGACGGACCGCCGACATGTTCTTTACGCTTGCAGGAGTTTCCTGCGCACCCGCGATGGTGAGCACGCTGTCGGAAAAGGTGATTGAAACCTTTTCTTTCGTCATGCCCGGCAGCTCGGCGGTCACCGTCAGCTTGTCCTTGTCCTCGTACACATTCACGAGCGGATAGGTCGCGGACGCGGCCGTGCGGTCGTAGCCGGTGAAGAGACCTTCCATGTCTCTTCGTAACCGCTCCATTTCACGCCATACATCAAGATTCCACAACATACGCACCTCCTTTGTTTTTAATTGACTTTGACTTCGATTGTCCTGCGGGCGCTTTCCGTTTTCGGCAGTCTGACGGTAAGCACGCCGTTTTTGTATTTCGCCTTTGCATTTTTCCCGTCAACGGCATCCCCCAGGGGAATCTCCCTTGAGAAACAGCCGTAGCTGCATTCCCGGTAATAATTTCCCTTCTTTTTGTCCTCCTTCTCGCTCTTTTTCTCGCCGCTGACTCGCAGCACGCCGTTATTCCAGGTACAATCGATCTCTTTTTCCGTCATACCCGGGACTTCGGCACGGACGATGACCTCGTTGCTGTTTTCCGATACATCAACCGTCGGCACCCGGGTAAAACCGGTGCTTAAAAAGGGTGAAAGGACATTTTTAAAGGGATTTTCCCACATGCGGTCAAACCAGTCGTCACCCCATACAACCGGCGCCGCACTTTCGTGCTTGTTCCTCCACGGAATCAGACTCTTCATACGACACCTCCTTTTGGTTGACATTATCAATTCAATTCCGACTGAAAGAATAAACAAATTGTGTGCCAAAAGGGGATCAGCAGCCGGGGCGGGATTCACTCCAGCGATATTGAGCAATTTCTCACAGCAATGGCTTCTGTTGAGAATCCAGGCTTTTTCATTGTTGCAATTTTACACGGTGCGGTTGTTCAATTTTGAACGCGGTGCAGCGTTGCAAATGCGGGTGAGAGCCGAATTTCAAGGTGAGGAGGTTGGCGGTCCGGCGCGTCTTTAATACGTCACTTCTCTTTTCTCCCCGGAACCGCATCCTCACCCCACCCGCCGCAGGGGTGGCACCGGCCGATCCGTTTGATCCCCAACCATATACCTTTTACAACTCCCCATTCCCTGATTGCCCGGAGCATGTACTCCGAACAGGTGGGCGTGTAACGGCACTTGGTCGGAAACAGGGGAGAGATAAGACTTTGATAGAGGCGGATAACAACAATTATCGGCACTGAGAGGATTTTGCCGGATATCGAAGAAAGGCTTTCCAACATGAATTACTCTTTGCCATGAAGGAATTGAAATCCGATGTTCGCATGAAAAAATACCTTTTTCCCTCTTCAACAGTCAGGCCGGGTCGAATGCATCGGATATACGGTCCGGTTACAATCGGTTGGAATTCTAGAAAAATGAGGGCTTATCAATCGGGACAAAATATATTACGGTCATGCAGTATCTTCATTCCCGAAACATGGGCGGAGGAAGAATTCCGGGAATCCTTACCCGAGCTATTATCCTGCTTCCGGTTCTGCTGCTGCTGATTAGATGCCATTCGGCTCCGACAGCTGCGGACGACCCCGCGGAGAGCGGCGCCTTTGTCATCGTACATCTTCAAAACGCATGCTATTATTGGAATCCTGCGACCGGTAGCGACACGTTCGGACTGAATATTCATGTTCACGCCCAGTGCGTCGGCTCTCCGTGGCCAAGGATTCACTTCGTTACAATAGGCGGCGTCGAGTGCATCTATGATAGAGAATTTTTTGAGATGGATGGAATTACTTTTGAGGGATATTACTTGACCGACTCGTTATTTGAAAAACGACATGTTGCCGTTGTCACCGATTTGGGCGTTGCGGAAGCGGATATAGCGCTACCCCGTCAGAGAGTAATAATAAATGAGCCTTCCACTTCGGATATTGATTATGGGAGCGATATAACAGTCCGCTGGACGGGCGATGCCGAACACTATCGGGTGATGTGTGATTTGCAGGACAGCCTTTATCACAATTTCGCACTGATCGATACGGTACTCGATGATACCTGCCTGTTCGTTTCAGCATCGCGGCTGACCGATAAGAGTTATGGATTCGACGTCTCGGTTGCCGGATATAACGGCTCCGTTCCCCGGCCCGGCGCCGTCGCCAACATGAACGGGGCGCTTCGTGGATTTCTGGCGGCCCAAAACTCCGACGTTTATAACTTTCAGGAGTTTTTTATCGTTCGTTGAGGCGAGAAGCGATGGTCCCCCTGCATTAAAGCGTGAATGAGGAGGCGCTTCGTGCATGGGAGCGATGGCTTCGGGAGAATCTTTACTTCTTTCGGGAGACTCCGAAATGCTTTCAGCAGACACGATGACGGCTTCGCCGGTTTAACCACTGCTAGTGCATCCCCGGCATTTCTTCTCCTGTCTCCTCACTTCACCATCTTTTGCCCCGCCTTTTCCCAGCCGACGACGCCCCGGCGCAGATTGTAGAGTTTTTTAAACCCGTTCCTGATCAGTATCTGGGAGGCGACCGTGCTGCGGTTTCCCGAGCGGCAGTAGACAAGAATGTCACGGTCTTTGTATGCCGAAAGTTCCGATACCCGTTGATCAAGCTGCTGCAGGGGTATGAGCTTCGCCGCTTCGATATGACCGGCATAGTACTCTTTAGGCGTGCGGACGTCGAGAATGAGCGGTTTTTTTTCCGCAATAAGCGTGACCGCATCCTCAACAGAGAGTTCAGCAAACTGCGCCTTGCCCGTCGATTTATACTGCATGACGATAATGCGGCCGTACCGGGAACCGTCACCGGCGGGGCAGTCGCCATTGCAGAACACGGGATAGACGCCGATCTCCTCTGCCTTAAAGGTCACCTCCAACGATTCGCCCGCCCTTCCCTCTCGGGAGATGCCGAAAGCCGGGATGCTTATGGCGTAGGGAAATTCCACTCTATCGATAATGAGCTTGACGGTTTCGCCCCGGTAGACGTATATGTCGCCGGGCGTCGCCGCGGTCGAGAGTTTTACGATGCGGATTCCGCCGATAAGTTCGCCGCCGGGAGTGACGTCCTCTGGCGCTCCCAAAACTCCGGCAAACCGGTTGATGACCCGTATATAGGTGTCTTTCGACTGCACGCCGCTCAGCGCGTAGACGCCCTCCCGATTCTTGACGAAAACGACAAAAGGGATGCCGCTCACCCCGAGCGCTCCGGCGATCTCCGGGTTCGTGTCGATGTTAATTTTGTATACCGTTACCTTGTCTTTCTGCTCCGTGGCGATCTTCTCGAGCATCGGTGAAAGGATCCTGCACGGCATGCACCAGTCGGCGTAGAGATCGAACATAAGGAGCCGCTCTCCAGCCGTGGTAATGATTGAATTCATCTCGTCAACGCTGGTAATGGTGCGGACGAGCGGCTGCCTGCGCGCAACTGGTTTTCTACCGCTGTCGGCGCAGGAGCAACAGGGAGAGAGAAGAACAGTGGCAAGGAGCGTTGAACAATTGATGGTATGAAGCAGGACCTGTTTCATTGAAACCTCCTGATTGACGATAAATATGACACTCGGCGGTAACCCGCCACAGTAGGGACACCACTCCTGCAATACTATCTCACCCGCACAACCGTTTTTTCAATAGCCGATGTCCCCTTATCCGTTTTCACGCGGATCAGATACACTCCCCGTTTCAGCGGCTTGTTTCCAATGCCTTTACAGCTGAACGTCACGGCTGCATTCCCAACCGGAATAGATTGACGCTTGAGGATACGCGCTCCGTTCGCAGCGTAGATGCCGATGGAGACGCTTCCAGCGATATCCCCGGAGAACCGGAGGCGCACCATTCCATCGGGTAAAGCGGTTATGGAAATCACCTTCTCTTGTTGTATCGGCGGAGATATGCATCGGGACGGGGCGGTATTTCCTAAAATCTGCAATCCCCGCTCGCCGACGGCGGCAAAAATGTTCGTGTCGCGAACCGCGATGCCGTAGGCGGTTATCGGAAAACTGTACAGGGTAAAGGGAAACGAATCGATCGGCGCCGGATGTTCAGGGTCGGACAGGTCGAAAACCGCAATCCC
>JAFGNB010000393.1 GCA_016927235.1 Chitinispirillaceae bacterium
CATTGGATTCCTTTCGCTTCAAGAACGAACGTGATAAACCGGAGCGATAAGGCGGCGCTGCAGCGGCAAAAGGCCCGGGGGTCCAGGAGGGGGTGGCGGCCGCCTGGGCCACCCCCTGGCCGGGGCGCGGGCGCCGTACCGAGCTTAGTCGAGGTATGTCGGCACGCCCGCTTCCGTAGACTTGAATTGGCTATTAATAGAGATTGAATAAAGAATAAATAAAAAAGTAAGGATGCGCGTAGGGCGCCCTGAACCCCCTCCCTCACGGTCGGGGCACAGCATAATAAAAAAAGCGATAATGAATAAGCGAATAGCGGCGCTGCAGCGGCAAAAGGCCCGGGGGTCCGGGGGGTGATTGCCGCCTGGGCCACCCCGCTGTGCGGGACCCGGGGCGCGGGGGCGAAGCTCCCGTAACCAGAAAGTCATCCTTCACCGCGATGCGTATTTCCCCCCTCCGGCTAGTATCTATTTGTTCCATTTCCTCCCTGAAATTGTATATATTCAATAGCATATAAAACCCATGTCGAACAGTCAGCATCCACCGGGCGGCTTTGAAAAAGAGCGGCGGAGCCGTTGTTAAAAGGGCAATACGCGTGCGGCAATAAACTCCCTCCGTTGAGGCAATGACAAGGGCGGCACAGAAGTGCCGCAGGCAGGTGCCCCCCGGCTTTTCCTGCGTGCGGGGGCTGGATGCCTGTGTGGTATGCGCGCATACGGCGGTTTCGGTGGAGAGCGGTTGATAGTGAGGGTATTGAACCATGAAATGGAGTAATAAAATATCGATTATCGCAGTACTTGCCGGTTTTCTCATCTGCGCCGTCCGTTCGCCCGGGCATGCTGCTTTAATGACCGTTAATGCAGATAACAAGTTCCAGGTAATCGAAGGATTCGGCGGCGGTTTCGTATTTGACGTATTCCCCTACAATCACCCGAAAAAAGACGAGCTCTACGATTCCATCTTCAATAATGCGCGAATAAACATCGTCCGGATAGCGAACTGGTATGATCCCCGCCTGAATAACGATGTCAAAGAAATTCCGATGATGCTCGATATTCTGGCAAAATGGCCTCACGTGAAAGTCATGTTAACCTCATGGTCGCCTCCCCCCTATTTAAAAAGCAATGACTCCTATTCGGGAACCGGCCAGGCGAGTCTGAAAAAAAACAGCGACAGCCTTTACATGTATGAAGAGTACGGGGAGTACTGGCTGCAATCAATTCAATGGTTCCGAAACCACGGCGTTCCCGTCGACTGGCTGAGCATTCAGAACGAGCCCGGTTGTCCGGTGGATTATGAAGGGTGCCTGCTTGAAACGGCGGAGAGTCCCACCCTGGCATCGTACGGCAGAGCGCTCGACGCGGTGTATGAAAAGATCAGCATTGGATTGAATGAACCGGTATTGTTTATCGGGCCGGATGTCATGGGAATATCGCACTATCTCAACCGGTTTCTTGAGGCCGACATCGATTGGAATAAAATATACGCCTACTGCCATCACTATTACACCGGCTTTTACGTTGAGTGGATGCAGGAAGCGGCGATACGATGCGCCGGAAAGCCTGCTTACCAAACGGAATTTTGCATCAATGAAGGATCGGAGTGGGGCGGATGGTTCGAACACGCCCAGTGCATTCACAATTCATTGGCCATTCAAGGCGTCTCGATGTACTGCCTTTTTGCCCTGACCTACAAACCGGCATCGACGCACTGTTTCTTCAGCCTCGACACCTCGGGCGGCGACTGGTACGAGGCACGACCCACCTATTATATGTTCAAACACTTTTCCAAATCCATACACCCCGGCTGGCGACGGATTGAAGCGACGGTGGATGATCCCGGCATAGCAATCGCCGCGTTCAGTAACGAGCTCAACGACTCGATGGCTGTTGTCGCCATCAATGCCGCCGACGGGCATCGAACGCTCAATTGCTTTCTGCCCGGTAAAACCGGTGAAGTGCACCAGACGACCGAAACACGAAAATATGACTATCAAGGAGCATTCAACGATTCCGCGGCCATTGATCTCGATACCCGGTCAATAACGACCATTGATCTGCATAAGAATAACATGGGAGTGGAAACGCCTCTCAAACGCAACGCTTCGATCACCACGGCCCGCATCATGGAGGCGACCGCCTATCCCGGAAAGGGCGTTGCCGCCCGGTTTATTGCCCCGCCGGGTCCGGTACGCCTTTCCCTCTTCGATTTCAAAGGGAACCTGCGCGCAGACTGGTCGTGCGAACGGCAGTGCAACGGGGGAACATACTGCTGCCTGCTGCGCGGCGCCTTCCCGAGCGGCATGTACGCGGTAATATTGACGAGCGGGACAACCGTCGCGGGCAAAAACGTCGCCCTTGCGCGCTGACCGGGGAGCGGTGAGTGGAGGTGATGAAATAACCGCTGCTCTTGAAAAAAACGGGTGGTTGTGCGATGTTACTATCGGGCCGGAAAGAATTTACCGCAAAGGGAAAAGCAGGGTTTCGATTCATTACCATCCGAAAAAAACCTACGGTCCGAATCTCCTGAAATCGCTTCTTAAGGACATAGGCTGGTCGGAATCCGATATGAAAAAATTGAAGTTTATAAAATAGATTTTCAATGAAGGGATAGAGTAGCGCACCTCACAAACCCGGAAATGCTCATCGGTCACCTTCCTCCTACCTCACCCGTAACAGCAAGCATCCCTCCCGCGCACTGTTCCTGCAATTGTTCAGGGGGTAAGAGGATGAAAACATAGTGATTTTTGATAACTGCTATCTCTCCGCGATTATTTATTGCTATTGAGTTGTTGAGCGACGGAGTAAAATTCTCCGGTGGGTCTACCTGGGCTACGACGTCATTTGCCAGGTTTGTAATAGAGAATCCGAGGAACAATCGATAATTGCTGCAAGCGTCAACAAATACCGGTAGTATCGTTGATATCGGGATATCCGTCCCGTTCGGCATATCGGCATCGTAAACCATAAGATGGAAAATCCCGTTCTCCCACGTCTCGCGTTGATTGGTATAGACCATTCCATCGGTAGCGCAAAAAACAGAAGCCATTCCTTTTCGCAGTCCCATTTCGAAAAGCAGGCGTCCCGTCGTATCGAATGCCTCGGTGCTATACAACAGGCTGTCGCGAGACACGACATACAGCGTGTCATTGCGTACGTCAAAGTGATCTATTCTCCGGTGCACATTGCATTCGAACAGCGCCTCGCCGCTTAGAGTGTAACCGTAAATAATACTGTCGCCATACGACTTCAACGGCATCAGAAACATTTTATCATTCTCGAGTACTATATTTAAACGGTTGTCGAACGGCAAAAGTATCTCTATTCTTCCGGCCGGTTCTCGCTCCGCCGTATACTCGTATATGCGCACCAGTTCATTTTCGACACAGGCGACCCGAATGCCGTAGTCTTCTTTCCAGAAAAGGTTGCTTATGTTCTCTCCTTCATTGAAGTGCAGCGTATCGATACTGTAGCGCAGGCATGCCGTCGAAACCGTGCAGGGAGGGCTTTTCCGGCCGACCGTTCCAAAGGCCGACACCGCTGCGACTGCATATATATATTCCGAATCGCAGTGAACGAAATCGATGAACGAATTTTCGTTTACAATCAATGTTTTATTTCGTGGACTGTTCCCGTACCAGTCGCTTCCCCACGTATTGAAACGATACACATTATAGCCGCCGACCTCCGGATCGTCACACGGATCCCACTGCAGCGATACCATCCGTGGTGTGAGCGAATCGAATGTATAGACGACATTATCGGGAATGCAGATGCCCTGCGCTTCGAGAGTAATCGTGCCGACAGAAACCGTATCATCGGGAAGAACCGTAATGGGAATCGTTTTTCCGACGGGGTATTCCATAAGCACGCAGACCACTTTCAATTCGTACTCTCCATAGGGAAGGTCATCCATAAAAAAGGTTCCGTTGCCACTGACCTGAACAAAGCGGTCCGATCCCAGGACGAGAATAAAAACATTGTCATGGCCGCCGCCTCCGTCCAACCGTATTTCGCCGCGTATCGCACCGGTCGATTGCAGAACGGCAGGAGGCAGCTCGGTTGATTGACGCGAATCGCCGGTAACGGCGACCGAATCAATCCGCACGGCAATGCCGTTGTCGCCGATCCCTTCGATGACATAAACTCCCGCCTTGCAGGAATCGATCCGGAAATTGCCGTCGCCGTCGGTACGAACCGTACGCTGTGCGCCGCTGCTTTTGGCAAGCGCTCTTCCGGCAATGGCTGCAGCTGCATCCTGTTCCCACAGCGTCACCACAACACCCTCTGCCGGTGAAACAGCGTCCGGCAGCAACAGGGTTCCCGAGATTGTCGGCGGATACCCGTTTTGTCCGGATTCCACAGGTTCGTGAAACAGCTCGCACCCTATAAAAAGCACGAGGCTAACCGTTAATAACAGCGGGATGGAAGTACGTTTTTTCATCGCCGACTCCTTGCATCCGGATAGTGGGACACGGAGAACAGCTGGAGATTGAGCTGATACACTCTCTGCATATCATTTTCATTCGAATCGCTGCCCGCCAGCGCAAGCAGACGCTCCCTGAACAGTTCGATCTCCTTACAAACCAGCGCGAAGGCTGTTTCGGAAATACCGAGCGTGACGCCGGTAAAGTTGCGATGCTCCCGGGGCAGTTCGTTGAGCGCCTTGCGCGCAATATCCGATGTCTGCAGGTGGTAGTTGTGAATGGCAAGGCTGATCACCTCGGGAGCGGTGGTGATCGTTTTATCGACCACCGCATAACCGCCGTCGGCCTTCTTGACGATAAAGCCGAGGTTTTCCAGCAGCGCAACCGATCGTTTCGCCTGCGCCGCAGTGATCGCCGGATACACCATCTGCGCCAGTTTCTCATAATCGCCGTAAAAGCCGTAAAGATCGATAAGCGACCGGACGACCGCATGATACCACTGCGAATAGAAACGATACTGTTCTTTGCGCACCAGATGGGGATGCGACGGATCGTCAGCCGTGACCTTTATTGAGTTCATCCGCTCGAAATACCGTTTTTTTTCTTCAATCGATCGTGCGTTGTTGAAGGCCACCAGATGCTCGAAATAGGCGAATTCACTCTTGTTGAGTTTCATCGCCCCGGCGACGCCCGCGACGTGCGACGGGGAGAGGCGCCGCCGACCGGTCACGACATTGTAAAGTAACCCCTTGCTCGATATGCCGGCACGCTGCGAAAATACGCGATACGAAAAATAGGCGTTTTTCTTCTTAGAACCGTCGTAAAAGTCTCTTAACAGCAAACGGTAATCGGTGTATGTCGAAATATCGTTCATGAAAGCCTCTTGACAAAAACCGTGTTCGCGGTTGGCCCCTCCCCCGGGACAACGGATCTACTTGCGTAACCGGCAGCGGAGATATACTCCCGGTTGGTACTCGGTAACGATCGTCCGATCCGAAAGAATCCCAGTGAGTCCTTTCAAACAGGGTACCATTACTCCCGATAACAGTTCCCCCGACGCACTTTTACGAAAAAAGCGTTGTTCACCTAGAAACACGCTGTCTCTTGCTGCAAGAAGCATGCATTCGGTTTGAATGAGAGTGAACAGCGGATCCAACGACACGCCGCTCCAATAACAATAGTATCGATTATTCACCGATGGTTTTGTCGTGATTTGTAGTATTATTCCATTACGGTCATCGTATAAAATCGTGGGCAATAAAGCAGTATCACCCGAGTCCCAGCTCTTCAATAATGAAAGTGAAGAGGTGCGCAGATCGTACCGAAAAACCGCGCTTCCGTCCGGCGCGATAAAATAGAGCGCCTCATGTGCAATGACGGAGGTGCGACCACCTCCATTACCCATCACATAGTACTCCTCAATCCCCCTTATCTGTATAGGATCGAGAAATTCACCGGTCGGAAGCACTGTTCCTAAAAAAATGCTGTCGTGTGATTGAATCATAAAACGGTAATTCCCGGCCGTATCGAAAGCATTGGCGACAGGTCCGATAATCTGGGCGTTATCATAAAAAACCGGCACCGGCCACGAGGCGACCAATCTTCCATCCAGTGCATACGTGTTGATGACAGTGCTGTCACCCCATGTATCGCCCAGTAACACCATTTCATCATTCATGTTAATATCCAAATGAAGATTCTCATAGTAAGTTGCAAAGGCGTCACTGTAAGGTAAAATCTGGTAAGGAAATGTCTCCAGCGTAATCGTATCGAATACGTCAAAATAACTGTAAAAAATGACGGTAATCGGGTTGCTGAGCGGCCCTTGATTACCGAATGAATCAACCGCCGCGACACAATATTCACCACCATAATATTCACTGTAATAAATAGGCGTCAGCGGACCATGGAAGAACACCGTATCCTGGTAGAGGTAGGCTCCGTTCAGCGGATGATCGAGATCGAAACGTAGAGATTGTATAATATAGTTCAAGATGCTGGTATCGAGACCAATACAGTACACATTATACCCTCTGGTAATCGATGAAGGAGTGGGGTGCCACCATAAGGTTGTTCGCATCTGCAGCGTATCATACTCCGCATGCAGTACCGGCGCCGGCATTTGCCGACTCGGCAGTTCGATCGTTCCGATATCAATCGTATCGCCGCTGCGAACAACGACACCGCCGATGTCGATAAAACCGTATTCCGGATCGAGAGAGAGCACTCTGAGCGTATAGGTCCCGCGTGCAAAGGGGGTAAACAGAAACCTCCCCTCCGCATCCGCCTGGCTGAACCGGTCGACACCGAATGCAAGAACAAATACCTGCTGCGGATTGCCGCCGTTGACCAGCTGCACCGAACCTTTAATCGCCCCTGCCGGCAGAAGCGTATCCGCCGGAAGGTCGAGCGGCTCCTCGGGCGCCGTCACCTTTATCGAGTCGAACAGCACCATGTTGGTTTCATCATCCGTACCCTCGATGATATAAAGCCCTGCGGGAATGGTATCAAATGAAAAATTTCCATTGTCGTCGGTCGTGGTACTCAGGAGTGCGCCCAATACCTTTGAGACAGCGCCGGACGAAATAGTAGCGGTTGCGTCTTTATACCGTACTTCCACCAGCGCTCCCCGGGCAGGCGTTTTCCCGTCAGGCTCGTAGAGCATGCCTGTCACCATCCCGGTTCCTACTCCGGATCCGTTGCCGGCCTGCTCAGGTGATAAAACGCACTGTAACAAGAACAGTGTAAAACCCACAAGCAGCAGTATGCCTTTATAAACCGTTTTCATCGCCGACTTTCCTGATCACCCCTTCATTCCATCAGATGTATTACCTGTTGATTTGGAAACGGGCTGCGTATTCAACTACTATTAATTTAAGTATAATTGGTACTATTTTCAATCATCAAAATAATTTTATGTCTCCAAATGGAAACGGATGAAGAAACACTGTTATCGGAGATGAAATCCGGGTAGAAATCGAAATCGCTATCGACATAGCTATCGAAATCGAGATGGCGGTATTCGGGAAGAAAACATTCATTCTTCCTCCTCTCCCCCTCCGAAAAAAAACGGCATCCCGGTTTTCCGGAAAAGCCGAAAAAACACACCTAAAATTCCTGATTTTCTTTCACTTATTTATTTAAAAAATGAATTGAATCATTTTTTCGGCCGTTGCATTGCTTCAGATGAAATATAAGGGGGGTGCAGGGACGATTGAATCAGGAGTGAATAACAACAATGGAAACGGGACTCCTTGCCGGAATCCCGCCACGGTGTAATTGACAATAAATTAATTTAAGCCGGGAGCCGGACTCGAACCGGCGACCTACTGATTACGAATCAATTGCTCTACCGACTGAGCTATCCCGGCAAAACAGGTTACAAAATACAATCCGGCGGTTGAAAAATAAACATCCGGTCCCTCCGGCGACATCGATTTATTTCTTCGCCGCCATACCTTTCAACGCCAGTTTGTGTATATTTTTCACTTCGGCTAAGGTTGCCTCTAGTCTTTTTCTGATCGACGGTTCGAAGGCATAGTTATTGATGGCAGTACACTCTGAAATTGCCTGATGATGTTTTTTTTCAGCCAGCAGGATTTTCGCCAGATACAACCGATACATCGTTGTATTGTAGTGATTGTCATATTCATCGAGTTCCGTTTTGCGGATCATCGGTATGATAAGGGACAGTGCCGTATCATACTGCTGAAGACCATACAACGCCCGTACTTTACCCCACATAAATAGAAGGATAGTGGGGTGTTTTTTCAGCTCCTCCTCGGCAATGGCAAGCGCTTCGGCATACTTCCTCTCATTGATAAGAATGTCGATAAGCGCTGTCGAGGTTGCAGTTCTGCAATACAACGCTTCACGGCGGGTTTTATATAAAAGCTCTATCGCCTCCTGCCGCCGGTCTTCAACACCCGGCATCCACCAGAGCATCTTCATGAGAGCGCTTCGCCAGTAATTGTAGCAGCCGATGCCGAAATTAATATCGGGTATGCCGCTTCCCGACTTCTGCAGTTCCATCAGTACCGAAACACCCTTCCACCCGTACCGGAACGCGGTAATCCAGCGCTCGTAACGTGCTTCGTAGGTGCCTTTAAAACCGTCGGCGCTTCCGATAAAAAAACTCGCCCACTCGTTCCGGTTCCGGCGCGCCAGGATCTTTTCCCCTTTTTCTATGGCAAGATCGCAGTACCGGTAGAACTCATCCTCCTTTGAGTCCGACTGGTAGCGCACCATCCACGAATCAATCACGAATGCCATGCAAAAGTATCCCGCCGGATGGTCCGGGGCTTTCCTTATGATCCTTTTGGCCTCGTTTTCCGCAGCATCAAGATCATCACCGCAGATCAGTTCGTTTACAAGGAGGATGCCTTCATGTATTTCTTCGGGAAGCGACGGTGCCGTTCCGGCAGGGACAACGGCACAGAGGAGAAACAACAGGACGGCGGGGCTACTTCTTCGAAACGCCGGTTGTCGTGTCATGCAGAAAAACATATTTGTTATAGTATCGGTCCCACATCCCTATCGAGGCATGATAGCGATATTTTCGTACGACCTTGACGCTGACTTTTTTCAAAAAATAGAAATCGACCGCCGCTTTTCTGGAATAGTTGCCTTCCGTATACTGTTTGTAAGAAACAATAGTATAATATGGCCGCTCGATAAGGTCCTCAACGGCAATACTGTCGATAATTGCCGCAAGATCGTCTGCACAGATTACGTCAAGTTTTTTCCGGACCATCTTCTCGCTTTCACCGCTGCAACCCGTGAACAGACAGGCGGCCGCAACGGCAAAAAAAAGAAGACCGCTCGATCGACAATCGTTTCTTCCAAGAAAACCGATCATATCGTACCATCCCGACGAAAAATGTTCAACTTCAACAGCGGGTCGAAAAGGTGTATCGATCGGCCATCAATGAACACACGCATCGTGCGGCCGGGCAGGAGTTCTTCCTCGCGCGTCACCATGAACCGCACCAGCGTTCCCCCGCTGTCTTTTCCCACGATCAGACTTCTATCTCCCATATTTTCAACCAGTTCAATCACCAGTTCGATATTCGCATCGGTGTAGCGCCGCTGGGCGACATGTTCAACATAATAAATATTCTGAGGCCGTATTCCCACCGTAACCTCTTTTCCCTCCATCGACATGATCCGCTGGCTGCGGTCTTTATTCAAACGCAGGAAACCGATGGACGTTCGAACCCCTGCCGTCCTGCCTTCGATGCTGATTTCACCCTTGAAAAAATTCATCGACGGACTGCCGACAAATTCAGCGGTGAAAATCGTTGCCGGATGATCATAGAGCTGCCTCGGCGTATCGTACTGTTCGATACGGCCGTTATTGAGCAGGGCGATGCGCTCGCTCATGGTCATCGCCTCGATCTGATTGTGCGTTACATAAATAATGGTCGTTCCCACCTTACGATGGATGTTCTTGAGCTCCTCAATGGCGGTTTCCCGCAGAGCCGCATCCAGATTGCTCAACGGCTCATCGAGCAGCAGCACATCGGGATCGAGCACCAAGGCGCGCGCCAGGGCGACACGCTGTCGCTGGCCTCCGCTGATCTGCCTCGGCAGGCGCTCTTCGAGCCCCTTGAGATGAAGCATATTCATTGCCCAGGTCAATTTCTGCTCTATTTTTATCGGAGCTACTTTTTTCAACCGGAGCCCGAAGATGATGTTGTTCCTGACCGTCATGTGCGGAAACAGCGCATAACTCTGAAAGACCATCGCACAGTTGCGTTTCTGCGCCGGCAGGTCGGTATACCGCCTCCCTCCGATAACGATCTCCCCCTCGTCAACTTTTTCGAGGCCGGCAATCATGCGCAAAAGCGTCGTCTTGCCGCACCCCGACGGACCGAGGAGCGTTACGAACTCGCCGTCGTTTATCGTCAGGGTAAGTCGGTCGGCAACCACGTGATTGGCGTACCTTTTCATCAGTGATTTCAGTACAACGTCGGCCATGGCAATACGTTCCTTTACCTCCTCGTGCCTACTTGATGGAACCTGAAGATATTCCCGCGATCATATACCGCTGTACGAGCATGCTGAATGCAATCACGGGAATACTGAGACATACCGACGTCGCTGCAAGCAGGTTCTGGGGTTCCGCATATTTTAATCCGTTGAGATACAAGGTCAGCGTGAACATCTCCTGCCTTCCGAAGGTCAGAAAGTAGGCGAAAATAAACTCATCCCACGAAAGCAGGAACGTATAAATGGCCGCCGCCGCCAACCCCGGCACTGCAAGCGGCACGAGGACCGAATAAAAAGTCTGAAAACGATTTGCTCCCATTACCGATGCCTGATCTTCGAGTTCATGCGGGATCGTCTCGAACGCGCCCATGCCGATGAATATGACATACGGCAATGCAAGCAGCGTGTGCGACAGTATAACGCCCATGTACGTCTGGTGTGCACCTACGAAAATAAAAAATTCAACGATCGGAATCACCGAAGCGATATCGGGGAACAGGCGTACCGATATGATTCCAAGCAGGACGATCCTGCGGCCGGGG
This sequence comes from Chitinispirillaceae bacterium, assembly GCA_016927235.1. GTDB lineage: Bacteria > Fibrobacterota > Chitinivibrionia > Chitinivibrionales > Chitinispirillaceae > JAFGNB01. The sequence goes on from JAFGNB010000393.1 coordinate 10,958, forward strand.
ATTTTATACCTTCCCAGAATATATGCGGCGGGAACACCCAGCAGCATAGAACAGGCGACGGTCATAAGTGCGATGAGCACACTGTTGCCGAGAACGGCATAAAAGTGCCGGTCGGAAAAAAGGTAGCCATAGACGCTCAATGTCGGATGCAGGGGCCAGAAGGGAATCGGTTTGCCGCCGGTAGTGATACTCGGCCCGTCGCTTATGGAATACTTTACAAGAAGGTATATCGGGCCGAGAATGATCAGCATCGCCAGCAGTATCCCCGTCATCCAGATGATGCGTTTTGATACGGCCATGGGTGAACGTTGAGCCGAGCTGCAAAAGAATTTCATAGGGGGGCCGCATAACGTTTAAGTACATCGAGCAGTTTATGAAGCACCAGCGTCGTGCCGACGATGCAGGTTACCATGATGATTGCGACGGCCGCGGCATGGTGCGGATTCCCCGTCTCGTTATAGTAAAAATCGATCAAGGTCCCCAGAAACCGGTATCGCCCCGCCAGAACAAAAGGGAAGATGAACTCTTTCCACATCTCGACCGAACGCAGCAGCACCACGACCGAAATCGAAGGAATGATGAGCGGTACGATGACCCTGAAAAACCGTTGACGCAGGGATGCACCCATCGATTTTGCCGCGTCAAGCAGTTCCGGATCGATACCGTTGAGCCCCGCAAGAATGATCAGCATCGAAATCGGCATGTCGCGCCAGACCTTTCCGACGAGGGACAGCGATAATGCAGTGAGGAGTGACGCACGCCAGCAGATCGGTTCGCCTATTATTGCCGGGAACGGCGGATAATTACCCAGCAGAAGATGGTTCACATGGCCTCCGGGATAATCGAACAGGACATAGATCATCATCGCCGTGACCAGCGCCGGCAATGCGAGGGGAATGAGAAACACACTGCGGATTATGTTTCTTAAAATGAAGCTTCGATAGAGCAGGAAGGCAAAGACCAATCCTGCAATGAGTTCGAGGGGCGTTCCCGCCACGGTGAACAGCGTGGTATTGAACAACGCCTCCCTGAACCGGCGGTCGCTCATGATCAGGGCAAAGGATGAACATGAGGGAACGGTGCTGTTGCCGCGGGGCGATGAAAAACTTAATGCCAGAAGGTAGACAAGAACGATGATCTGAAAACCGACCAGATAAAGCATTGCCGGCAACAGCGGCCATACTTTCACTACAGCGTCACGACATTTTTTAAACGGCGCTGCCATCACCTGCTTATTCAGGGAACTCATTTCCGAGAATTTTTTTCTGTTTTTCAAGAAAGTCGCTGGCCAGACGCATCTTTATCGTTGAAAAATTCATCATCTCTCCGTCGGTCTCTTTGTATTCAATACAAAGGGCATACCACGCATCAATGAGGGTCTGGCTCATTTCAGAGTATCCGGCAACCAGCGGAACCGTTGTCAAGCCATTCTGTTGCATTTGAGCGACGGCGGTTTTATAGATGTCGCCGACCCACCCCTGATCGAATACCTCAGGTAATTGATTCAGTATATCCTTTCGTACCGGCAGCATACCGAATCGTGAACACTCTTTTGCCTGGTTTTCACGATTGGTGATAAATCGTGCCAGTGCGTAAGCCAGTTTCGCGTTTGGAGAGGTTTTGGGAATACCCCACCACCAGCCGCCGGTTGAAATTGACCGCGTCCCCTTAAAAAACGGTTTGCCCGCTGAGTCCAACTCAAATGAAACCGCCTGAGGAACAACCGCAAGCCCCATATCTTCTTCCTCGGGGAGATAACTCGGCATGGAAGGATCGTCTTTCCAGCCATGGATAAGGAATGCATCGATCTGCTGAATAAAAGCGGCAAACACTTTGCCGTCCTTAACAGCATTATATATATTCGCGCCTTTCCATGGATCCTGCCACATTCCCTGATTGTAAATGCCGTCTCGTATGAACACCCGCTCCCATACGAACATTTCAACCATCTTATCCTCCACCAGCTTGAGTATATCATTGGTGGAGGCCCCCAGTTGCAGAGCCCGGTCAACGAGAAACAACGCGGTCCCTCCGTAGCGTGCTCCGCGATGGGCGATCCTCCCCATTTTAACGCCATTATACTCCTCGTGCGCCCACACCGACCCGACAACATAGAGATCGTAGAAATCCCATTTTCCTGGATCGCCTTCCAGTTCGTACCCGACCGGTATTCCGAAACCATTCAACGTTTTCAACTCCCGATCGATGCGTTCACGGTGATTCGGAAATTGCGCGACCGCCTCGGCGACCATTGACTTTAGGTAAAACAATGTTCTTGTCTCCAGCTTCCGCGGAATATAGTACGGTTTTCCCTTAAAAAAACCAAGGCCGCTTGCCAGTTGATGGTATTCGGCAAGGTCATACAGTACCTGATCCGAATCCATTACCGAATAGAGGTCCTTGACCAGCTCTTTTTTAACCAGGAGCCGTGTCATTTCAAAGGGCGTTTTCACCAGCGCGATGGAGGGATGCTTTTTGGAATTTTCAAGTTTTAAAATGCGTTCGATATCCCACTCGCTGTTAAAGGTCGCGATACTGATGTTACAGTTATGCTTCTTCTCAAATTCGGGAATGAGCTGCTCCCTGAAAAAACGTTCCTGCGCCGGCATCATCCTCATCAGGACGGTTATCTCTTCCTGCGCGAACTTCCCGCACCCTGTTAAGAAAGCCCCGACAGCAGCCGCTGCTGCAACACAGAATAATCCTCGCCGTTTCATTCGACCTATCTCCTTTCAATGATGGTTGAACAAGGCCTCATAAGCGCCCTCCCCGCGGCACTGTGGGGGGAGGTAATTGCTGGTTGTCCCTGTTTCGTTAGTTTGAATGTTCGATTCCTTCGCTCTGTAGTAAGTTACATCACGACAATCGTATTGTAAAGTTAATGATGGTGTACCGCCTTCTCCGGCGGGCGGTTATCCGTCCTGTCTGCCGTCCTCAGTTTTTCGGCCATCTCTCCGAATCGGAAAAGACGTTTGCTTACCGATTCGAGCAAGTTGATCGCGACCTCGGGTGTTTCCTTAATCAGACGTCTGATATCAGACCCCTTGATGATGAAAATCTCCGACTCCTCCTGAGCGGTTGCCGCCGTCTCACGCACCGCCCTTGAGAAAAGACCGATTTCTCCGTAGGTCTGGCCTGGATTAACAACCGCTACAAACGTCCGCTCTCCGTCGATTGTTTTTTCAACGAGAATACCGCCCGATTTTACGATATAAAGCTGGTCCGCCGCCCTGCCTTCCGCCGAAACGACCTCGCCTTTTCGATAGACGACACGACGGGCCATTTCCACCAGCCGTAACAGTTTATCCGTGCTGATAGCGTGAAACAGCGATGTCTGCTTAATAAAAATGACATTCTCCAGCAGTTCGAAAGCCTTTTCACGACCGACGGCAGCGCCTTTTTTTCTTTCCAGAAGATTCTTCGCTGCGGAACTAATCAACTTATTTTTTTCATGTGCCAGCATATTGAGAGTCTCCTCAACGTCTTTGTTGTGCGCATATACGTTCAAATTTATTTCCACTGCCGAAAGCGCACTCAAGGCCGTCAGCATATTCTCTGATGTCACTAAAACGCAGAGTGCATTCCGTTGATTAACGTGATTGAAATGAAAGTGCGTTTTTCCGATTTTTAAAAGGCCGTCCCACGACTCCTGTTTTAAAAGCGGCAGAATCAGCGACCCCATTTTTTCATGTGAGGCGGATTCGAACACTTCAATGAGGTCGTTTCGCTGCTCAATCTCATTAATATCAATCTCGGCATGGCGCCATATCATGTCCCCCTTTCGATCCGATACTATCATTGCAGAAAGAGCCCAGACGCACAAACGGGTTTGCTGTTCCCTGAGTGCATTTTCAAGCATCTTCAATGATGAAATACGGCAATCGGATCCAATAAGACGATTGAAATGATATGCATCACGGTATACCGATTCCAATTCTTTCATAATCCACTGTCGCAGTACTTCGATTGCCTCTTCTGCCATGGATAGTAACCTCCCCGAAGAGCGAATCGTATCGGCGATTTTGCTCAGACAGGAGACGATCTCAAATAGAAATCGCCGGTTTCGAGCACGCGGTAAAAATGCCGCCAGCGTGTTCCAGAGGCGACTGCCCTCAGCCTCCAGTATTTTACCGGCGATTGAGATATGCCTTCGCGAGAGTGTATCTATTTTTTCCAGTGTTTTCTGGATAACCTCCTCAGATGCGTTTTTTACCAGTATTTCAATAGATTTCGTATATACTTGTAACGAGGCAGTGTTCAGGTTGGCAAGAAGCGTGCTTTCCCACCCGGGTACCCTGATCGATCCGGCGAGATATAAACCCGCCGACCGTCGGTCGGTGTTTTGACTATCAAGTAAATTTTGCAGAAAATGCAAAACAGTATTTCTTTCATGCAACGAACCATACTGCCACAGAAACCGTGCGGCCTCCAGTTGGATCCGTCGGCTATTCTCAAAAATGAACGGTGCGATGATCATTTTTAAATGCCGTTTCCAGTTACAGTGCATCGTGTTTAATGCATAAATAGTATTTGCTCTAATCCGCCGGTTATTTTCATGTAACAGACGCTCAATGAACGGTTTGGCCTGATAACCGAAAAAAGCGCTCATCGAGCGGGCAATCATCTCTTTCAAACGTATATCGTGTTCCTTATCATACATTTTTTTAAGTATGGCGAGCGCCTGATCGCTACCCAGTCGCTTCAATAAATGGATTGCTACTGCCCGCATGTCGGACTCCCTTGCCTTGACATACTTGCCGATCAATCGATACAGTTCACCGTCCTCCCGCCGACCCGCCTCTTCGATGATCGTTTCCATCCCAAGCGGCGCCTCGAATTCGTGCATAATGGTCGTCCGGTACACCCGTCGTAAAAAAAAGACAATAACAAAGAGCAGTGCGCCGTTTCCGGCAATCATTGCCGAAAGACCGCCAGCCCCGTTATTACAGCTTACGAGGACGATTCCGCTCGCCAATATCGCCGTAGGTTTCACAATGCCGTCCAGAAGCGTTTTCGCCCTTCCACGCTGTTCTTTTGCGAATGCGGCGAAAAACATCTGGTACGAAGGGGCGAAGGTGATTTCAAAAAAGACATACCGGAAGAACTGGACCACGACAAACAGCGGCGGCATTAGCCGGTACAGAGGATACACGTTTACAATAAATAAAACCGCTCCGCCAATGATGAATACGGCCGGCAATCCGTACAATATCCGGGTGAACCCCACCCGGTCGATGACTTTCGGCAGGGCGAACCGCAGTAGAACAATCGTCGTTGTTGCATGAATCAAGTAAAACGAAAATTGAAACGATGCCACCGATTCCGATGTTATGAACCATTCGCAGCATTTTTTCCAGAACAGAAAATCAACGGAAAATACGGTAATGAACGTAAAGAAATAAAAGGCGGCCATGATCCGTATCAATCGAACCGACAGCAGGTCCCCAACGCCGAAAAACGACTTTCTGGTTGCCGGGATCTCTTCACCCGGCTGCAAACGTTGCATGAACCGCGAACCTATCTCTTTTGTATATACCCAGGCGACGAGGTACACCCCAATCCACAGCATAATGACCGTCTGAACGGACGCCACGGCGATCAGCAGACGTGCGATGAAAACGCCTCCGAGCGCTCCTCCGAACCCCCACGCGGCGATCACGGGGAATCGTCTCTTCGCCTCCTGCATCGTATAGAGGTCGTTGAGCAAGGTCCAGAACGTAAGGAACAGGACCGTTTTCGACAGATAAGCTACCGGATACAACAGGACAATGACGTAGCGCGCCGGACCGGACGGCCAAGGAAACAATTGTGCCGCAACAAATACGACGGCAATCGCGGAAATTGTCGCCAGCAGCGTGCTTCCAAGCAGTGTGCTTCGATTGATGCGGTCAATATGCCTGAAAAACAGCAGCGGAACCAGCAGCAGCACCGATGCATTAACAAGGTATAACTTTCCGATGATATCCGGCCCCGCCGTGGTGACGACGATCGAAAGAGAAATCGTTTCACCTACGACGGCACCGCAAAAAAGAAACGCCAGCAGGTATTCGACCGTAATAAAACGGCGCGGATCGATTCCCTTCATATGGATTTTATGTCGTTCGTATGAATCGACTATCTCCTGCGCCTAAACCTGCACACCCTTCAATAGTGCACGGTTATCCGGATCAATGGAAGAAAAGGCTTTCGACCGTTTTTCAGCGTGATAGCCCGTGGAGACCCGTTCGCTGCCGGAAATAAAAAAGGCGACGGGAGTCACATTCACCATCGCCTTGGAGAATTTCTTTTTTAAAAACTATAGGTTGCACTCACCCTGCTAAACAGATATTTTTGTTCGCCGCTTATCAAATTTGAGAAAGTAAAAGGTATCATTTCGCTTGCGACGAAATCAATGTGAAGGCGATTGTCAATGTTGATACCAAAACCCAAACCCACAAGGTCTTTATCGGTCTCATCCGAGGAGGGGTTTTCCCACCACTCTTTTTCATTCGGACCCACGGTCTTGAGTATCAGACTCTTCTGTCCGCCGACACGAATAAGGAACCAATCCCATAAGACGTTTCTCTCGATTCCGAAGCTGATCTTTCCGCCGACGTTCTGCTCGGCGTCATCATCTTTATCATCCTGGCCATATAGAAATTCCAGTCCGCTCCAAAAGAATCCTTTATCGATATTGATATTTATTCCCAACCCAGCTGCAATGTCGACTTTCAATTTATTGGCCTCCTCCAATTTTAAGAAATCAACACGCGCTCGTGGCACAAAATCACCATTAACACCGGCAAGTGCGGAAAAAAGTCTGATCTCACCTCTACCGAAATAATCCTGTTGAGCAACAGCCGTATTCGCACTGATGGCGGTGATTGTCCCCAACCCCAAGGATATTTCAAGATCCATGGTTTTTGCCACCGGCCAGTTCATTCCCAGATTACCCTTATATATTTTTGTTTCGTAAAGTTCTCCTTGGTCTTCTTTGCTCTGAATAGCGACGTAGGCTCCCCCGCCGAGCATAACGCCCTCCTTAAACACATATCCTAAAAGGAAATCCACCTTGCCGAGGGGTTTTTCCAAATCAACCGTCGCATCGAGGTAATCCGCTTTTCCCTTGGTGACATAATCAAGCATCTCGTCATAACGATTAAAAAGCGCTCCCACGGAGAGCATCGGATATTGACCACCCGCATCAGATTCTTCATTGAGGGAATACGAAACTATTCCGCCGAAAAACGGATCTTCGACGACGGGGGCCGAATCGGTCACCGATAACTTTCCATACGACCCGTATACCATATTGGGATAAATACTGATATTGGCCGGATTTCTAAAAATGCTCACTTCATCCATGAAGAAAGCATCGTGTTTTCCCCAGGAATTTACCCGCGCGTCCGTCGCATAACTCCCAATACAACACCCCGCCGCCATAATTAGAATCAGCGCTTTTCTCATCACACCCTCCGTTTCAAAGGCTTAAATAAATAACAGAATAACGTGTCTAAATGGAAGGGAGATGTGTCGTCGCAAACACATCCCCACTTGTTAATCTGTTGTAAGTACATGAATCTTATCATTCATTTAAAATGAATGCAAGATCTTTTTGAAGTTTATTGAGAGAAAACAAACGGATAAATGACCTCGGTTACGTCACCGGGTTTATCGATCTTTTCAAACACCCATAATCGTATCTTTGCCGCAACGGTCGACTCAAGTTCGGGATCTCCCATCGTCGTCTCTACCACCTGACAAAAAATAACCTTGCCGAACTCGTCGATGGCGAATTTAACGGTGATTTTTCCTTTTAAGCCCGGTTTCTCACGAAGCCGCTTGTTATAGGCATAGCGAAGCGCCGCAAGATTCTGCATAACGACCCTCATAATACTTGCTTTGCTCCGTCCTCCCGTGAGAGCGCCTCCTTTGGTAAACTCAGGAGCGGAAATCTTAAGCGAGCCCCTCTTTTTCAGATTGAGACCGCTGCCACCGTCCCCTCCCATAAGTCCACCTATCAGATCATCGATACCTCCGGAACCGCTTCCGCCGAATCCGCTTCCGTATCCAGCGCCATAACCGATACCGGCAACGCCTTTCCTGCCGACGCCGCCGCTTCCACCCGATTTCAAACCACCGATACCCTGCAGGATTGCGTCAATATCGGTTGCAAATCCACCTTTTCCGAAAATATCGGCCGATGCGACCGTTTTTCCCTTGATCTGTCCGGAAATAATTCCCAGAACACCCTTCTGTGTCACGCGTGCACGCGGATCACCTCCGCCGCCCTGCATACCGCCGGCACCTTTGTGCTTCGTAGGCTTGAGCTTTTTCTTATCGTTGAGCTTTTCCTCATCCTCTTTCTTTTTTGCATCATCCTTCTGCTTCTGCAGTGTGGCGGGAAGCTCGTCTTTCACCAGTTTCGCGACCCGCTCCTCTGGAATTTTTTCAAAAAAATCGGAAGCGACCGCGACGATTTCCCGCGTGCTCAGATAAATACCCGAAAGGATCGCAAGAATGAGACACACGATTTCGATATATTGAAGCCGCCGGTCGCCCTCAAATTTAAATATATCCTCACGTTCCTTCATCCTCTGAGAGTATTCCTCATCGGAAAGTATTCTTCCGGTTTCTTCATCGTCATCATCGGCATCGGCAGCAAGTCGCGCCCCCTGTTTTTTCGGTACTACAGGAGGTACGGCTCCTCCTTCGCCGCCAATCGAAACGAGTTCCACCTCAGCACCGACAGCCTCGAATTGCCCTTTGAGCCGCAACGCCTCGTTTTTCTCCGCCTCCTTACGGATGCAGACAGGTTTCTGGGTAATTACTCCGTACACCACCTCTGGAGTACTTCCCGACCAGCGTGCAATCTCTTCGGCGATCCGCGACGCGCGTTGAGGATCCCCGCATTTTCTGATTAATACTTTGTATTTCACGGTTATCCCTGATCCCTTTCCATGACGGCAAAATTCATGGTGTTATATCCAACTTTACCACACGTGTTCATAACCTTGAAAAGTACGTCGAAATCCATGTTCTTATCGACCTGAATGACGATCTTTCCCTGTACCGCATTGAGCGCGCCCAGACGGACCATCTCCTCCTCCTGCGCCATGCATTGCCGCAACTTTTCCTCCACCTTCCCGATGATCGGGTCCGGATCGTCGAACGGGATTTTCCGGACATCGTCGGTCGGAACCAGCGGCAAATTGTCAACCAAGACCATATCATTGGTTACCGCAAGCTGCAGGTTGACTTCCTGCGGCTTTTTCTTGGAATCAGAGTTGGGCAATACAAGGTTGTCGGCATTGGTCATGAGATTTCCCTCAGCCGAGAAACTCTTGAGCAGAAACACCAGGATGATCGTGAACATGTCCATCATGGAAGTTATCTGGAGGGGAAGAGGCCGCTTTTTTTTAGCAAATCTTCCTCGCTGAACACTCATATCAACTCCTTAATTTTGCGATTGAAATATTCGGATACTCCGCTTCGCGCGCTTTATCCATGATCTGAATAATTTTATCGTAGATCACATAATTCTCCGCCGCGATGATAATATCATCGGCGTCATCCGCCTCACGGTAACGTTCCTTGATTTTCATCAGGCGGTTCTGCAGCTCATCGTAGGCGCTCAGCTCCTTCAAAACGAATTCAGCGGGATTGGTCACGATGATCATACGCCTCGGATTGGTGAGCGCGAATACGGTATCGCCCACGTTTACCGATTCCAGAGGTTCCCCTATGAAATTGGTGACCAGCTCATCGAATTTCGTGTAAAGCTTCTTGATGACGTTCCGGTTCTCATCGCAGACGTAGAGCAGGATATCGAACCGTTCGTAGATCGTCATATCGCGGCCCGTCTTCGGATGCTTGGGCATTTCACCCTGCTTGTATTCAACCGTAAATTCTGTCCGATCGTCTTTCGCGATATATTTGTGATATTCACGATAAAAGAGACTGGGCATGAATCCACCCTTTGCACCGAGGGTCACCACCGAATCGGTAATGATAGCAGTCAACAGGAGTTTGTTGCTTTTATCCTCAGTCGGAGCCTCTTTTATCGTCTGTTTTGTTTGAGACCCACGGTTTTCGGGAAGTTTGATGTCGATAATCGCGACCCTTGCGAATTCGGCCGACAATAGAAGCATGGGGATGAGCACCACCATTAAATTCATGAATGGTTTCAAATCCAACTCATTCGCTTCCTGCGTTTTTTTCCGTATTTTGTTTGCCATAGTTATTTACCTTTCATGGGGCAAACGATTACTCTTCGACCAGATTAATGAGTTTCGCTGTCTTTTCATCCATTTCCTCAATGATTTTATCCGATTTCCCGGCAATAATACCATGCACGAGCAGGGTAAGAATAGCCCACATGAGACCGAACAACGTCGTTGACATTGCCACGGAAATACCGGTTGCGAG
>JAFGNB010000394.1 GCA_016927235.1 Chitinispirillaceae bacterium
ACAGTGTATTTTGCGGCCTGATCGGCGCTTAAAACGGGATTTATAGTGACCGTGGTGCCGTCTTTGGAATAGGTGGTACGGCGGCCGCTCAGGTCCACCGGTGAACTGTCAGCCTTCATGCTGTTGTATTCGGCGAATAGTGACGGCACCACATTCATCGGATCGCCCCAGGCTGCGGCACTCGGCAGCTTTTTCATAACGGTATTAATATACACGCATCGGGGGGCGTTATTCCACGCGCGTCCCAGTTTGTAACTGTTAACGGTACCGTCGATGGTGCAGTTCAGGAATATATAGCCCCATGAGGTCGACGTGGCCGGCGCGGTGACATAACTGTCCTTGTTAATAATTATAAGACACTCGTTGAACAGGATGTCGCCGCCGCCGCAGATGAAATCGGTCGTCCCGTGGATTTCACTGGTTTCCCAGTAGGTCCTGTTCCCTTTTGTATAATAGGTGTCCTGGGTGCTCAGCAGTTTGACGTTCTTATAAATAATATTGTTCCCCTGCTCCATTACCGCCACATGACGGCCCGTGACCGAATAGGTTGACGGATCACCGTAATTGGCTTTGTTCAGAATGGTCAGGTCCTGCAGATACAGGTTATTCGCATTGGAAAAATAGAGGGTTGAAGTTATGCTTATCCCCTCATTAATCGATTTGTTGAAGATGACGGTGCTGTCGGCGCTCTGGCCGATGAACGACACGTTCGAGCTCGTGAAGGTGGTCATCTGATTGCTGTTTCCGGTGAGCGCGCCGATGTTGTACTCTCCGTTCGGGAAAAACATATGGAAACGGTTTCCGGATGCTGCCTTCGCGGCAGCCGTTGCTGCCGCCTTGAAATCGCCGTCGACGCCCATGACGAAATCGAAGGTTTTCTTCGTTACCGCGTTTGCGGATTGTGTGGCAACCACTATAAAAAAATAAACGCCGATAATCGGAAGAACCGATAAACGATAACCCCTTTTCATAATGGCGCCCCCCTCCTTGTATGAAGAAAAACCAACCATGTCAATCAATCCTTCTGTCTGTTATCGCACGAGTCGGACGCGCCGGGTGAAGGAACCCGACGGCGTCTCGATCGCAATTACCCGGGCGCCGTTTATCTCTTTTTCGGTGAATGCAACGCGGCGATCGTCAAGCCGTTTGAAAGGAATGTTTCTCCCCGCAATATCGCACACCCGCACAGAAAAAATAGGCTCCTCAGACCGGACGACGATCATCCCTTCGGTCGAACGCCTGAACGTGACGGCGCATTTTCGCCGGGAAACGGCAGTGCCTGCATCCTCCGATAACATGGTTGTCCCGCTCTGGTACATTGCGGTATAGGATGCTTCCGCCGCTCCCATCGTAAAATGGTACGACGTATCGGTCGTCAGAGAGGTGCCGGATCCGTTCTGCCAGTGCTGGAATTTCTCGCCCGTATTGGGAACCGTCTTGACAATCAACGACGCGCCCTGAGGGTAGGTCCCGCTTTCGGTAATCATCCCGGCGCCGCTTTTGTTCGAGGCAATGGTAACCATGTACTGGGGTGCAAGCGCCGCGGCAAGTTTTCCGACACCCGCGTCGGCTTCCAGCTCCTTTATTCCTTCGGCAACGAGTCGCGCGTTGAGCAGCGCTCCCATCTCCTGAAAGTGGGTACCCTCGCCGGGATTGAAGATAAAAATGGCGAGATATCTCTGCCCGAGACGCCGAAATATTTCCGCCGTCTTTTTTTCAAGATCGATGAAGGGCACCTTTGAGGCGTTCACCACCCGCAGCATTGCCGCATGGTAATCGTTGACCCCCTCGTTGAACACCTCGCGAAGGGTGGTCCCGTTCCATGCATTCATGTTCATGGGCGAAACCAGCACGGGGATCGCTCCCTTTGCGCGCGACTCGGTGACGTACTGCGTGAGGTATTTGCGGTACTGGGCCGTATCGGCATGGCGTTCGGTGACGGTGCTGCGGTCGTTATGACCGAATTGGATGAAGAGAAAATCGCCCTTTTGCAAAATGGAGAGGGTGGAGGCCCAGTGTCCGTCCTCGATGAAACTGCGCGAACTGCGGCCGCCGATGGATTTGTTGATCACGGTTACCGTGTTTTTGTTGAAGAAATAGGGGAGTTCCTGTCCCCATCCGCGTAGCGGATCGGAGGCCCCGTACGTCTGCACGGTCGAGTCGCCGATGATGACGATCCGCAGCGCCGTCGACCGGGCCGCCCAGACTATTGCCGTGAAAAACGCGACGACTGCGACAACTGGCACAATTATCCCGGAACCCGGTTTTCCGGCTTTCTTCTTCGAATCACCGATTCCTATGATCATACGTCAATACTTCCCTCCGGTTTACAATCCGTGCGTCTTGCCGTTTTTGATCTGAATGATTCCCCGGGCTCCCGATCGATACCAGATCATTTGTGACGCGTTAAATCCGTTCATCGCCATCCGTCTCCCCAGTGCATTAACCGGGTAGAGATATTCCCGCTCCGGGCAGCGTGCCATAAGAACAGGCGGAGCGGCGGTCTGCCGTTCCCCGACACTCACCGGCAGCATGTCGGGGCTTTCCGTGGTAAACGGCGACGCGGGAAGCCCTTCCTTATTGAAGAGTGAAGCCGCCGGCACATTCGACCACCCGTAGCGCACGCGCGCAGGACTGGCGACCGACGGGCTGCTCACGATCACCGTATCGCCGCTGATGGTCGCGGTTCCCCAGGTAAAGGAGCCCGAAGCGGCGGCAACGGCGAATCCTGTAAGAGTGCCGCTTTTGGCGACAAGCCCTCCGCCGGTATTGGTGAACAGCAGCTTGATACCGCTCCCGTCGATGATTTTCTTGCAGTACAGCGGTCCCGAGTAAACGAGATCGCTCTCTCCGTAAAGGAGCGCCTTTGCGGGAAGCGACAGACGCCTGCCCGATTCTGGCTTATCGGGATAGTGCCAATCGCCCTTTCCGATGTCGCAATTGACGCTCATGGCGGTATTCGGAAGCGAAAGCGCGAGCCGCTGACCCTCCCGAATATCAGCGACGTAACTGACGTCGTTCGGCCCGGCAGTTCCCGAAGTGCTCGACAACTGCCCGAAATAAAAGGGGAAATCGCCCTGGCCCCATGCTGCCCGCCACCCTTTTATCAAAATTTTGAACCGCTCGCCGTAGCTCGGCGCATCGGTCGCATTGCAGTTTTGCTCTCCCTGAATCCAGATCGTTCCCTTGATGCCGTATCCCACGGCGGGTGCGACCCAGAGATCCCACATCCCTCCCTTGTCGGAGTTCTTGATATCCGGATTGGCTTTGAGCGTCGCAGGATCCATCCATTGCGTGATCGTCGTTCCGCCGACCGCGGTAACCACCAGCCCGACGGCGCCCTCAGTGGTTTTCAGTATCTCCTTGCCGAAAAAATATCCCATTGCCGACAGATCGGCGGCGGTTGCGGGCGATACGACGATCCACGGATTCTGTCCGCCGGATGTTTGACCGGGCTGACGCAGTGTGAAATAACGCATGAGCGGGAGATTCGCGTTTTTTATTGTATCGGCTAAATTGGAATAGAAACTTAACCGTGTATCCATGTTCGACTGACCCGCCACCTGCCAGACCTCACCGATACAGACATCGGTCACGGAAATCGTATTGTTCCCCTTGATGGTCATGGTAAGCGGTCCCGCGGCCTCCATTGGATCGAGCATCACCTTCCAGGCGCCGCTCGACGGCGTGGTGGTTGTTTTCGTCTGCGTCCCGATCGAGACCGTCACCTCTTCGCCGGAGGAGGCTTTTCCCCAAACGGGAACGGCCATGCCGCTCTGGAGCACCGCATGGTTCGAAAACGCTTTCGTCACACTCACATTGGCATGCACCGACACCGCCGCGATAACAACGGAAAAAACAGTAACAGCCCGGCATGCATTGCGCCGCCGCATCATTGACAGGCATGGCCTGTCGCGCAATCCGTTCATTTGTCTCCTACTCATCAGTTTTCCGGTTATCATCATCGTAGGCCGACCTCCGTTACGGCAGTCGCCTTTGTGCCGGATGCCTCTTGCAGCAGGAAAACACCGCTTCTGGGAAAGCGGCCGGACGGCGCTACGGCGGAAAGTGCCGACCTCCCGCTGAGGTCGAAAAACCGCGGCGGAGAAACCGCACTCCGACCGGGAAACGATATCGCCTGATCGTGCGGCATTCGACTCCCGTTCGGTTCAGGCGATTGCGTCAAGGCGGTCGTGTTGCCTTCGATCCACATCGACAGCGGCAGCAGATTCTGGTACGCGATGTCATTGACGATCAGCTGCGAAACCGCCTTGGCGCCCCTTTCCTGAAGGTGCGTATTGTCCGTGTTGCCGCTCGGGTAGTTGGGCGATTCTCCCGCCGCGAGGTTCAGGAAAAGGTTCGTCGTCGAATCCTTTCCGATATTTTCAAAAAATACTTTTGTCAATGCCGTGGCGTCGATCAGATCGATTTTCTTCGCCGCGGCGAGATCGCGGATGGCTTGCGGATAATCGCCGTCGGCGGTGATGTGGGAGCTTTTTATCGCGGTGGCGTTCCACTGATTCCGTTCCATGGGCGTCGCCAGTATCGGAATCGCTCCCTTGGCAATCGCATCGTCGATATAAATCAACAGATACTGCTTGAACGTGGTTCCCGGAAGCGTGCCGCGCGCTGCGTCATCGGTTTTCTCGTCGTTGTGACCGAATTGAATGATGACGTAATCCCCTTTACGGAGCGCATTTTTCACCGGCGTCCAGTGCCCTTCATCATAAAAGCTCTTCGAACTTCTGCCGCTCAGCGCCTTGTCGTCAACCTGAACGCTGTCAGTTGAAAAATAATCCTGCAGGACCTGCGCCCACCCCATCCGCGGATACTGCGAGGAGGAGTAGATGCACGCGGTGGAATCGCCGACGATGTACAGTTTCGGCTTCGTTGTCACGGCGCTCATGGACAGAAGAAATACCAAAAAGAAAATAAATGTTTTTATTCTCATGATAATTTTTTATTATGCATATTGAGGCCGTTTCGATGAATTACCGTTTGATGTATACCCGCGTTTCAAGGGCCGCACCCGCCCATACGTTGACAATATAAGCTCCCGCGGCGCGGTGCAGTGCATCAATATACGCTCTGCCCTCGATCATTTCAGTTCTGCACAGCAACCGGCCGTCCGGACTGTAGAGCGTGACGATTCCTCTGCCACGATAGTCCGCTTTGACTATATCGATGCCGTTGTCCGCGCCTGCACGAATCTGCGCGTTCCGACTTCCGGGCAGTGCCGATTTCCCACGAACCGGCGTCGGATCATTCAATGAGATACTGTTCAGTGGAATCCGGGTATATTCGACATCCTCCTTGTTGGTGGCGTAGGAGACGTAAAGGAAACCTTCCCATACGACGGATTTCGGATAGCTGTACCCCGTACCCTTGTTCGTTCCGGCATACCGCTGCGCCTGAAGATCGCTGCCGCCTCGACGCAGAACATAGGCTTTGTCGAATGTTTTACCATCGCGGCTCAGGGTTATTACCAGGGGGACCCGGGTCTTGCTTTCCACAGGGTTGCTCACCATAAAAGCCGTGGAGTCGGGCAGGTTGCCGGCGCTCTTTTTGGATCGCGAATCCGGCATATCGGTAACTACCGGAGTCGGCCAGGTTGATCCGCGGTCAATACTGACTGATGCCAGACAACGGAATGTGCTGTTCTGATCCCGGAACACCATGACCACTGCGCCGTCACTGCGCCGGAACCAGCTTGGTTCAAGCTCCCGGGAGACATCGCCGGTAAAGCTCATGTTCGTGAAAGCGGGGCGCGTCCAACCGCGAATGCCCGACCGGTCATCGGTATATATCGGAGATACGATCAGGCCCGGTTGGAAGTGCGCAGCACCGATGATTCGTCCGTCGGGCAAGGAATGAGGGTCCTGTTCGAAAATCCCTTCCAGCATGGCGCCGTTTGCCATCGGCAGACGTTTCAAGCCGGTCCATGTTACTCCATCGGTGCTTGTGGTATATTGGACATGACCGCCTCGTGGCGAAACCGATGAGGGCCAGATGTTTATATAGGCCACAAGCGTGTCTTCCGCCGCCCACCATCCGCCGGATGAACGGTATCCGTCGGAAAGCGGACCCGCAAGGGTCATGGGCGATGACCAGCTTTTACCGTCCTTGCTGCGGCTGTATGCCACCCACGTGTCCTCGGCGTCTTCATCCTGACCCGAGCTCTGCCATTGACAGTAAAGCCATCCTTTGAAGCCAACCATGACAGCGCCGTTGCTGAAATGATCCGTTGCATCGGCAGGCCTGAAAACCCTCACGCTTTCGGTGCCATCGGCCACAGTCAGTCCCAGATCGTCAGGCTTGGATTGATCGAATAAACCGGTTGTAATCGTGAAAGGAGTACCGGAAGCCGTTGCGGCAGTAGAAAACCCCGCCGAAAGCGTGGATGCCGAAGCAAGTTCCTGAAATAAAAAGACGGCAGGTAAGAATGCAATTGAAAATGATTTGTTCATGACGGTTCCGTTACTTGCGCTACGGTATATACAGGCATCCGGCAATTACCGATCGGTCAATTTCACCGTTTACGATGTACATACCGTTGCTGATGCCATCAAGCGACAGCTCCGCATTGCCGATGTCCGATGCCGGATTGAATTTTTTTACACGTATCTTTCTACCGTCCGGTGCAAAGATGGTTACAGTCAGGCATCTCGATGCATTCGCCCGAATGCGGAGTGTTTTTCGCGAGAAACGGTAACAGAAGGATGCCGCTGCCGAACGTATCTTTTCCCCGCCCCGGACTGATACGTTATCGATTTTCCCAACCCCTGCATACTGAGGAACAACTGTTTTAACTTCTGCGGTGCTGTCGGTCAAAACGGCGGAGTACGAGTACGGAATGGTTGCCATACACTCGGATGGATAGGCTCTTGATGTGCGATCGATTTCTATATTGTCAATACGTTCGGTTTCCCCCGGAGCGTCGGTGGGGGTATAGATGGAGTAATGCAAGGCCTCATAATAGTTTTTCTCGACGCGCAGGCAGGTTCCCGCCTGGATTTCCGTGGCGTCCTTGGCTCCCACGATGTAGTTGTTGAAGAAGTGCCCGGTGGCTCCCCGGTACATCGGTATGCGTAAAAGCACCTTGTTGTAGTAATTGTGGTGCATGGTGACTTTACGGTCGGCGTACAGATCGTCATCCGCCGCACCCACCAGACCGCCCTTATGGTGATCGTGCAGGTAGTTCCAGGAGAGGGTGATGAAGCCGGTTTGTTGCTTGATATCGATCAGGCCATCGTACTTGTCCTTGTCGGTCTGGTTGTCGGGGTCTTCGGAATATATCTCACAATGGTCAATCCAGATGTTTTTACTGGTACCGCTGATGGAGATGCAATCACCTCCGTTTACACTGCCGGGAGTTGATGTCCCTACCAGGGTGATCTTCAGGTTTCGGATAATTACATTGTTTTGATTCGAAATAGTAATTCCTACACCACTCAGGAGGGCCGCGCTTCCAACTCCGATGATGGACTTATCGGATTTGACACGGATTTGCCCCCCTCCGCTTCCATTTGAGATGGTGCCCTGTACCATGATGAGATATGGGGAGGTGCTCTCTGCATACGATCTTAATTGGGAATAGGTTGAGGCTGAAACGGTCTGACCTCCCTTACCTCCTTTTGTCCCGCCATTCTGCGTTGCAAATCCGGCTAATTCAAAATTCGGTTGTGCGGAGGAAGGCGCAGCAATGAAAAAAGCAAGTAGAGAAATCATTGCAACCGGAAAAATCGATTTTATCGAATAGGCATTACATTTTTTTACCGATTGAATAGATAACGACCTTTTTCTCTCCATGGAGTTATCTCACTGCAATCTCCGGGTGAATGAAATCGATTCCGCCGCCGCTGACCTTCAGAAATGTCACCCCTGACGTTTTTGGGGTCAGCGCAATACCGGAACTTCCTGCTGGCAGGATGCCGGTATGCAGCACGTCAACGATTTTTCCGGAAATGTCGATACGGGAAACGGTTATTTTTGCGGCGGACTTCAATGAAAGCGCCAGCTTTCCGTCGAATACCCTTACCGTTGTCTGAGTAACGGCGCTCATTGCGGTTGTTATTGCCGTTTTCGCGTAACTCACTGAATCTCCGGCGAGTTCATTCAGATACATTTCAAGATTGGTGTAACCGTCGGTCGAGAGGTCCGTGTTGTTGCGGTCGTCGGCGTTTTTCGGGTTCAGGCCGTGGGCGCTCTCCCAGGCGTCCGGCATGCCGTCATGGTCGGAATCCCAGTCGGAAGGTCGTTTGATTTCAGGATAATTTTCCAGTCCTCCGCAATCCTTTTCATTGTCGATGAGCCCGGGGTAGCCGGTTTTGCTGCCTTTGTAGGTGGTGGTGCCCTTGCGGGTTTCTTCTATTATTCTCTTGTCGTGGTCATCGAGCATCGGAACATTGCAGCCGACATTGTCAAGTACATCTTCGTAAGCATCACCGGCTTTTTGTGTTTCGATGTACGATTCGAAAAACGGTTGATCGACGAACACGTTCCAGGTCACGCTGCTCTGGTCCCTGTTGACATAGGATATCTTTCGTCCTTTTTCCTGATTCGATTCGTCGAAATAGCCCGGCATGACATTCCCGGCGAAATAGTAGCTTTGCGTGCCGGGGAAATTTTCGATCTGCGCATTAAGAGCGACCTTGATTTGAATCGCCGGTCCGGGCTTGTAGTAATTGTTCACAAAGTTTACTTCATGAGCACCGCCGTCGGTGGTTCTGCTCCTCCAGTTGTAGACGACATTGTTGCGAATATCCAGTCTGCCGGCGAACTCCGCCGGACTCTTACTGAGCCCCCCCGCCAGGCTCCAGTTTCTGCCGGCGCAATGGGCCAGAAGGTTGTGATGGAACGAGCCGATATCACCGCTGATGCTCGCGGCGTACCCGTGTTGTGTTCCCGGATCATAATTTTTATGCCCGGCTTCGTTCAGCGCTTCCGAAATAAGCGTCCGCTGCAGGGTGATATTTTTGGCGCTTCGGGAGCTGAACGCTTCGTCGATCGTCCAGCTTACCGAGCAGTGATCGAAAATGGAGATGTTGGCCGAGGCCATTCCCATTCCGTCCATCGTATTACCGGAACTCGTGCCGATCCGGGTGCGGATATGGCGTATGATTACATGCTCTCCACCGATCATGCCGAACGTCCACCCGTGAATACAAATACCTTTGCCGGGTGCGGTCTGACCGGCAAGCGTGAAATTACCATTACCTTTCGTACCGGTTACCAGAAGCTTTGACTTGAGATTGATTACGCCGGAAATGGTAAAAACAATGGTGCGGGGCCCCGTCTCGTCAATTGCGGCCCGCAGGCTGCCGGCGCCTTCATCGTTGAGATTCGTCACTTCGACCACCCGCCCGCCGCGTCCGCCCTTTGCAAGACGACCGTACCCTTCCGCCGACGGGAAGGCTTTCAGTTCGGATAAAACTTCCGTTTGACAAACTAAAATTGCTGCAATCAACCCGATTACTGTTTTCATGCCGGTTCCCTTCATTGTAACCACCTTTGCATTAAATTATTTCACTACAATCTCCCGGTGAACGAAATCGATTCCGACGCCTTTCACCTTTAAGAATGTCACCCCTGACGCCTTTTTATTCAACGTGATACAGGCGCCTCCTGCGGGCAGAACGCCGTCATGCAGCACATCAACGGTTTTTCCCGACAGGTCAAAACGGGAAACGGTTACCCGCGCGGCGGCTTTCAGGGTAATCTTCAGCTTTCCGGCAACCACCCTGACCATTGTTTGCCCGGCGGCCGGAATCGCCGTACGTACGGGGGTGGTACTCCACTTCACCGGATCGCCGGCCAGCCCGTTGAGATACATCTCAAGGTTGGTGTACCCGTCAATCGAATGGTTCGTAAAGTTGCGGTCGTCGGCGTTGTCCGGGTCGAGCCCGTGTTCGGTTTCCCATGCGTCGGGCATGCCGTCGTGGTCGGCGTCGGCGGGCGCCGTTCCTCCCGCCATGGTCGGATAGCCGCCGGCATCGTTCTGGCTGTCGAGGATTCCCCTGAGGCCGTCCTTGCTTCCCGTATACTTATAAGTACCGTTGCGCACCTCATTGATGATACGGGCATCGATGGCGTCCTGCTTCGGTTTGGTGGCGCCGACGTTCGCCAGCACGTCCGTATACGCTTCGTCGGCGGACAGGGGTGTTATACTTATGGGAAAGAGCGGCGTAGTGCTCCTGACCTCGGCGACGGTATTGAACTTCGAAATGCACTTGCTCCAGTTGTCGGAGGTCGGACTCACCACGATGCCTCCCGACGCGTTGACCATTTTATTGCCGGTAATGTACGCCTTCTGCATGTCGCCGGTATTGAGTTCGTCGCCGTCGATGGACGCAAGCTGCATAAGCTCGCTTGCGGCACCGGCCTTGTAGTAATTACCGACGAAATTGCACTGCCTGACCCCGCCGTCGGTGGTTCGGTGATGCCAATTGTACACGACATTGTTCACGATCTCGACATATCCGGCGTACGTCTTCGCGTCCTGCTCCATGCCGCCGGCGAGCGACCAGTTACGTCCGGCGCAATGGGCATGCAGATTATGCAAAAAACTTCCATACTTTCCGCTGATCGAAGCGGCGAAAGAGTGTGTGCCGTTAAAGTGAACCGAATTGTTCAAGGCCTCGGAAACCAGATTTCTCTGATACGTAATATTTTTAGCGCTGCGTGAACTGTATGCTTCATCAACCGACCAGCTTATCGTACAATGATCGATAATGCTGTGATCGCAACTTGCCATTCCCATACCATCCATGGCATCCTGAGCGTAATCCCCCACCCTCAGACGGATATGCCGGATAATCACGTCTTTTGCGCCCAACGGGCCCATTGCATAACGGGTAACACAAATCCCGTCACCGGGTGCGGTCTGACCGGCAATATACACGTCCCCGCCATCCGATGGTATGATTAATTTACTGTTCAAGGGAATCACGCCGCCTACACGAAAGACAATGGTTCTCGGTCCTTTTTCCTCTTCGAGGGCATTGCGCAGGCTTCCGGAGCCTGCATCATTGAGGCTGGTTACTTCGATCACACGGCCGCCGCGTCCGCCGCGCGCCCATCGGCCATACCCCTCGGCGGTGGGGAATGCGAGGCGACAGATCCGAAACGGCAGCACGTCGCCTTTGACGACTGAACCGCTGAATTTTTCATCAACGCGCCACCAGTAGGTCTTAAATGTCGACAAACCCGTAAGGGTGAATTTGGTCGAACTCTGATTGCCTCTGAATTCCGCAGAAGCAGCCGTCGCGTTGTCCACCGCAGCCGAATCCTCGCCGAGATACACATCGTGCGAAGCGGAGCCCGAGGCCGCAGTCCAGGCGAGGCCGTTTTCCATGGGATAGTGATCATCGCCGTCTGCGGGCGTGAACTTGGCAATCTTTTTAGTCGGATCGGTCCCGTCGATCTCAAAGGCATTGATTACGACGTTACTTCCTGAGGAAAACTTCACGACAACATTTTTTCCCGCCTCCACATCGAACTCTATATACACGCGCGCTGCATCAACGTCGTTCGCCACACGGGTCGGCACTTTTATATTACTAAGCTTCACCGTCCCGTCAATGGAGATCTCCATGGGGCTGCCGGTCACGTTGTCGTAAAAACTGTGCCAGGTGACAAGGCTGTGTTTGCCCGCCGAAAGCCCCGAAAGCACCATCTCCATGGCGCAATTTGAGGTTGCATCCTCGATACTCAGCCCGTCGACCGTGAGCGTCGCGCCGGTGGTGAGGAGCCCCTTGTACCAGCTGCACCTGATTCCCGTGCCGGTGCTCCCCGCGTTACGGAACGATACCGAAATGCCGCCGATCGAGGTGGTAACGGTCGCATCGCTCGCAGGCGCCCAGTTGTTCCAGCGCTGGGTATACATGTCGGTCCGGCCCGGGCTCAGATAGTCGATATCGACACGGATTCCGTTGGCATGGAGTGCGGCCACGCAGAAAAGCGCGGCAATTGCCGGCAGTGGATATTTCATGATAAACATCTGTTTTCTTCCCCGGATTAAAAAAGCTTCTCCTTACTTCAATATAAGATAATTTTTTCCGGTTTTTCCGCAGCCGTAACCTTCTGCGACCGCCACATAGACCCCCCGCGGCAGACCGCTCACCGTGAGCTGCGCGTTTCCGTCGGCAGACATGCGGGTACGCCGGATAACGCGGCCGTTGATTGTCATGAGGGACAAAGCGGCAGGTCCCCCTCCTGCGGCCGACAGCAGCACCGTTCCACGGCCGTACCTGAAGATCTGCCCCCTATCCTGCTTAACGAAACGTCCTCCCCCGCCCGTTGCGACTCCCGTGACGTACTCCCCGTACCGGTCGACATTGACCCAGGCGAAATCGGCATACCCGCTTGAGGACGTTCCGCTCGGCCGTGAGGCGAAGATGCCGATTTTCGCGCCGATCCATTTGGCTGCGGTTGCGCTGAAATTGGAGCCGACCTGGGTATAACGGTTGCCGTCAAGACTGTATTCGAATTTGCACGAGGCCGAAGGTCCGGCAACGCCGATCCTCAGGAACAGCGTGCTGTCGGCAAGCTTTATGTCCGACGAGCTTTCCGTGGCGGAATTGGTGATGTACAATCCGCCGGTTTTCTTTACCACCGCAAGAAGTGAGTAGGTCTGACCGACTACAATGACGCCTGCGCGCTCGCCCGCGGCGCTGAGATGGGAGGTCACCTTTGCGGTAAACGAGAACGAGTCGGCGCAGAATTTCTGCAGAAGCAGGTTCGGTACCAATTTGTAATCAGGGGTTCCGGAAGGCAGGGGGACCGTGTAGAGACGCAAGCTCCCCTTATTGGCCTCGAGGCTCAACCATTCGGGTTTCGAATTGGCATACCATTGCCACTGCAGGCCGAGCGTATCCGAATCGAAATCATCCGATGTTTGCGGGGTTGCCAATGGAAAGGATCCGCCCACTGCCGGTTTTGTATACGTCAGTACCGGATTCCCGCAGCCGTCGTTATTGTTGTCGTTTCCGATCACCGGCCAGTCGTTGACCCACGTCATGGGCTGCAGGTGAACGACGCGTCCGTAAACACCTTTGTCCTGAAAATGGATGAACCACGACTGCTTTTCATCGGGTGTGGTTACCCAGCCGCCCTGATGAGGGCCGTTGATTGACGTATTGCCCTTCTCCATTACCTTTTTATACTCCCACGGACCGGTGATTTTCGTCGCACGCAGCGCCATCTGCCAGCCGTTGGTCACGCCGCCGGCGGGTGCGAAAATGTAGTAGTAAGAGCCTTTCTTATAGAACTTGGGCCCCTCGATGGTAACCAGCAGTTCCGGTGCGGTCGTGTTTCCGTCAATCACCATGATGCTGTCGGATACCGAAGACGCATCAGCCGAAAGGCGGCGGATGGTGAGGATGCTTTTGAATCCGATGCGCGAGTTGGCATAGGCGTGAACGATGTAGCCCTGGCCGTCGCTGTCCCAGAACGGACACACATCGATCCACCCCTTGGTCGATTTGATCAGCTTGAGCGTCCAGGGACCTTCCGGTTTCTCGGCATGCGCCAGGTAGACACCGTGATCGGGGTCGCCATAGGTGATGTAAAATTCATTTTCGTGGTACCGGATGGCCGGCGCCCAGACGCCGTTTGCCGGCTGGGGGACAGTATAAACGTCGAGCGGCACCTGCTGATCGAACACTTTTCCGATGATTCTCCAGTTGACAAGATCGCGTGAGTGAAGGATCTGCAGCCCGGGCGTACAGTTGAAGCTCGACGAGGTCATGTAATAGTCGCTGCCGACCCTGATGACATCCGGATCGGAGTAATCGGCATGTATGATCGGATTTTTATACGATCCGTTGCCGAGGTCGGGTACCCATGGTCCCGTCATGTTCAGCGTTTCCGCACGGAGGGTCGTAAAGGCAACGGAAAATGCCATGGCGACTGTTGCCGTCGCAAAAACTCTTGTTATCTGCCGCATGAAAACCTCCCCGTTATCCCGTGCCAAGCAAGGACGCTGCGTATCGCTCCGCCGCTCCGGCAATCGGTTAATGACAATAAATATATCCCCCGGCCGGGAAGCGCGCAGCGAATGAGCGACTGCCCGTTCCCGCCGAACCTCCCCACGATTCTGCCGTTCATGGTCATCACGGCCAGCGTGAATCGACTGCCTGCCGCCACCCGGATCGAAAGGGTGTTCGAAGGCCCCGGCCTCGCTTCGAGGATTGACGCTTCCGGATTAATACCCCGCCGTGCATCCGTTCCGGTTGGATCGAGATACCATTCTCCGATTCCCGCTATCGGCCCCGCACCGGCGGACACGATGCTCTTCACCTGATCCGTCGAGTCGAGGGAATACGAATAGTAGCTTTGAATATCGTACGGCGGTGTCGTCACATTGCCGCTCGTCGATCCTTTGCAGCCGCTGAACTGCAGGCCGGAGATGTAGAGCTTGGCGTTATCGCTGATTTTCACCGGATCGTTTGCGTCCTCAAAATAACTGTTTTCGATAATCACCCTCGCTTCACCGCGCGCCAGATTCCCGTAACTCATGGATTTTCTCACGAAGTTGTTGTAGAGGTGTCCGATCCCCATGTCGAAACTCGGGTTGCGCTGATTGGTGCTGTCGAACCAGCAGTGATGAATGGTCGTTCTGAAATCGGTGAGATCAGTCCACCCGATGCCGAAGGTTTTGTTGTGGTTGCTCATGTGTACCCATGAAACGGTCACATAATCGCACCCGCCCCGCAGATCGATCAGTCCGTCGCAGTTGTGGGTAAACCAACAGTGGTCGATCCAGAGATGGTGGCTGTTATCGGCTTGTATGCCGTCCCAGTCGGTATCCTTGCAGTCGTAATTGCCCTCCACGTAAGAATCGCGATTGATGAGATTCCGGATGATGATGTTCTGTTGATTGATGATATGCAGCTCGATCTGGTACAGTGTCGCGTCGTTTCCGAGCCCGACAATGGTCTTGTTGGATTTGACGTTGACCCCATCCCCTTTACTCGGAGGCGTGATTCTGCCCTTTACAAGAATGATATACGGGTCCGACGACTCGGCATATTTCCTGAGATCGGCGAACGTGGCAACGGTCACCGTTTTTCCGTTCGCCCCGCCGGTGGTGGTGCTCAACCCTTTTCCGCTTATTGCGGCAAAACCGTCGGGTTTGTCCTGGGAAAAGACATGGCAGCAGGTCAGCGCCACCAGGCACGTCACAAATATGTTTTTCCTATTCATTGTTTTCCCCCCATTTCATTACAACTAGGGCAAGATTATCTTAAAGACTTCTTTTCTCTCTCTGGCGGCAACTTCCAGGAGGTAGATCGAACCTGAGAGGTTGCCGAATCCCGGCAGCGTGCGGTTTAAAACCATCTCATGGACTCCGGCTTCCTGATTGAAAACACCACCCGTTACTTTTCTACCGTCAAGGTGATAGACTACGATCGATACGGGCCCCGGTTTTTCAAACGCATAGCGGACAAGCACCTGTTTCCCGGAGACCTTCACCATGTCGCTTACGGACTGGAAAAAGGGTTTCGAAACGGCTGAAACGGAGTTCGCCACTTCGACGGTGAGACCGGACGATGTCACGGTGCCGTCCCAGTTGATTTTCAGTTCCTTTCCGTATCCCATGCCTATTCTGTTGATTTTGTCGTCGGCGATTCGGGTTCCATTGACCCGGACGGGTGGAACGGTGGTGCCGTATTTGTCTTTCACGTATATCTGTTTTACCTGGATGGTATTGTCGGGTTTGAAGACAATCCGTTGCTCAAAAGTGGTCGGATTCTGAACGAAACTTACGGTGCCGTCGCCTTCGGGGGAGATATAAAAACCGTTTCCCAGTGAATCGTTCATGCTCGCCGGAAGATTCGGCTCCAGCCATAACTCGCCGGTATGTCTGTTCCGCTGATAGCCGACAATGGTATAGTAGTCCCGAAACAGCGCCGGATTCGTAATGTAATTCTCCTTACCGCTGTAATCGGTCGCTACGGCATGCTTCTCGGTGGGCGTCAAATAGGTTCCCAGCGTGATATTGAATACCCTGTTTCGGTCCTGGTACGAACGCTGGAAATTGTCGTGCCGCATCGCATACCAGATGTCTTTCTTGCCCGCGATAAGTGACAAATCCGCGTAGTGATTGATAAGATACATCTGCCAGATGTAATAGTTCTGCCCGAAATCGGGGCCTTCATTTTTGCCGCACCCCTCGGTGAGCGGCTTGTAAAAAGAATGCAACTGCGTGAGGATTTTATCGATATCACCCGATGAAAAATCATGGCCGAGTTTCAGGAAATCCGACAGCCACGGTCCGGCGCTGATTCCCTCGCAGTAGTGGGCCGTGGGAAAGATGTTATCGATAAACCGCTTCTTGAAACTGACGACCGCCGTGTCATGGGCCCCGGCGAACCGGGCCGCGTTTGCGGCGTCATTCTTAATGGTCGCGAGTTTTACCATGATTCCGTAGGTGGGTATGGTAAGCGAGGAGGTATACAAATGGGTAGCGTCATCCGCGTTCCAGTCATAGGAAGATGCCGCAGTGTTTTCAAAGGTATAGGGATAGGTTTTGTTGCCGTAGGTCTCCAGTTGCGTCAGTAACCGTTGACCGGCCTTCAGGACATAGGGCCAGAACCAATCGAGTTTCGCACGGTCGCCGGTGGCTATAAACGTCTCGTAAACGCTGATGATGAATCCGCAGTTGACGTCAACCCAGTGATCGATATCGCGATAGTCCTCCCACGTGGTCTCGTCCCGTCCGGCAATGTCCTCGCAACTGCCCAGATCATGATGGATCTGTCCGATGTTTGAAGCTTCCTTTTTCTGCGTTCGCGCCCAGAACTCAAGTTCCTTCCAGGCGAAAAACGGGCACAGCTGAGAAATAATCTGTCGTGCATGCCACATCTGGTCCATGGTTCCGTGAACATGCCACTTGCCTTCGGAATAGATAAGCCTCCCGTCTTTCGTATACTGGCTGTTGTTGGTCAGGTTGCACAACATGTTCATGGTGGTATTCACGATCCAATCGGGAATATTTGACGAACGCATGCGCGTCACATAGGTTTCGGCATTGGTCATGAAGGTGTCGAAATCGTTTAGCGCTGCCTCAGCGACGCCTCCCGCTCCGCTGAATAGATTCGTATAATAATAGTTCGAGGTATTGGACCTGTTGTACCAGGCGAAAACGAACTGCAGTTTTCGCGTCGCGTTAGCCGGAAGGGTGACCTTTACCGCAACCATATTCGACGTGCCGTTTATCGCGTTGCCGCACTGTCCGCTGGTTGAAAAATCCGCGTCGCTTCCGATGGTTACGGTCGCCGCGCCGTTGTCGCTTTTGGCATAGACGGCTTTCTGGCTTGACGAAGATTCATCCTTGAAACCCTTGTTCGCTACCAGTGACGGATTGGACCCGGTTGTAATCTTGAACCCTATCGCGACGTCAACGGGGGAGGATTGTTTATTGGCAACTTCGAATTGGAACAGCGCACAGGGATACGTCATTTTATTGGAATCGAGCGGTTCCCACGGGCAGCTGCCAATGAGCCGGACATTGACGCCATTCATATCTCCGAAATTCGCTTTTTGAATGGGGAAAACGGCGTCGTCGTCATAGCGGCCGCCCGAAGAGGCGGCAACCAGTCTCCCTTTTGCCGAAACCGTTCCGCCCCTGCTGGAATAAAAGGCAAAGTTTCCGGAAAGTTCAACGTAACTTTTTTCGTCATTGGCGCATTTGGCGGGAGTGGCGTCGGCGAAATACAACTTGCCGTTATTGCCGCAGAATTTTACGGCCCCGGTCCCGATCCCTCCCAGAGGGGCACCGGTTGTCCCATCCACCTGGGGAAGTTCCGAAGCGGCAAATCCTGCGGAGGCGATTGTTGCGCCGGTAAAGCATACACGCATACATTTTTCTAAGTACCGTGACATTTATATAAATTCCCTCCCTATTGTTTACCTGTGTTTCAATAGGTGCGCTCGATGGTAATGGTGCCGGTCAAAGCGGCGTTTTCGGTTCTGGATCTATAGATATATCGTGCCGGCGCAAGGTGCCGTTGCGTAAAATTGTATATGTCCGGTACAAAGATACCTGAAACCGGAGTACCCGTTCTTCGGCCTGAAAGTGTAAAGTGTTCGAGCTCGACGTACAGGGGTGCCGTGCCATGAACGTGGAATGCCGTCGTTCCATCGTGAGATACCGTTATGAAAAACCGTTTACCGTTATGTACGGCGTTTCGCGGTGAGACCGGGGCAAGTTCATACTTGTCGGCCAGTTGCACCAATGATTCGGCATAACTGCCCGCCCATGAGTAGCCGGTTCTGCGTTCCTCTTCGATTTCCATGATATCGTACTTTTTAACCCCATCGCGGCCGCAAAAGAAGGGCCGGTTGTCTTCCACATTGTAGAACCGGTACCACATCATCGCCCCTTGTGAATAGAAAAAGGTTCCTCTGTTGCATGCCGTATCCTTTACGCACGTTATTCTGAACCAATTGATCGCGGAACCATAGGCGGCTGCGATTTCGGGCGTTTGAGACGAGTAGTTGAGCAGAAAAGCGGCAATGCCGACGGACTCGGATCCCGATTTTGACGGCAATTCATAGGACCGCGCGCCGAGAGGTTCATACGTTGCCGGATCGTGCTGCGCGCACCATACGGTACGCTCTTCGTTGTTGATTATTTGAGCTTTGAGCGTAAACTGAACCCCCTTTTCCAGCGCCGTCTTAAGCCCGGACAGAGTATCGGCGGTGATAATATCAGAATCAAACGGCGATTTTTTATCGATAATATCTTGAAGAGCGACCATTATCCGCACCATTGCATCATCGTTATAGGTGACATAGTTGGAATAGATCGTGCCCTCCCGCGCGGGATACATCTGCGGCCAGCCGCCCGACGGGTATTGAGAAGCGAGGATGAATCCGGCAATTTTATTGACCGCCGTTTTAAAGGCGGTTTTTTCGGCCGCGTTGGAGGTACTTTTGTAAAGATTCGCGAGAAAACGCAGCTCGCCGATGGTCGCGTTATTGTCGAACATTCCGAGCGGCCCTTTGTTGCTCGTGAAATCCGAAAGGGGTTCCGTTCCATTCCACGGAGCCTGGTACCGGGATTCCATGGCTTTGCAGAATCCGCCGTGCGGCATCTGCCAGGTGGTGATGTTCATGCCATAGGTCTCGTTATTCCCCGCCGCGGCATTGGTCAGATTGGAAAAGCTTCTCTGGCCGGAAAGCAGCGTCTGAAACTCCGCCGGAACGACCGCTGAAACCATTGCCGGAAGGGAAAACAGCAGTAACAGGTTATATCTCCAGTTAATGTTCAAAATGACTCCCTGTTTCATCTTTCGAACCGGACCAAATTGTCGTCTTTCCGCTGGTTCATATAGCACAATTTGATCCAGTCGCCGCTCCTCGCAACGCCGCTGATGCGCACCTCATCGATCGAGCCTGAAAAGTAGAGGCCGTCGGACCGGTCAGGCAGTAACCTTCTTCCTATCTCCACATCGAACGATTCGTTACGTGGTTCATCGCCGCCCATCCGCTTTTTCACACTGTCGACGCAGACGCCGTCAACATATAAATAGTGCGATGTGTCGTTCCGCACTCCGCAGAGATGCACCCATTCGCCGAACGAGTAAGGAAAGGCCGTAAAATCCCATGCGGTTGACGGAAGGTCGTGATATTCGGCGAAGTGCCAGTTGTCGTTGTGAATCCTGAGATAGTATTGCACGTCTCCCTTGCCGATAATGACCCGGTTATAGGCGACGCTGTCGGAATTGACCCATACCGAAACGGTGTACCTTCCATTTTCGGGATAATTGAGTGCTCCCGATGCGGTGTTGGGCACGGCAATGTAGCTTTTCTCGTCGCCGGTAAAAATGCCGGCTTCACCGATTATCCCTTCATCGGATGCAACGTTCGCAGGGATACCGTGAAACCCGTTCGGCGTCGCATCCCTGGCCTGCGCCTCCCCGGTTCCCGAGAGATGCCAGACGCCGCCGAATCCGTCGGCGGCATCGAACACCGGGCGGGAAGGTACGGCGGGTGCTGTTTCCGGATTTCCCCACAGCATGATAAAGGATTGGTCGTCATTGGTGCCGCGGACCGTATCGACACTTACCCAGATTTCAGCCAATCGGGCGTTCATATCCCACCGTTCGATTTCAAACGGCAAGGTAGTCGAGTCGGCATCCGGCTTGATAAACCGGAGGTCGCTTCCATCGGACCTGGTTTCGTCAAAGGCAAAGTTGGCGGCGTTCAGCCTCACCAGCACGGGAAATCCATACAGATCCTCGGCAATGTCCGCACCCGCAGCGGTAGTGTTCAGATACACCGGTCTTGAAAAAAGCCATCCGTCAAAAGGAACCAGCGTCGTCTGAGCCGGACGAGTGACGATATCCGGGACGACGACTGGATCGATTGACGAATCAATACCGACGGTTCTGATGGTCAATGTATCCGCGGGAAGGTCGGACAGCGAATACGACCCGTCGTCGTAGGCTTCAACCAGCCGCTCGAGCCCTTCCACCTGGACGAATCGCCGGCTGGAGGCCGCACCGTGATCAATTCTGCCTTTTATAGTCGCGAACGGGCGAAGGGTGTCGGGGGGTAAGTTGAATGTCCGGGTGGTGTCGATGTCGCACCGCAGGAGTACCGCCTCGCCGGTATTATCGGTCACCTCGATCGCATACGAACCGGTTTCGATTGAATCGATACCAAATAACCCTTCGGCATCGGTAGTCGTATCCACACTGCCGCGGGCCGTCCGCTTCGACAACGGCACTTTTTTCACATAATCGGCACGGCGAAGCCTGACCGTCGCTCCCCCCGCCGGTTTGCCTGCTGAAGTGTAGATCGTTGCGACTACACGTGCATTCCCCTGCTCGCTCGTTCCGGCACGATCCGGCCCCATGGTGCATGAGCACCCGATCACCGGTACCAACAACATGGCAATATTACCTATTTTTTTCATGATCCGGTTCTTGCGGCGGAAGTGACTGGCCCACGGGAAAAAATTCCACCACGAGCGAATAGAAGTTGTCGGCCGTCCCGCCATCGTCTCCGGCCAACGTTACGACGCGCTTTCTGAAATCAGCGATTTCCCGTTTCACTTCGGCAAGCTTGCCTTTCGGAACTGCCATGATCACGCTCGAAATATCGCGCTCCGACGGCGGAAACCGGTCGATTGCCTCCATGCCGAGTCGCGAATACTCGCGATTCAACGCCCGCACCGCGAGCGAATTGACCTCCGATCCGGTGGTGATGTCAGGGTCGGTCTGGCTATAAACCCCCACTGCACTCTTTCTGAGAAAACCGAGGCGGAGCAGCAGCTCAACGCTCTCGCGTGCCTCCGAGGTTTTTATCGGGGGGTTGACCGATCGGGCGAGTAGTGAATAATCATCGTTCCACTCCATTGCTGCGGCAAGCTCCCGTATGACCGGGTTATACCATTTTTCATAGAAATCATACAGATGCACCGGTATGCGTTTCTGCGGCTTACGATAGCGTAGCCCGCGGAGAATCGCGAGGTATTTCTTTTTAGCCTCCTCGCTTTTCGCCTGATTGAACAGGACCAGATTTTCGAAAAACCTCCCGTCACGCTCCGAGAGCCCCAGCCCTTTAATGAACAGGGCAATGGTTGCTGACGTCAGGTTTCGCTTGCCAGCAACGACCTCCCGATAGATTGAGGGTGATTTTAGCCCCGACTTGAGACAGAACCGGCGGTAGGAAAAGGAGCGGGAAGACCTCTTTTTCTGATTATAGAAATCCGAAAGAAAGTTGCGATAATCGGTATAAAATTCCACCGGATGCATGCTACCCTAAATATAAGCATAAAAGAGGTTTCAATCAGGAATATTTTAATTTTTATATTATATTTCGTACATATTTGAGTACAGAATGGTATATTAATAACTCAATTTAATACATTGATTTATATAGAATTATATTTATTATTAATACTATTATTGTTTTTTAATTACTATAGGTTCACCCTGTTACCTGCTCACTCTCAGCACGCTCCTGATCACCCTGCCGTTCCTGTCATTAATCAGGGAGACGATATAGATGCCATGACCGGGAAGCACGCAATTTATCAATGAGGGTCCTCGCCCCTTGAACCTGCCGACGATTCTGCCGACCGGGGTTATGACAACGATGCTGAAGCTTCCCGGAAAAGCGGCGCGAATCCTGAAGCTGTTCGAAGC
>JAFGNB010000395.1 GCA_016927235.1 Chitinispirillaceae bacterium
AAGCGGGATTAATGGGAATGGTGTTGAAAGCGATCGGAATTCAGAAACTTTTAACTTATTTCATGTAAATGTGAGATGGTAGTGAAAGTATATCATCCTCGGTGCATGTAATCCGCCGTATGCTTACGCGGCGCTCCAGGCGGAAGAAGATATCGGTCTCATGCTGCCGTGTAACGTGATTCTCTATGAAGCGAACGAACAGACAACCACCGTGGCGGTCGTCAAACCCTCGGCGGCAATGAGCATGATTGAGAACAAAGCTCTTGAGGCGGTTGCCCATACGGTTGAGAATTCCTTGCAACGTGTGTTCGATGATGTCTCGTAAGTGTAAATGGTATCCGACGAGAAATATACCGCATACAAAAGTGCCAATCCGGCTGTGAGCGACAGTGATGCGAACTGTCAATTATGGCAAAAAGGGGAAAGCGGCAGGGAAAGCTGTTCGCAACGAGACGGCTGTAATGCTTAAAGATCCGGTCTGCGGCATGGAGGTAAAACCTGAAAGCAAATGGGAATACGCAACAGACGGGAAGGTGATACGTTTCTGCAGCAAACACTTTCTGAAGATATTTAAAGAGAATCTGGAAAATATTATGAATCGGCGACTGCTGCCCTTTTTACCTTAAGCCGGCAGGGGTGCGGATATAATGGTGCCCATGGCGATACCCTCGTTCGGAGGAATGATGATTCACATATCGACAGTCTTCCTTGTGCATCGATACTTTATAATGCAATGAAGGAACGGCGGACGTGCGGTTAAATAGTACCATCTGGAGAAAAGGTTGCTGCAGGAATGCTTGAACGCCGGTTCCCGCCATTGAGGCTCAATAAAGAGGCATTCCGGTAACAGGTACAAATTCGTGTAGGTGACACACTTCATCAATCATTTTACGAAAAGGATCGTCTTTTTCGGAGGATACTTCGATAAAAGAAATCCCCCATATCAGAAGAGAACCGTCATAGCGTATCCATTGTATGGTTCCTCGGCATTTCGAGCAGCCGTGACGGTTTAGAACATAACACTCAATCTTTCTCCCTATTGATAAATCAGGAAAAGTGTCCGGTAAATCTGCGGGAAGCAGCATTCGCGCGCCTCCGGTAGAAAGGTCGGCCATGTATCCGCGGTAGAATTTATCGTGATTATAAAACGCGACATTTACTGCTCCGTATAACCGATACCGCGGTTCCCGTCGCTGTTCGGTGAGTGCCTCACCCGTTTCCGAGAGGTTGAATCCGTCGTATTCATTCGCTATCGCCAGATCAATGTCTTCCATAAAAAATCCTTTTTTAGGGTTGGCAATTTATTCGTTTGATTTCCAGTACTAGTATCCTGAACACATAGAGTAAAGCAATCGATATACCATAATGTCATGAAGGTGGTTTGAGAGAAATAATGGTGAAAAAGGTTAGCCGTTTATTGTTTTTAAGAAAAACGCTTATCGAAACTGCGAATCAGTTGTCCGCTGGAGGCAATCTGGCGTGATACATTCATGTTGCTGATCGGTTTGACTGTCGAGTAAAGGACGGTTCTCACGCACTTTTCTAAATTGCGCACCATTCTCTATAATCAATACTTCTCCGCATGTCGCCATTCGACGTTTTCGAGCCATTCTCCGGGGTGCCGCTGGAATTCCATGAGGGATGTGATAAGGCGCGCATGCGTTTTCTCCTGGTCGATTATGGACTCGAGGATGGCTCTCTGCGATTCGTCGGAAACTTCAATGCCGTTTAGAGCCTCCGTATAGAACCGGATGCTTTTATTCTCGAACTCGAGCGCTTTTTCATAAGCATCACCATGGTTGATTGCGGGCACTCCGGCGGTCTTGAAATGTTCGGAAAGAACTTCGAACGCCGTTGTCGCATGTTTTGAAATTCCCGAGTTTTCGACGGGTGGAAGAACCCCCTCCTTTTCCCATGATTCAAAAATTTCATAATGTCTTTTTTCCTCCCTCGCAAGGTAGCGGAAAATACCCGCTATCTCCCTTATCTGAGTCGCATCGGCGAGTTTGTTGTAGTACTCAAGACCTTTACGCTCGATCTCTTTGGAAAAGTGCAGAAATATCATATCACCCCTTATTATTATAAGTTATTTTGAAACTAATCGACCTCCCGTCTTTCTTCTGATAAAAATAATCATACCGTGTGTCGACCTGTTCAAATTGTTTCCGATTGAAGCCGACACGGCGAACAAACTATATAGTTTTTCTGTTTTTACAACTGAATTTCCAGAAATTAAGAATCGGTAACCCGGATTCGGATGGGTTTTACGTATTCAATGCCTAACAAGAAATCATACACTTTTCAATTTTGATATTGAGAGAGTCTGTTTGTTCTTATAGGGGGCGTTCATGCGCAAGGTTTCGTTGAATCGAAAGATCCGGCACGGTTGTTGCCTTTTAGTGACATTCGAGTTCAAACCGAAACATTCTTTTTAAAAGAGAAGGTGCGCACACAACAGGTTGCTTCAGTGCACGGCATGGGGGATCAGGGTAATTATCGAAGATGATCTGGAGGTATGCAACACTTGCCAGTTATTAATCAGTTCATAAATAGGAAAACATGAAATGAGTCGAAATCGTCTTTATTTCGAGCGAAGCCCCTACCTGCTGCAGCATGCCGGCAATCCAGTGAACTGGTACCCGTGGGGGGATGAAGCGTTCGAGACGGCCCGCAGGGAAGACAAGCCGGTCTTTCTTTCCATCGGCTATTCGACCTGCCACTGGTGCCACGTGATGGAACGCGAATCGTTTGAGAATGAAGCTATCGCATTAATCATGAATGAAAATTTCATTTGCGTAAAGGTTGACCGTGAGGAACACCCCGATATCGACCATCTTTACATGAACGCCCTGCATGCGATGGGCGCCTCGGGCGGCTGGCCGCTCTCCATATTCCTCACGCCCGACGGGAAGCCGTTTTTCGGAGGTACCTATTTCCCGCCGAACGACAGTCTGGGAATGCATGGATTCGATTCAATCCTGAAGCTCATTGCGAAGGCATGGAAATCAAACCGCACGGAGCTGCTTCAACATACCGACACTTTTTTGGATTCCCTGAAACACACTGGCGCGGGCAGGCATGAGCTTCCGGGTGAGGCGATCCTTCATCATGCCGCGGGTCAGTTTTCACAACATTTCGATCCGGTATTCGGCGGGTTTTTAGAGAAGCCCAAGTTTCCCACGGCGCATGTGCTTTCCTTTCTGCTCCGTTGCTGGTACCGGTTTCAGGATAAGGATGCGCTTGGCATGGCAACGCACACGCTCGATCGAATCGCCGCCGGAGGAATCCGCGACCATCTGGCCGGAGGGTTTCACCGATACGCGATTGACCGGGAATGGCTGGTACCGCATTTCGAGAAAATGCTCTACGACCAAGCGCTGCTGGCGACGGTTTTCACCGAAGCCTTTCTTATAACTGGAAACGGCGAGTATTGCCGGATCGTCAGGGAAGTACTCGGTTATTTGACGAAGTACCTCAGGCACCCCGATGGGGGATTCTACTGCGCCGAAGACGCCGACAGTGAAGGGGTGGAGGGTAAGTTCTACCTCTGGAGCAGGGAGGAGATCATCGATGCACTCGGTGACGCCGACGGCGCGCTGTTCTGCGAATTTCACGGCGTAACGAAGGAGGGGAATTTCGAGGGACGGAACATTCTCACCGCACGGATGACGCCGGAGCGATTTGCAGAGAAAAGGGGAATCGATGCGACCGGTCTGCCCGACCGGCTCGAACAATGCCGGAAGATCCTTCTTGCCGTACGCGATAAGAGGCCCCGCCCGCTGCGCGACGAGAAAATATTGACCGACTGGAACGGCCTGGCGATCTCGGCATTTTCATATGCTGCGCGCGCCTTGCAGGAGCAGGCATTTGCGGCAGCAGCATCCGACGCCGCCCTGTTCATTCTTTCAAACATGCGAAGCGGCGGCCGTCTTTTCAGAAGCTGGTGTAAAGGAACGACGGCTATCCGGGGGTTGCTCACCGATTATGCATTCTTCTGCAACGGATTGATCGATCTGTACGAAGCGACCTTTGAAGTGCAGTGGTTGGCAGAAGCGCAATCGATGTGTGGCGAAATGATCCGGCTTTTCCGTGACGATTCCGGCGGCGGATTTTTCATGGTGCCGCGCGACGGTGAGAGACTTATTATCAATTCCAAAGAGACGTTCGACGGAGCGCTGCCGTCGGGAAACTCGATCGCGCTTATGGCCCTGGCGCGTCTGGAGCATGCAACCGATGACCCGAACCTTCGGGAACTTATCGATGTGACATTTCGTGCTTTCGCCCCCGAAATCGAGAAGATGCCGGCAGGATATCCGGCAATGCTTACGGCGCTCGATTATTGGCTCGGCCCGCGAAGGGAAGCGGTCATCGCGACCGGCTGCAGCGAAGAAGAGAACGGATTGTTCATCAGCGAAATTTACCGACATTTCGCCCCACGGACATTCGTGTTTCTCCACCGGGCGGGGGAAGCGGGACGGACGCTGGAAGCCGTTGTTCCATTCGTAAAGGACTTGACAGCGCCCGACGGGAAGGCGACGTTTTATGTATGCGAAAACCGCCACTGCCGCCTGCCCGCGACGGATGTCGACGAGGCGAGGAGGCTTTTCGTCGGGCAATGAACGGGGCGTCCCCGGAACATCGGTTGACAGGTGGAGGCCGCCAACGGTTTTCAGTCAATATTCATTCTTCTCCTTTGCTTCGCGGCATATTCTCCTTTTTTTCTAAAATGATTGTTGGCATTCTGTTAGTCGCATCTAAAATTATGCTTTCCCCTTCCGCAAAAACGATATTTGAATGCCTTCAGTGACGTGAGAACTTCGAGAAAAACCGACGAACCAATCACTCCCCTCATCCCCAGGGAGGATGCCAATGAATAATGCAAACCCGGCCAGGCAGTCGGGAATCGATGCGGTCGGACCGCTGCCGTGGGGCAGTCATTTCTGTCAATTTTACGATACGACCGAAGACCTGATCGATACGCACGTACCGTATTTCCGCGCAGGACTTGAAACCAATGAATTCTGCATGTGGGTAACTTCGCAACCGTTGAAAACCGGTACCGCAAAAGCGCCGATATCCTCCACAGCTATCATCTGCAGCGGTTTTTCGGAATCCAGACCAAGCGGCAGACTGCCGGAACCAATTGACGAGAGTGAGTCGGGCGCAAGAAAGTTCTCCATGAAAAACACCGGTCGGAGGATCGTCGAGCGAAGGACCGCCGCGCGTACATTCCGCTCGATTTCCCATTTGCTTTCCAAATGAGGAATTCCGGCAGAGCGATGGGCGCTGCCGACGCTGGAGTAAACGAAATGGACGACACCGGCCTGTTTGGCCTCGTAGGCGAGGTTCATCCCCTGTCCACCACATTTCCACATCACCACCCCTTGTAAGAATCATTCAGGCAGGAATGAGTTGATATGTCTTCATTTGCATGAGCCGCAAAGCACATGCCGTCTACCCCAGAGTAGTGTTCCCTGTCTCAAACACGGTAGTACAAACAGACGGTAACCATGGAGCCCCGGGAAGATTTTACCGTCAATTACAGGTTTTAAGAATGGTTTTCTTAAAACTGCACATTCAGGCATGACCAAACCGGCCGGTAGTGTGAATTCATTGCAACTTTATACTGGCATGCAAGTTGCGGATTCGACCGTTAAGGAATCACGTTCGGTAGAAGGAAAATCATGAAAGCGATCATCGACAGGGAAACCTGCATCGGGTGTGGAATATGCGTGGAAACATGCCCCGAAGTATTCGAGCTGGACAATGAAGGCAAGGCAAGGGTAAAAACGGAGGTTGTTCCGCCGGGAAATGAAGAATCCTGCGGCGAAGCCGCCGTCGATTGCCCGGTGGCGGCGATTACCGTAGAATGACCTGCAGGTGACGAATGCGTCAATCCGACCGAATCATGACGATATTCCATTTTTTCCCGTTTCTTTATGAAATGAATGTGCAGAGGGACGAACAGTGGAAATAACCGTCCGTATCGCGGGCGAAGCCGGTCAAGGCATACAGTCGATCGGAAGGATCATATGCCGCGCGATTAAACGGCACGGATGGAACCTGTTCGCCGACCAGGACTATATGTCAAGGATCCGTGGCGGGAACAATTCATTCAGGATCAGGATCAGCGACACTCCTTGTTTGGCACCGCGGGAAAAAACGGATATCCTCATCGCCCTGAACCGGGAATCCGTTGCGATTCATGAGGGTACAGTGCGGAAAAAGGGACTTATCGTCGCCGATGAGGCGACCGATGACGTTACCGCAACAACCCTCCGATATTTCAATGTCCCCATAGGGGCGCTGGCGAAGGCTTCAGGAGGAAAATCCCTGTATGAAAATTCAGTCGTCTGCGGAGTCATCACCGGACTACTGCATCTTGATCCCGATGCCGTCGTGAACGTGCTCAAGGACATGTTCGGAAAAAAGGGCGAAGAAACGGGCGATAAAAACATTACGGCGTTCCGGGAAGGGAATCGCTACACACGCGACAACTATTTCTCCGACGCTTTTCATCTCGGCCGGCGGCAGTATGGAGACGGAATAGTGATCAACGGAAACGAAGCGGTCGCGCTCGGCGCGGTTCATGCCGGCTGTAAATTCTATTCGGCGTACCCCATGTCTCCGTCGACCGGAATTATGGCTTCAATAGCGCGTTTTGCGAAACGATTCGGCATCGTCGTTGAACAGGCCGAGGATGAGATAGCCGCGATCAACATGGTTATCGGCGCTTCATACGCCGGGGTGAGGGCCATGACCGGCACCTCGGGCGGCGGATTCGCGCTGATGGGCGAAGGAGTGAGTCTGGCCGCGATGACGGAGACGCCGCTCGTTGTAGTCGATGTGCAGCGTCCCGCTCCGGCAACCGGATTCCCCACGCGTACCGAACAGGCCGACCTTGATCTTCTCATCCATGCGGGCCACGGAGAGTTCGCGCGGGTGATCTACGCCCCCGGCACCGCTGAAGAGGCGTTTTCCCTTACGGTCAAAGCCTTTGACATTGCGGAAAAATATCAGATACCCGTCTTTATAATGTCCGACCAGCATCTCGCCGATTCGTATCGCAACGTCACGCTTCCCGATGTCGGGGCGCTGTCCCGTCAAAGACATGTTATCCCCACCAACG
Organism: Chitinispirillaceae bacterium; assembly: GCA_016927235.1. GTDB lineage: Bacteria > Fibrobacterota > Chitinivibrionia > Chitinivibrionales > Chitinispirillaceae > JAFGNB01. Next base: position 7,130 of record JAFGNB010000395.1, read on the forward strand.
GACAATCGGTTCATCCCTATAAAAGATACGCCCTGACCGGATCGGGGATATCGCCGCGTGCGGTGCCGTCGTGGATTGACGATGTGATCTACGCCGACAGCGACGAACATACCGAAGAGGGGCACATCACCGAAGACGCGCGCATACGCACCCTGATGGTGCAAAAACGGTTTACAATGAGAATGAATCTTCTTAGTAAAGAAATGACGCCGCCTTCGGCCTCCTCACTGAGTCGGACCGAAATCGTGCTTGTCGGATTCGGTTCGACCTGCGGGGTAATGCAGGAGGCCTGCGGATCCGTCTCCGGAATGAACGTCGGATACATTCACCTTCCGCAGGTATGGCCGTTTCCCGCGGAGGAAGTGCGCACCCTGCTCGAAGATGCACCCGAAGCGAAAATAGTGAGTTTTGAAAACAATGCCGCTGGCCAGCTCGCGCGTCTGCTGCGGCGTGAGACGGGAATCGCATGTTGCGATTCGATCCTTAAATATGACGGCAGGCCGTTCACGGTTGACGAGGTTGTCGCCACAGTGAAAGAGAGATATTCATCATTATGAACGAACATGATTTTGAAAGCGGAGACGAGATCGCCTGGTGTCCGGGATGCGGCGATTTCGGGATACTTTCCGCCTTGAAAGACGCGCTCGTACAGCTCGGGCGCACACCAAGGAACGTGCTGCTGGTTTCCGGCATCGGACAGGCCGCGAAGCTGCCGCATTATATGAACTGCAACTGTTTCAACGGTCTTCACGGACGTGCCCTGCCGGTCGCGACGGGAGCAAAAATAGCGAATAAAGATCTTACGGTCATTGTTACTACCGGAGACGGGGATTGCTACGGGGAAGGAGGGAACCACTTCATCCATGCCATACGGAGAAATTGCGACATCACGGTCGTCGTTCACGACAACCAGATTTACGGGCTGACCAAAGGGCAGGCTTCACCCACTACCGAACCGGGGTACGTCACCAAAGTCCAGCTCTCGGGAACCGTTCTCGAACCGTTACATCCGCTTGAAACGGCGATCGCGCTTGGATGCGGATTCGTCGCGCGCGGATTCTCGGGAGATATGCACCATCTTGCCGGCCTCATGGCGGCCGGTGTGCGGCATAAGGGTTTCGCACTTATCGACGTGCTGCAGCCCTGCGTTTCGTTCAATCATAAGAACACGTTCGCGTGGTACAGGGAGCGGGTTTACCGGATCGAAGAAGATACGGAATATGATCCCGCGGATAAAACGTATGCTTATCGCATGGCCGCCGAATGGAGCGACAAAATACCCGTCGGGATCATTTACCGGGCCGCACGACCGACGTATGAAGAAAAAACGGGTATCGACGGAATGCCGCCTCTCAATCAACATGAAATCGACACCATCGATATCGAAACAATAGTGACTGAATACGCATAGGAGGTGAAACGGCTGCATGCGGAACGACCGCGGAAGAGAACAACGGAAAGTGCTGAACGAGCCGGCTGAGATAACCTTCTACAGCAACGGCGGACTGCATTTCGGACCGGGCAACGGAAGACATCGCCGGTATCATGGTGTCGGGAGAATTCATCGATGAACGTCCGTCGGGCGCTGCTCATCGGCGATGTGCTTTCCCTTGTCCTTTCGAAAAATGAATCAGGAATGAATACGGTGGAATCGGTCATCGCGCGCTCCCTGACTGATCCGTCATGCGATTCCGTTTTGTCATTCGGAATGCCCTTGTCGAATTCAACACCGCGAGCAGCGAGGTCCCCATGTCGGCGAACACCGCTTCCCACATCCCCGCAAGACCGAAGGCCCCGAAGGAGATGAA
>JAFGNB010000396.1 GCA_016927235.1 Chitinispirillaceae bacterium
ATCCCCTGTGCGACTACACGGCCGCCGTGAATCCCGGCCCCCGGTCCGATATCGATGAGATGATCGGCGGCCATCATGGTCTCCCGATCGTGTTCGATGACGATGATGGTATTGCCGAGATCGCGCAGTTTCCGCAGGGTTGCAAGCAGTTTCACCGTGTCACGAGGGTGCAGGCCGATACTCGGTTCATCGAGGATATACATGACGCCGGTAAGTTGCGCGCCGATCTGGGTGGCAAGACGGATCCGCTGCGCTTCTCCGCCCGAAAGGGTAGCCGCCGCCCGGCTTAAGGTCAGGTAGGACAATCCGACATTGATAAGGAAATCAAGCCGCTGTCTAATCTCTTTAAGAACCTGATGGGCGATCGTTTCCTCTTTCTTGGAAAGGGAGAGTGTTTCAAAGAAGTCTCTACTCTTTTCAATCGACCAGGAAGATATTTCCGCGATACTGTTTCCGTGTATTTTTACGGCCAGGCTCTCTGGCCGAAGTCGTGCTCCCCTGCATACCGGACACATCTGCTGCGTCATGAATCCCTCGATCCAACGACGGACCTCTTCTGACGATGTCTCTTTATACCGGCGCAGGAGATTTGGAATGACCCCCTCAAAGGGCTTTTTAAAAATCCCTTTGCCTTCACGTGAGCGGGCCTCCCACTGCATCGTGATCCGCTCCTTGCCCGAACCGTAAAAAAGAATATCCCGATCTTTTTTTCCCAGTTTTGAAAAGGGGATCGCCGTCGGTATCGAAAAATGTTTACAAACAGAGATCAGTATCTGGCTGTTCCAGCTCCCGAGCGTGGCGGCCCCGTTCCATGCAACGATAGCACCATCCGCCAACGACACTGATGGATCCGGAACGCAGAGTTGCGCGTCGATCTCCAGAAGGTAACCGAGGCCGCCGCACTTTTCACAGGCACCGAAGGGACTATTGAACGAGAACATCCGCGGAGCGAGCGCTTCAATGACGACGCCGCAGTCGGGGCAGGCGCTTTTTTCGGAGAAGACAAGCGGTCCCCCCCGTTCCCGGCTGATCCGGATGGTATTGTCGGTGCTGACGGCAAGGGCGGTTTCGATCGTTTCAGTCAGACGTGCGCGAATCGACGGACCGGCGATGAGCCGGTCGACGACAACATCGATGGAGTGCTTGCGGTTTTTATCGAGAGCAATTTCGTCATCAAGCGTATGCGGTGTGCCGTCGATGATGACCCTTAAAAAACCATCCTTTCGCAGTTTTTCAAGTAGATCCCGGTATTCTCCTTTACGCCCGGAAACCACCGGGGAAAGCACCGTGAAACGTCCACCCTCGGGAAGTGCCATGACGGCGTCCGTCATTTCCTGCACGGTCTGACGGGAGATTACCTTTCCGCACCGGTAACAGGTGGGAGTACCGATTCGTGCGAAGAGCAGCCGCAAATAGTCGTGTATCTCGGTAATGGTCCCGACCGTTGAACGGGGATTATGTCCGGTGCTCTTCTGTTCGATGGCGATTGCCGGAGAGAGGCCGTCGATGACATCGACGTCAGGCTTCTCCATCAGGCCGAGAAATTGGCGGGCGTAGGATGATAGTGATTCAACGAACCTGCGTTGCGCTTCCGAATAGATTGTATCAAAGGCGAGAGATGATTTTCCCGATCCGCTCAGGCCGGTTATGACCGTGAGTACATCACGGGGAATGAGCAATTCAATATTCTTTAAATTATGTTCGCGGGCGCCTTTTATGTGGATCGCTGCAATATGCATACATTATCACGCCGACTGATTCCGGATGAAAACTACCATCGGTCGCTACGCTGGAGGCGCCTGTCTGCGATCCTTCTCCGCAGTGTCCTTTGGCGGAGGCACCTCGGCATGATATTCATCCCATGCCTGCTGTACCGCTTCGGATACTTTTAATCGGTTGAACGGTTTGAACAGGCAGGGATAACGCTTTGTCTTATAAATTTTTACCAGCGTGTGTTTCGGATTGTAGCCGAATCCGGTCATCAGTGCCAGTTCCGAAGGAATGCCCTTGTCTTTTATTCGGCCGATAAATTCATAGCCGTCCATTTCGGGCATGGCGATATCGGTAAGGACGAGAAAAAAGGCCTGGGCTTCGAGGAGGCTAAATGCCTCGGAGGTCGATGAGGTAGTGGTGATTTCCCACCCCAGCGACTCGAGAAACATTTTAAGAAAATCGAGGACATCAACCTCGTCGTCAACGACCAGAATCCGTCTATTTGTTTCTTTTTGTAAATAATTCATTTGTCTTATCTATCAATTCCTGTTTCCCAAAAGGCTTTGTGATATAGGCGTCGGCTTTTTTAACGTGCATAATAATCATCTCATCGAAGTCCTGCGACCGGGCCGTCAGTATCGCTATCGGTATATCTGCAAACGAAGCATCCTTGCGTATTACGTCAAAAACGGTCCAGCCGTCCATCTTCGGCATGGAAAGATCGAGAAATATCGCGTCGGGCCGATAGGATAGCGCCGTTTCATACGCCATTTCCGGATCGAGCACCGTCGATACCTCATACGAATTCGTCGTCTCGAGCACCAATTTTACCAAATCGGCAATATCTCTGTCATCTTCGACAACCAATATTTTTTTTAACATATCCACTCTGCCTTCACTGCTTGAAAAACTCTGAAAATACCCAAACCCAGTAACGCATAACTATCGTATACGAAACAATACCCGCAAGGAACCGGATAAAAAGCGCAATTGTTACAAGTAGTGGTGCCGGTAGGATTCCCGACACTACATCGAGCATCGATGCGGTGATAACCATTACCGCCGTGACATATAACATTTTATAAAACGGCGGTATCTTGAGCGCTTCTCCCAACCGGTTGCTCAAATAGGCAAGGACAAACATGAAAATGATTGCCGAAACATCAAAGAA
>JAFGNB010000040.1 GCA_016927235.1 Chitinispirillaceae bacterium
GAAAGGCCGCGGGTCATTGTCATCGCCTCACCCGCTTCGATACAAATATATTTTATCATTTTCGTCGTGTCGGTCGGGTGCGGATGGATGAAATTTTTACTCCCCGGAGGAACGACGGTGAAATCATCGTAAACCGTCAGGTCATTATAAACATTACAATCATCATAACTGGTTAATAAATGAATTGCTGCCACGCGATTGCAGTAAAGTCCTCCTCTTGAACAGCCGCTTGATCCGCCGTCCAGTGTCAAATCCCCGTAATGAACGGTATTTCTTGCTGCATTGCTGTATGTTCTGAATGTTATATCATTTGACTTCAGATTGATCTGCGCTCCCGCGCTGAAAACCGCTCCGCAACACGCGATTGTTGCGCACACTGCCTTGAAATTGTACTTCATACGTCCCTCCATGAAAAAATGGTTGATGAATTCCCCGGCATTGTTGCCGGAGGTTTGGTGATGAAACAGATTTTCGATAGAATGGTAGTGAGTATCCCCTCCCGCAAGCGTGTAAGGAATGTTTTTTCCGGGAGTATGAACAACCGGCCGGTTCCGGTGAAGCGGAGAAAACTATGGTGTTCGGCGCAACAGGCGGATGCGCCCCCCCCATTTACAATTAATAATTACCATCGGGGAGCCGCATGCTTCTTTCGGAATTTCGGTGAACCGGCAACGATACATCCCCACTCCCGGGGTTCAGGATTAGGCGCATCTGTTAAGTGAACGGATATTCGGCGTTGTTGGAAATATAATTATGTTTCCCTACCGGCACAACTTTTTTCCGCTGCCGCTTTTGACCGCACGATACTGCCGGCTCTCCCGGGTCTGACCTCGTTGTACGGCCGCACACCCCGACTGACGGGCCGGACGTTTTCATCCTTCACGCAGGAAATACTCTCCCTTCACTCTCCTGCCGTTTTACCCTCCAGCGCCGTGTCAGGCAGGAAATCGTTGTTTATAGCAACGATGATCATATATTTTATGTCCGGTTTTCATTCCTGTCCTATTTTTTATGAATAAGGTGGAGCAGATATGTCGCCAATCCGGAAATCGCTTCAGTTTTCTCTTCCCATTGCCGCCGTTCTTTTCGCCGAAACCCATATTACCGGCGATATCACCGGCATGACCTTTGAGTCGGGAGGGAACCCCTACATCGTCGAGCAGGATATCCTCATACCGGCCGGGAACAAGGCGGTGATCAAGGAGGGGTGCGTATTCCTCTTCAAGCCGTTTACCGGCCTTACCGTTAACGGTCACCTCCTCGTCGACGGCACGGCGGAACAGCCGGTGATTTTTACCTCCATCAACGATGGAGAGTACAACCCCGCAAGCGAGCAGCTGCCGAACCCGTTCGACTGGAACGGCATCCTCGTCTCACGGGAATCGGGAACCGTTGCGTTGAAGAATTTCAATCTCCGCTTTTCGGTATACGGCATCAAATCGCAGAATACCAATATTCAGATCGACAACGGGCTGTTCCGCCAGAACGGGCAGTTCCACTTTACCATCAATGACAAAATCCAGTTCGTGCAGGACAATATCGCCTACTCCTATTCGGGTACTGGCGAACCGGATGCAACGCCGGAAAAGCCCAAACTAGCGGATCAACCGGGACAAGCCGGGGGAAAAAGTAAAAGTTCGAAAACCGTGAAGATCATCCGCTATTCGTCACTGGGAATCGGAATTGCGGGCACGATCACCGGAGTAGCTTTCGGCATTAAAACCGCGGTGCATCTGGCTGAGTGGAAAGCCCATAATGACGATTGGGATTATGAACAGCATACCGATATGCATTACGGGTATACGGCGGGTACCGTCATCGGTTCCGCGCTCGGCGTACTCGGGTTGGCCGGTTTCGGCATCACCTTTCTATTCTGATATCCGGTTGTTTCACGAAAACCGCATTGCCGTGCTCTTCGACGGGAGGTTTCCCTTACGTCACGCTTATCCTCGCCGGTCGAACAGCTGACCCTCGATCTCTTTCCTTCACGAACCTTCGATCAACTTCGCGACGAAAGGGGGGTGACGGGCCTCTCCATCCATTTCAACCGCCGTCTGAAAAACAGCTGGTATGTGAAAATCATCCACGGGTCGGAGCGTCGTGAGCTCAATATACCGCATCGGCTCGAGGATGCCCCGGAACCGATAAAACGGGCGCTCATCGAGTGGGCCACTCTTCCGAAACACCGCAGACCTGAACTGAAGCGTGCGCTGCGGCAGCGTCGACGGAAGCTTGAGGAGCTGATCAGGTCCGTTATCGATGAACAGTTCCCCCTCCCCGGCCGGCCGGAGAAAACGCCCTTCCAGAAGTGGCCTACCGGGGGGTGCCGCTACGATTTGAAAGAGGTTTTTTCCTCCCTTAATTCACACTACTTCGGCAACCGTCTGGTCAGCCTGCTGCGCTGGGGAACAGGCGCGACGAAAACGTCGTATGAACGTACCCGTAAGGATGCCGCGGGCAATCCGTATCACTGCATCACCATCGCCGGGGTGTACAACCACCCGTCGGTGCCACGGTTCGCAATCGAATCGATCATGTACCACGAAATGCTCCACATCCATATTCCGCCCCGTAAAGAGTATGGCCGTACCGTCATGCACGGCCCCGATTTCAGGAGGCTTGAACGGGCATTTCCGCACTACGGCGCGTGGCGGCAATGGGAAAAGGAACAGCTGTGTCCGCTGCATACGGCCGTAAGGCGTCAGCGGAAGAAGCCGTTTCTTCAACGGTTGAGGAACCCGGAGCAGGGAATCTAATTCGATTGTCGAGTCAACAGCATATATTCCCGATACACGATCACCATCAAGCCGGGGGAGTGTTGCCATGTTAACCACCAAAGAAGCCATCGAGCGGCGAAGAAGCATACGTAAATACAGGCCCGATCCCATACCCGACGAGCATATCCGGGAGTTGCTCGAGGCCGCCCGCCTGGCCCCTTCGGGCTGCAACGCGCAGCCGTGGCGATTCAAAATCGTAAAAGAAGCGGACGTCAAGGTACGGCTGGCCGAAGCAGCCTACCATCAGGATTTCATCAGCCGGGCTCCGGTCGTCATCGTCTGCTGCGCGGATCGCCGTCGGTATCTTGACGGGTCGGTTTCCGGCGCCCGCAACCTTGAAAGGATGGGGGGTGTCGAAGAAAGACTTGCTGCGGTCCTGAAGAAAAGAGCAGACGCTTTGAAAACGATTGATCCTCGTGAACTCGGTCCCCGGATTGCGGTTCACGTCGCGATTGCCATCGAACATATGGTATTGAGAGCCCTGGATTACGGGCTCGGGAGCTGCTGGATTCGTTTGATCGACGAGCTGAAGATACGGGCGCTGTTCGGCTGGAATGATGATATCTTCGTGGTCGCCCTTCTCGCAATCGGCTATCCGGCGGAATCTCCCGCTGCAAGGAGCCGGCGTAAACCCGATGACCTCTTAATCGACTGAATGAAAAGGAGGGAAACCTCCTTCATCCCGGATGTCGAGGGGGCCCCCCTTGGCCGGTGTGATGTCTGATCTTCCGAAGAGTAAAAAAATACATTGCCGCTAAAATACTGATCAGAACCGCACGGCCGATGAGCGATTCCCTCGCAGGAAACTTTTTTCCCGCATGAGCGGCCCTCAACACCAAAACCGGCAGCGTATCGCCGCCACGGCAACGCCCCCCTATCGTCAGAACAAATGGAGTGTCGTTGTTTATCCGGCGCTGCGACCGCGGGAACAGCCACTCAAGCGTGTATGCGCCGGAACCGTCGTCCGCCATTTTCACGAAATCGCTCTGCACGATGGAGTCTGCAGGCAACCGGACCTCGAACGGCGCATCGATCGATGGTCCGGAAAAACCGATCACCCATCCGGAGCATGGAGGGGCGAATTGCATCCGTACATACCCGGCCACTCCTTCGGGGGTAGTTGCCGCGTCCCAAAGCCAGGTCCGGTCGCCTCCCCACGCTCGAGCGGTCCGCATGCGCCACTCCATGAGAAAGCCGTCGAGCATGATTGCCCGTCCGCTGCGGGTGATCTCGACGGCTGCGGTATCTGCCGCCACGGGCACTCCCCCCGCCATAAGTAAACCGGTGATGCAGAGGTTCCGAACCACTACCGTATAGACGCATTGCCGCCGATGCATGCGCTGCCTTTTATTTGTCAATTAATGCCTCCGGCGTACTGCGCCGATGCCGCACCATCGCACTACTCCCGTTGCTCAATGATCGCCAGCGCCAGTAAAAACACGCAAAAGGCCGCGGCAACCAGCCCGATGCTGAAACGCTTCCGCCTGGTCTTTGCTGCGGATGCCGCCGTTTGCAGCGAATCGAGATACGTAGCGGTATAGAGCAGCGTATCGACCACCGCAACTCTTCCTCCGCTCGAAACGGTGACGGAATCTTCGACGGGCCGGTAGTGCTTTTTGTGAAGCGCAATACGGTAGGTCCCCGGCCTTATCAGTGAATCGGTATACGGAGTGGTTCCTTTACGTTCTCCGTTGATGCTCACCGTTGCCTGCGGCGGTTCGGTTGCAACCGACAGACGGCCCGGCGCCGATAATTGAAAATGAAGGACGGTCTTCCCTGCCGCCTGAAGATCAATCACCGCTTTTTTCTGAAAATATCCCGGTTTCTGAAACAGCAGCGTATGCCTGCCGGCATGAACGCCGGGCTGAGTGAGCGGCGAATTCCCCAGAAGCGTCCCGTCGAGGGATAGTGCCGCCCCCGCCGGCTCGGTGGTTACTGCAAGGGTGCAGAGAAGCGCCTGCGGCGATACGGCTGCTGAGAGGGAATCCCCCGCCGCCACTGCGGTATCGGCCCTTTCCGGTAGAGACAGGTCCCCGGTCAGCTGAAGCGAATCACGCTTCTTTTCCGCAGCGGCAGTTTCGCCTGCCGTAACGACACACGCGACGCACAAAACGGCAGGCAGTATACGACGTCTGCCCTCCATAGACGGCCTCCTGTTTCAAAGGGGTACGCCCTCCTCAATCGCCCATTTACGGGCGACCGCGACGTATATTTACGTTTCGGTCATCCGATTTATGCTCACTCTCGTTGAAGAGCGTGGTTTTGCTAATATACTATTTCTCCTTCAATAACGACGCTTCCAGCCGCTCAAGGAGCAGTGCGTGCAGCAGATACGTAAACAGGCGCCGGCGATCACTATCCCGGATGCTTTGAAAAAACGGTTCGCCGGTCACCGGAAGAGAGCGCCGGTTGACGTGATGAACCTGCCGTCTGCAGTGCTGCTCCATGCCGTCCTGGCGCTTGGTATGTCCGTGCAGGCGCAGCCGTCCGACGCCGTGCAGCCGGTGCTTTCCGCGCCCTCGCTTCCCGGCGTTCGTCCCCCGGCCGATTCCTCTTCCGGAACCGACAAACCGGTTAAAAAAAAACAGGACCTTACCGACACGGTTCACTACGAAGCCGACAGGATCGATTACGACGCGGAAGCGAAAAGGCTCATGCTGACCGGAAACGCGCGGATCGACTACCAGAAGATCACCCTTTATGCCGATACGATCCTTTACCTCATCGATCAGGATCTCTTTACCGCAACGGGAATGCCGCAGCTTGTCGAAAGCGGCGATACCACGGTCGGCGACTACATGGTGTACAATATCAAAACGCGCCGCGGACGGGTCAACCACGCCAGCACCCATCTCAGCGACGCAACGTTCAACGGCAACAGGATTGTTAAAAGTAAAGAAGACGAGCTTTACGTCGACGCCGGAGACTACACGACCTGCGCACGGATCGATACCCCGCACTACTGTTTTTACGGCAGGAACATCAAAATCATACCGAACGATAAAATCATCAGCCGGCCGGTGGTGCTCAACATCGGCGAGGCGCCGGTGGCCGCGCTTCCCTATTTCATTTTCCCTATCGAACGGAAACGGCGCAGCGGTTTTCTCACGCCGGTATGGGGCGGCCACCCCAGCGGCGGCGGATATCTTGACAATGTCGGGTATTACTTCGCTCCAAACGACTACGTCGATGTTACGCTGACCTCCAGAGTCTATGAGTTCAGCGAATTCGTCCTCAATGCCGCAAGCAGTTGGGCGCGCAAATACCGCCTTAACGGATCGCTCTCCGCGCGCTATGCGCTTGATACCGACTTCATGAACCGCCGCAATGAGTGGGCGATCAATTTCTCGCAGGACTGGAACATCACTCCCGACGGGAAAACGCGCCTGTCGGGCGCCGGGGACCTGCTCTCGACAAAGACGTCCCAGTACAATTTCATTCAGCGTTATTCCGAGGACAGCCTTGAGCTGCGCGAGCAGAATCTGAAGGCCAATCTTTCATTCTCGCGTCAGTTCGACCGCATCAACGGCCGGCTGAACCTGAGCATGGACCGCTCCCATAACCTCCGCACCGACCTGGTCAGCGATAATCTCCCCATCCTCACCTTCAATCTGCCGGGCCGCCCCCTCATCCCCCATGAAACGACCGGCGGCAACGACAGCCTGAAGTGGTTTCACAACATTTACTGGGGATATGACGCCCGTGGTATCATGAAACATACGGGATCGGCATTCCGCAGCGATACCGTCGATGAACAGTATCATCCGGGCATGTCGCAATCGATCAATTGTTCGGCGCCGCAGAAACTCTTCAAATGGATCACCGTCAGCCCCAATTTCTCCGCCCGGGTAGCGACCTTTCTCGGTTACAAGGATACCGCCGTACTGCGTTACGATACGCTGTACGATACGGTGCAGTACGTTACGACCGATACCACCGGTAAAGACCGCTTCGGCGATTATACGTTCATCCGTTACGAACCGCATTCGCACAACCAGTTCCCCGAGCCCGACAGCGTGCGGGTTTTCAAGCAGAAACCGAGGAGCATACCCGTCCATAATGAATATCCGCACGATGTCTCGCACGTTCCTTCGTGGAAAACCGGCGTAAGCGTCTCCACCAACCTTTACGGCCTTTTTCCCATCCATGTTCTAAATTTCACCGGCCTTCGGCACACCTTTTCCCCATCGCTCACCTACACCTTTACTCCCGAACAAAAACTCTCAAAGGAGTTCTACGATGCCGGCATCTCCTACGAGCGGGGACACAAGCGCAGCCAGCAGGTAAGCTTCTCCGTCGGCAACCAGTTCGAGGGGAAAGTCGCCGGAGAGGCAAAAGAGGGTGAGAAGCCGCAGGAACGGAAATTCACGATTTTTTCATTCGATCTTTCGACGGGGTATAATTTCGAAGCGGAAACAAGAAAGTGGAGCGACCTCGGAATGAATGCCTCCACCGGATTTAAAAACGTCCGTCTCACCTCCAGCGCCGGATTCTGGCTCTACGATGAAATGAGTCGTTTGAGCGCTCCGCTCATGCATGATATGAGCGTCAATCTGAGCATAGGAACGCTCGGCGCCAAAGGAACCTTCTGGGGCGGAGACCTTGTCGTGCTCGACTCGCTCCAGCCCGACGACCCGGTCCGCTATGCCAATGTCGGAAAGAACGACTGGAACGTCTCGCTCATCCCGAATTTTACCTTTTCGATGACGCGCTCGGCACCGACCGAAATGTTCACGCCGACTAAAAAGTACGGCCTCAACGGTTCGGCAGGCATACAGATCACGCGCAACTGGTCGCTGCAGTGGAGCAGCATTTACAATTTCCAGGCAAACCAATGGGTACAGAACAGTATCAACATGGCCTGCGACCTGGAGTGCTGGGATATGCGCTTCCAGTGGCGGCCGGAAAAACTCAATCCGGGATATTACTTCATCATCCACATCAAAAAAATCCCGGAGATCAAGTGGGAACAGCGGCGCTGAACGGCGGCGGAACGGAGGATCGATTTACATAATTAATGCATCGCAGCGCGAAGGGTCGGCGGGCCTGATCGTCAGGACCCGTTCCACGCCCCCCTTCCGGATCACGTTGACACGCACCTTCGCCTTGTTGCGGACGCGCGAATAACGCGCGACCATGGAAGCGGCGTCGATGATGTCGCTTTCGGAGAATTCGCCGCGTCCTATTCCCATCGGGCCGGTACTATCGGCGAGATCGAACACATGATCCTCTTGCGAAATGATTTTTTCGAAAATCCTATTCTCATGCTCATTGCGGGCGACCACCAGACGGCATCGTTCACCGAGCGCAAAATGGCGGCCGTAGGCGATAAGCTTGAAGTCTTCAAGGGTATGGCCGGGATACCTCCTGGAAAGCGTACGATACCGCCGCGCCGAACCGACGTCGGTCAAAAGACAGCCCCCTGCGGGCGACGTATACCGAAGGCCCTTGGCCTGTGCATAGGCGAGTTGCGCCTTCCTGCTCCTTCCGGCGAGCGCCATGAGCCGCTGACGTTCGACCAGCCCTTCCCGTTCAACGACGGTGGGTTC
>JAFGNB010000041.1 GCA_016927235.1 Chitinispirillaceae bacterium
GAATTCCGGTCCGATGCGCGTGCCGACGAGCAACGCGAACATCACGACCACGCTTCCGATTGTGAACCAGCCTTCCCAGCCCATTTTATCTTGAAGTGGTAGATTTTTTTATGTGTAGGAATCGTATGGAATATATTTATTAAGAAATACTCCTTGCAACCATGGACCGAATCATTTTAGGTCATGGTCGCACATTAAAGGATTTTCAACATGGACGATTCAACGTTCATTCTGGCGCTATTGTTTTTAATAATAGCATTTCTTTACAGTTCCGTCGGCCAGGGCGGAGCTTCCGGATACCTGGCGGTGATGGCGCTTTTCGGCGTTACGACGGCAGCAATGAGGCCGACCGCCCTTGTATTGAACGTTATCGTGGCGACAATCGCCTCGTATAAATATTGTAAGGCGCGACGTTTTTCGCTCAATACCTTCATCGTTTTCGCGTTGTTTTCCGTTCCGTGCTCGTTTATCGGCGGGGAGGTACAACTGCCCAACCGGCATATGAAGGCGGTGATAGGCGTCATACTCATCATGGCCTCTTTCGCCATGATCGTCAGCATCTATCTGAGAAGCGACTATGTTGTCGGGAAAATTCCGGTCCCCGTGGGCCTTACGTGCGGTGGTCTGATCGGGTTCCTTTCCGGTCTTACTTCCATAGGCGGCGGCATATTTCTCAGCCCTTTACTGATGTTTTTCAAATGGTCGAGCGTCAGGAATACATCGGGAATCGCGGCACTTTTCATACTGGTCAATTCACTCTCCGGCCTTCTGGGGCAGATCAGCGTTGGCGTAACGATAAACGCGAACATCTGGCCGTTTGCGGCGGCAGTGGTGATTGGCGGTTATGCGGGTTCGGAATTCGGAAGTAGAAAATTGAACGGTAAAGCCATAATGATTGTTCTGTTCGCCGTGCTGGTGATGGCCGCGATCAGGATGTTCATGCCGTAAAAATAGTTGTAACCGCAATGACGGTTCATGTTTCTCATTAACTCGTCAAATGGTCCGGATATGACGCGGAGAGGTCGTACCACGGCCGCTGCTGTGGTAAGAATTAATTCGTTTCCTTAATCTACTTCTCCTTCGGTACAATAAAACCCTGGTGTCTTTCACGCCCCCTAAATCCCCCGAAGGGGAACTTTTAATCCGAGGTTCCCACTTCGGGGGAATCAACGGAGGGAGTGTAAGAGCGAGAAGAACCAACACTTTTTTATCCTACCGAAGCAGTACTACTGTTGCGCTATATTTCGTTTCTTCTTCCCCTATTCAACCTCCCAGACGCACATTATAAGGACTGCCCGCATGCGCGGCGGTATTTTCGCCGGACGGTTCTTCGGTTTCTCCTTGCGGGGGCTACTTCTGAATCTCCATGAGCGCACTCATACGTTCTTCCTTGGAAAGCGGCAGGCTCGTTCTGGTTTCCTCTACGATTTTCGCTCCCTCATTGGAAAGCGCGAATCCGATAAACGCCTTTACAATGCCCTGCGGCTTCCCTTTGACAAAAAAATAATTTCTCCGTGTCGCCGGATAGATCCCCTTATGTATCGCCTTGATCGCATCGGCGCGGCTGGCGTATGCCTCGCCCGCATCAGCAACGCCGTCGTTGTTCGCATCGATCGGGACCAACCGGATGCCCGGCACCAGCGAGCCTTCACGGGTGAATACATAACTGAAATTCAAATAGCCGATGCCGATCGGATCCCGGCGTACGGCTTCGAGCAGCCCCGGATCGCCGTCAACGCCGATTCCCCGCAGGTCCTCTTGCTTTTTGCCCAGGAATGCAGCCCAAACCGCCGCAGCTCCGCATATGTCGGAGCGGGTATAGACGTTCATAGATCGGTTAACTTTTTTGCCGGTCGCTTCATCCCATTTCGCGACGGTTCCGTTCACACATATGGCAGTCCAGGTTTCCTTTTTGATGCCTTTTTTTAGAAGATCATCAAGCACCGGGTTCTTGTCGCTGACAACAGGGAAAACCGCGTCGTGCAATACATACACCGGAACGATTCCCTTTTTAACCTCGTCCGGATTCGGGTCTCGCGACACCATTCCTATATCTGACAGTCCGGCATTCACGTCCGCCACTCCTTTACCCACTCCGCCGGCGGAAACATTGATTTTAACGCCGGGGTTGATCTTTTGAAATGCTTCTCCCCAGGCCACGGCGGTGGGGTAGATAGCCCAGGCCCCCGATAGAGTGATCGTACCTTTATTCTCCTGGCCATTCGATGCGGTCGCCCCTGCAAGCATCCATAAAGCAACTACTACATTGATTGGGTTTTTCATAAATCCTCCCGTTCAAATTGTATGGTGGATGATAGATATTGTGGATGACCCCTCTCATATCGAGTGGGTGTGACGCGATGGTCCGCAGCCATAACCTTTCAATCAGTTCAACGGAAGGTTTCCCGACGCGAATACCAAGCTGCGCCGTCATCTATTCTCTGTTATGGGCGCCTCCATGAATGCTCCGCTTAAATAGGCTTTTGTTCTCTGATCCTTTGGGTTGCTGAATAATTCCTGAGCAGGTCCGTGCTCAATGAGGTTCCCCATATACATGAACAGGACATAATCCGCAATCCGCCGCGCCTGCCGCAGAATATGCGTCACCACCACAATGGTGTATTGCTCCTTTAATTTTATAAACTGCCGTTCGATGCGTTCCGCCGAAATGGGATCGAGCGCCGACGTGGGCTCGTCTCCCAGCAGCACTTCCGGCTCAACCGCAAGACCGCGGGCAAGACAAAGTCGCTGTTGCTGCCCTATCGACAGCGCGGAGGCAGGGGTGTGCAGCCGGTCCTTGACCTCCTCCCAGAGGCTGGCTTCCCTGAGCCGTCGTTCGACGAGTTCGCTGAGTTTCTTCTTGTTTTTCAGCCCGTGGATGCGCGGTCCGTATGCGACATTATCATAAATAGACATGGGGAGCGGCTGCGGCCGCTGGAACAGCAGACCCATTTTTTTCCGCAAATGCGTTACCTCGACCTTCGCGTCGTAAATATTCTCGCCGTCAACGAGCACCTC
>JAFGNB010000042.1 GCA_016927235.1 Chitinispirillaceae bacterium
CCCGGAACCAGCCTGCGGGAAGCGAGCAGCATGCCGGCCAGCGCCAGCTCCTTTACCCCGTTGGCGTTCGCACCCGGCGTGTTGAAAACGACGATCCCCCGGTTTGCGCATTTGTCAACCGGTATGTTGTTCACTCCGGCGCCGGCGCGGGCGATGGCCTTCACCGATGCAGGAATCTCCATATCGAGCATGTTGGCGCTCCGAACGAGAATCGCATCCGGATTGAGTATCTCGGAGGCGACCTCGTATCCGGCGTGGAGGACTATATCCAAGCCGACCGGCGATATTTTGTTGAGTGTCTGCAGTTTATACATTGAGGGTACCCCTTTCAGCGGTGTTCCATTTCGAATGTTTTCATGAATTCCACGAGTTTCTTCACCCCATCCACCGGCATGGCGTTGAAAATGCTCGCCCGCATGCCGCCCACCGAACGGTGGCCTTTGAGGTTCACCAGTCCGGCGGCGACCGACTTTTTGAGGAACTCCTCGTCGATCCCCGGGTTCGAGAGCACAAACGGGACGTTCATGAGCGAACGGTGCGGCTCGGCGACCGTCGGCCTGAAAAGCTTCGATCCGTCGAGATAATCATACAGCATCGCCGCTTTCGTTTCGTTGATCTTCTGCATCGCCGGCAGGCCGCCCAGGTCAATAAGCCATTCGAACACCAGCTTGGCGATATACACGCAGTAGCATGGAGGCGTATTGTAGAGTGACCGCCCTTCGGCATGGGTCTTATAGGTGAACATCGTGGGCGTGATCTCCTGCGGCTCTCCCACCAGGTCTTTTCTGATGATAACGATGGTGAGCCCCGCCGGCGCGATGTTTTTCTGCGCTCCCGCGTAGATGAGCCCGAATTGATTGACGTCGATGACTTCCGAAAGGATGTTGGACGACATGTCGGCAACCAGCGGGATGGCGCCCGTATCGGGGAACGTGCGGTATCGCGTTCCGAAAATGGTATTGTTGGAAGTGATATGAACATAGGCCGCATCCGGGTCGAAGGTCACCCCGGTCAGATCGGGAATGTAGGTGAAATTCCTGTCTTCGGAACTCGCGACGATCCTCACGGTGCCGTACCGTTTCGCCTCGGAAATCGCCTTTTTTGACCACTGGCCGGTATTGACGATATCGCACTTCCTCTTTGTCACCATGAGATTGAGCGGCACCATCGCGAACTGACTCGACGCGCCGCCCTGCAGAAACAGGACGTGGTAATTTCCGGAAATATTCAGTAGCGTGCGCAGAAGCGCCTCCGCCTCGACGATGATCCCGTCGAATACCTTCGAACGGTGGCTCATCTCCATTACCGATTGTCCGGAGCCCCTGTAATCGAGCATCTCTTCGGCGGCTTTTTTGAGCACCGGTTCGGGCAACATCGACGGACCTGCGGAAAAATTGTACACGCGCGCCATAGCATTTCGCTCCTTTGTAAATGGTTTATTCGTTTGCGGTTGATGTATACGCCAATGCGGCAAGTATCCGTAATTCTCCCGAAACATCGACGGCTCTCACGAAAACCCCCTTTCGCTTCGGTTTGATGACCGCGGGCGTGAAATTGAGAATCCCCCTCACCCCCCCGTCGCAACAGCGGTCGGCGGCCTCCTGCGCCTGCTGCGGCAACACGGCGATAAGCGCCAGTTCGATCTGCAGCTTCCTTACCGTTTTTTCGATCCGGTATGCCGGGAAAAGCTCGATCGAGGTCCGGATGGTTTCCAGCCGGTTGATATTCGAATCGAATCCCGCAACAACTGCAAAGGCGTCCTGCGGTATCGCGAGCAGCTGTTCAAGAAGCGCTTCCCCAAGCCTGCCCAGTCCGACAATGCAGCACCTCTTCGGCTCACCGAACCCCAGATGGTCGATGAGCAGCCTCCTCAGATCGGCGATCTCATACTTGGTTCCGGGAGTCCCGGCAATCCCGAGAAAATGGATGTCCTTTCGTATGGTATGCGCGGTCTGCCCCAGATACCCCCCCAGTTCGGAGGAGGAGATTTTCCCAATCCCATTTTCCTCCAATTTATTGATAATTTCAAACACATAACTCAAACGCTGAATTACTGGAAAAGGTATTTTTTTCATAATTTGTTCTTTTTTTCACAATTAATATACAGCTTTCCCGGGAAACAATCAAGTTGTTTTTTAAAATATATTGAAAATAGTAATATTGAGGCAATATTGTTATTATTTTCACATTTTGATGTTTGCTTTGGAGAAAGAACTACTGGATAAGGGGGGGGGGAGCGTCAAAGACCTCACCCCTCCCGCTTTGCGGGATTAGTGACCCCTCACCTCAACAGGCTCGGTGCATCGCCCCCGGGAGAGGCGGATGACTTAGTATAAGGCATGTTTTTTCCCCATACCCGCTCCAGCGGGCATTTCATTTTCCCCCTCTCCGGGCGGAGAGGGGAATCGAGGGGGTGAGGTCAAAAGTAAAGAGCTCCCTCCCCTCTTCCCTTATACCCGCGGACCGCGCCTTTCGGCGCGGTTGGAAAAGGGTGTCCTATTTTCCAGATTCTATTTGACCACCAGCCGCCGATATGTCATACTTTTCCTATAACTACCACTTTCCCCATCATTGGGCTTTTATGACCATCAACGTCGCTGAAGTAAAGAGACGGCTGCTTGTTTTCCTCGACGACCGGAACCTGGTCAATGAATACATCCGGCAGTTCGGCCCCTCAATCGACATCAAACGCATCAAGGAGATGAAAGAGGCGAAATGCTCCGCGCTGCAGAGTGCGGGCGCCGATGGGGTCGGAACCGAGCCGATGTATGAGCTGCAGGTCAGATGCCCGGTGTGCAATAAGGATAAAGTCACCCGCTATGAACTGCGCGCCAAGAGCCAGCAGATCACCCAGAACCGATTTCTCGTCCCGCTTTACAGCGGCGCCCCGCCGTACCGCACCGTTGACTATACACTGGTTGCGGTGACGGTCTGCCCCCGTTGCCTCTTCGCCTCACCCGATAAAAAAGACTTCAACCATACGGGACTGGCCGGACAGGGTGAAAATAAATCACAACTGATCGGCAACGTCATTATGACGCTGCAGGAAAAAATCGGCGAGCGTAAGGCTCTCATGAAATCGGGGTGCGACTGCGAAACCTATTTCAACCGTCACCGTACCGCAGAAGCCGCGATCGACAGCTACCGGCTCGCCGTGCTGCGTGCAAAGGTGGAAGCCTGGTATGAACAGCCCTACGCCTATTACAAACTCGGCGCCTACTCCCTGCGGATCGCCAAAATCACCAGAGACGACGGCCGTGATAACCGCGAACCGCTCCGTGATGCGCTTCAATATTTCGAAGAGGCGTTCAGAACATCCAACTGTCCCTCCGAAGAGATTGAAATGCAGGTGATCTATACGATCGTTGCCCTTTATATGAAATTGGGCGAATTTAAAAAAGCCAACTCCTACATCGGCGTTTTCAGCAATCTCCTTGCCGCACGTAAAACCGAAATGCGCGAAAACCCCCGACTTAACACCACGCTCATCAACCGGTGGATGGATAAAGCCAAATTGTTATGGGAAGACCGGAATAATGAAGAGCTGTTCAAGGAGGAGTAGAGCGGAGCGGCAACCCTCCTTCCGTCGGCATCATTAGCGGTCATGGCAGGCTCCCCCCCTGATGTATATTTTTATCATACAGCAGCGGTCCCGGCGGCATGAGGTGCCGGAGTAGCATCAATGTATCGATCATCGGCACCCGTTCCCGGCATGACCCGCCTCCTTCATTTTCAACCGACTGGCCGGATCATGAAAACCGTCACCATCGACAATGTCGAAATCGTCCTCTCGCATCCGCTCCCTCTCGTTTCCCGATGGATCGGGCAGCAGGAATCGATGCGGCAGCTGCTTGCCTGCTGGCATGTGGTTGCAACGGACGACCTGCCGCTCACTCCCCGGATCATCGGGTATCCCGGCATCGGAAAAACGACCCTCGGCATGGCCGCGGCGCAGCAGCGGGGGCAGCAGGTGTACGTCATGCAGTGCACCGCCGACACGCGTCCCGAAGACCTGCTCATCACCCCGGTCCTCTCCGAAAAGGGAAAAATCTCCTACCATGCAAGTCCGCTGCTCTCCGCGGTAATCACCGGAGCGGTCGCCGTTGTCGACGAGGGGAACCGCATGTCGGAAAAATCGTGGGCGTCGCTGGCGCCGCTCCTTGACAACCGACGCATGGTCGAATCGATCATCGCCGGCATCACCGTCAAGGCCCACGACGATTTCAGGGCCGCGGTGACCATGAACGACGATGCATCGACCTTCGAAATCCCCGATTACATTATGTCGCGACTGCAGCCCGGCATCAGGATACCTTTCCCCTCCCGTGAGGACGAACTGCAGATTCTACGGTACAGCCTTCCCTTTTCAGAC
>JAFGNB010000043.1 GCA_016927235.1 Chitinispirillaceae bacterium
ATCATCGACAACATGATGAATCTGGAGCTTCTTTTCTGGAGCGCACGCAACGGCGGCAGTCTCCGCTATGACACCATAGCACGCTCCCACGCGGAAAACGCCATGAACAACCATTTCCGGCCCGACAGTTCAACCTACCATGTCGTCCGCTACAGCACGACCACCGGCACGGTGACCAGCCGCGAAACCCGGCAGGGATACTCCAACTCATCGTGCTGGGCGCGCGGCCAGGCATGGGCCGTATACGGATTCACCATGACGTATCGTTTTACAAAAGATGAAAGGTTCCTGACGACGGCGCGTAAGGCGGCGGACTACTTCCTGCGCCGGCTGCCTTCGGACCGCGTTCCGTTCTGGGACTTCGACGCGCCCGGCATTCCGGCCGATACCGTACCGCGTGATGCATCCTCGTCGGCAATCGTCGCTTCGGCACTACTGGAACTTTCCACTTATACCGGCGCTCCGGACTCCGCCCGCTACTTTAATGCAGCCCTGTCGCTTATCAGGGGCCTGTGGACTCCCAAATACCGCGGTCTCTCCACTCAGGCAAGCATTCTCAACCACTCCACCGGCAGCAGGAAGGAGGGCCACGACGTCGATATGGGAATCATTTACGCAGACTACTATTTCATCGAGGCGCTGCTGCGGTACGAAAAGTACGCCACAACAGCTGCGTCGGGTAAACAGCATCCGATACAGCCGGACATAGCAATAGAAAAAAAGGGTTTCGGCGGGAGCAATTTTGTCACTATACTTGGACGACATTTACCGATTAATTACGGAAGGTGCGCGCCTGCGGTCATTGTAAATCCGGCGTGCGGCAAAAAAAAGATTACGCTGAAGAAGTAAGCGACAGGAGAATAAAATGATACAGGCGCGGGTATGTTTCATGCATGCGCTTTTTTTCTCAATTGCGCAGGTGATTCTCTGCAACCGTGCTCCCGCACCCGAACCCGACACCGCCCAACGCACAAATGTCGTCCGTGTTAAAGTCGCACCGGTGGTGCGTGACTCCATAGCGCTTCCCCTCTTTATTCCCGGCAAACTCGCCACCGCTGCGGAGATGAAACTCGGATTCAAAACCGGTGGAATCATCCGCGACATCGATGCGGTCGAAGGGGCGAACATAAGGCGCGGCGTCCGCATCGCGATGCTCGATACGGCTGAACTGTCCGCCTACCGAAACAAGGCGCAGACAGCTTTGGAAAAGGCCACACGCGACCTCGCACGTGTGCAACGGCTGTTTGACGATAGCGTCGCAACGCTCGAACAGCTCCAGAACGCACGGTCGGCGTTCCGCGCCGCGCAATCCGACAGCGCAATAGCCTCCTTTAACCTCACCCAGGCGGTTCTCAAAGCTCCCACGGCGGGAAAAATTCTCAGGCGTCTCGTGGAGAGAAACGAGGTGGTTGGACCGGGAATACCGGTCGTCATCTTCGCCTCTACTGAGGGAAACTGGATTGTCAACGCTTCGATCCCCGACCGTGACCTTAGAATCGTCTCAAACGGTGACCGGGCCGACGTCAGTTTTGACGCGATCCCCGGGGAGGAATTCTCCGCTACACTGCAACAGATCGCCGGAGCGGCGCATCCGGTAACCGGCACCTTCGAAATAGAACTGGCACTAGATGAAATACATCCCGGTTTCCGTCCGGGAATGATCGCCGACGTTCGGCTGTTTCCCTCCGGGCAGCGGAAATTCGATTTCATCCCCGCCTCTGCGCTCGTCGAAGCGCTCGGCAATGCCGGAACGGTGTTCGCAGTTGACAAAAACGATTCATTGCGTCCCGTTCGGATCACCATTGCACGCCTCCACGGCAACCTTCTCGCCGTTTCACGCGGCCTTGAAGGTGTCGAGGCGGTGGTGGGGGCCGGCGCCCCCTATGTACGGAATGCCGCTGAAACCATCGTCCTCGAGCGTAACTAAGAGTATCTTTGTGCTGTTCATGAAATGCATACTGAAAAACCGTCATTTCATCCTGATTGTCTCACTGCTCCTTGTTTTCTGGGGAATATTTTCGTTTATTACCATACCCCGCTCGGAAGATCCGCAGATCGAGTTTACCGGTTCGTCAATCTTCGTTCTGCTGCCGGGAGCAAGTCCCGAAGAGGTTGAAAAACTCGTGGTCGATCCGATCGAGGAGGAACTCAATAAACTCCACGACATCAATCGCTTCTCATCCTCTTCGTCGGAGAATGTCGCGCTTATCAATATCGAATTCAACGTATATACCGATCCGGATACAAAATATCGGGAGGTCACCTCGGCGGTCGACAACATCCGGGCGGCACTCCCGGCCGACATCGCCAGGCTGGAGGTCACGAAATACAGTTCGAGCGATGTCGTTATGCTGCAGTATGCGCTCGTGTGCGAGCAGGGTCCTTACCAACAGCTTGTGAAAACAGCAGAAGTACTTAAAAAACGCCTTCAGCGTATAAGCGGCGTCGAAGAGGTAAACCTGCACGCCTACCCGCAGCAGCAGGTGAATATCGAAATTGTTCCGGAAAAACTTGAAGGCGTTGGTGTTTCGCTTTCCCGCATCGCGGAGATCGTCCGCGGGGCAAACACGACGATTCCCGGCGGATCGATCCTCGCCGACGGCCGCCGTTTCAGTATTCGCGTCAACAGTGAATTTCAAACTCTTGACGACATCGGTTCCACCATCGTGGGCGCATACGGACCGCAGTGCATACGGCTGTCGGATATCGCATCCATCTCCCTCGACGATGCCGATACACTTTATTGTGCACGTTTTAACGGGAAGCGAGCGGTATTCCTCACCGTCTCCCAGAAAAAAGGTACCAATATCTTTCCTTTGACGAAGGCGGTCAAACGGGAGGTGGCGGCTTTCACGCCGGCCCCGACAATCCCGATACACATCGAACTCGTGTTCGATCAGTCACAAAGCGTTGACCGACGGCTTAACGGATTTTTTGTCAATCTTCTCCAGGGGCTGGTTCTGGTCAGCCTTGTGATGCTGCTCACCCTGGGACTGCGCGCGGCGGCGATCATCGCGGTGGTCATTCCAATGTCGATTCTCACGGCAATCGGAATGCTCGACATGCTGGGGTTCGGCCTCGATCAGATCTCCATCGTGGCGCTCGCGATCGCGCTCGGGATGCTGGTCGACAACGGGATTGTCGTGGTGGAGCTGGTATCACGTAAAAAACAGCAGGGTAAAAGCGGCGACGAAGCGGCGGCGCAATCGATTGCGGAAATCGGATGGGCCATTGTCAATTCTACCCTGACCACGGTCATCGCTTTTCTGCCGCTGGCGTTTCTCCATTCGCATGTGGGAGAGTTTATCCGCGGACTGCCGCTCACCGTGATCTTCGCGCTGAGCGCTTCGCTGCTGTTTGCGCTGACCGTAACACCGCTCCTGGCGGCAAAATTGATGCCTGTTTCGGGAAGCCGGCAAACAAACCGTTTCCGCAATCTCCTCTACATTGTTGCCGATAACGGCTATCGTCGTTTGCTCCGGCGAATGCTTACAAGGCCGAAAACCGTTCTCCTTATCGCCGCTCTCTTTTTCGCAGGCACGCTGTCGCTTCTGCCTTTTCTAAAAGTAAGTCTTTTCCCGAGTGCCGAAAAGCCGCAGGTGTATATCTCCATCGAAACGCCCAAAGGCAGCTCGCTCTCCCGTGTCGACAGTGTTGCCCGCGCGGTTGAAGCGATTCTTTCGAAGCTGCCCGATGTACGCCATTACGCCACCAACCTCGGAAAAGGCAACCCCCGGATCTACTACAACATGTTTTCACTCTGGGAATCACCCAACATCGGACAGATACTTGTGACGCTTGCGAGCGGCCGTGAAGCGCATGTCGTTCGTATGCTCGATACGCTGCGCCAACGTTGCTCGGCAGTACCCGCAGCCCGTATTCATATTCAGGAGCTGCAGCAGGGAATGCCCGTTGCCGCGCCGGTGGCATTCCGTATCTTCGGCGACAATCTCGACAGCATTACAACTTACGCAGCCGAGGTCGAGGCGATTATTGCATCAACGCCCGGTACGATCAATATCCGTAACCCGAGCAGAGAGAGCCGGACCGACCTCCGGGTGTCAATCAACCGCGACAAAGCCTCGCTTGCAGGCGTTGCGCCCGCACAGGTTGCGCTGGCACTTCGTACCGCGATTCTCGGACAGACCGTGACAAGGTTCCGTGAAGCAAGCGGCGACGATTACCCGGTGGTGCTTCACGCCGGCAAGGCAAGCGCACCGTTCATGGAAGAGCTCGAACGGGTAAGCGTTTCATCGATCACCGGTGACAAGGTGCCGCTGCGGCAGATCGCCGTTTTTTCCTTTGAGCAGAGCCCGTCGATCATCAACCACTATCATCTCGAGCGCTCGACCGCGGTTCTCTCCGATGTGAAAAGCGGTTTCAATACCGCCCGGATCACTGCGGAAGTGCGCGGAAAACTTCTCGCGAGCACTCCTCCTCAGGGAGTCAAATGGAAAGTGGCGGGCGAGGAGGAGAGCCGCGAGGAGTCGTTCGGCGGCATCACCAAGGCGCTGCTGATCGCCCTTATCGGCATCTTCGCCGTGTTGGTGCTGCAATTCCGCAACTTCAGCCAGCCGTTTATCGTCTTTACCGCGATTCCATTCGCCGTCACCGGCTCCATCATTACGCTGCTCGTCACAGGGTACAGCTTCTCTTTCACCGCGTTTATCGGCTTCACGAGCCTCATGGGCATCGTGGTCAACAACTCGATCATTCTTATCGACTGCGCCAATCAGCTCAGGGCTACCGGCATACCGCTGTTCGACACGGCGGTCAATGCCTGCACGCAAAGGTTTACACCGATCATTCTCACCACTGTCACAACGCTTCTCGGTCTTTTTCCCCTGGTGCTCTCGGGCAGCTCCCTCTGGGCACCCCTTTCATGGGTGATTACGGGGGGATTGTCGGTATCGATGTTATTGACGCTGTTCGTGGTACCGGCGCTTTATTTGATTTATTCGGGAGGAAGGGGGAATAGGTAGCAGGGATTGGAATCGTGATCGATCGACAGATTCCTCAGATGATTCCACCGCTTCTCTGTGTAGTATTTGCGTAGGAGAGCATTCTCAGACGTTTCACCATCGTTCCCGGTCAACCTTAGGGAAGGTAAGCGAGGGTCCGTTCGAACCGGCGCAGCGTTTTATCTTTCTTGTCGATTACCGTAAGTCTCACCAGATACAGCCCGGG
>JAFGNB010000044.1 GCA_016927235.1 Chitinispirillaceae bacterium
GCAGGATCATGCGTTTGCCGTTGATCCGGAAGCCCTTCGTCTTTGAGAATGAGATGGTGCGTATACCGATGGTGGTGGTGCAGCTGTCCGTGAGCTCGGAGCCGCCGCTCCCAAAAACCTGCGACCTCACCGTATAAAGATAGGGCGAATCAGGGCCCCACAGGTTCGGGTTTGCCACGGTGAGGCTCTGTTTAAACGTGGAAGAGGCGCCGGCGGCGATCTCCTTCGGCGACGTGCTGTTCGACGCCGCGGCCGTGCCGCTTGCGTCGAGGACGGCGGTGGCGACGACGCACGACTGCGCGCTGCGGCATTGGTTGGCTACGTGCGTCTGTATTTGAACGGTCGCCGATGAGGCATTGACCGAGGGGTAGGTGACGAACACACCGCCGCCGCCGGCGACATTCGCCGCCAGCGGATGGGTAATGTGGAGCGAATCCAAAAGGTACAGGTACACGTCGCGGTAGAGGCCGCCCCAGTATCTGAAATCCGGGGTGCTCTTTCCGGGAGGGAAACCGGTCGATGGGCTGTTGTTCAGTCGGACCGCAATGACGTTGGAGCCGCCTAACTGCAGCTTGTCCGTTATGTCAATGGCGAAGGGGTCGTAGCCGCCCAGGTGCGTCGTCACGAGCGTGCCGTTGAGGTAGACGGCGACGGTCTGCATGCCCCCCTGGAACTCAATGATCACTATTTTGCCCTGATATGCCGTTGCCGGGAAGCTCTTCCGGTACCAGCAGTAGCCGGTGGGGCAGCTCCCGCCGGGCGATACCAGGGTCATGGAGTGCGGCAGATGGACCGTTTCCCATGAGTCGTCGTTGTACGAGGGGGCTTCGGCACCGCTCCGGTCGCCGTTGTAGTATTTCCAGTTGTCATGGAAACGGACGATCCGGGCGCCGGATAAGGAGAACAAGACGCCCGACAGCGCCGTCAGCCACACCATGCTCACGCTCACCGTTATTATGGTTTTTCGAACAATCATGGGAAACTCCTTTTTCAGCTTACGTTCGATTATTGACGAGAGTGCTTCTCTATTCCTATGAATTATTTCTACTCCGGGAGGATAAACTGTTTTTTCACGCCCCTCCCCATCCCTACCTTCCCGCATTCTTCGGATCATGGTAATACTTGAGCATGAACTCGAAGGAACTTGTACGATCGGCGGTCAAAACGCCGTTGTTCACCTGAAGGAGTGCTGCCTGCAGACATGACCCGCCGCCGTTGTTTCCCCCTTCGGAGAAGTAAATGATGTACGCCCTGTCCGCCAGAACGGCAACGCTGCAGTGCTTTCCGTCGACCCCCACTTCCCCTGTTCTCGTTCCGGCACCGCCAAGAATATTCGCCTGGCTTGTCCAACCGGTTTTTCCATAGACAGT
Organism: Chitinispirillaceae bacterium; assembly: GCA_016927235.1. Lineage (GTDB taxonomy): Bacteria > Fibrobacterota > Chitinivibrionia > Chitinivibrionales > Chitinispirillaceae > JAFGNB01. Next base: position 1,371 of record JAFGNB010000044.1, read on the forward strand.
CGATCCCACCCTTCCGCCCTTCAGGTCAAACAGCGTCACGACAGCGCCTGCGGGGAATCCGCCGATGACCCGGAGTGTTCCATTCTTGAGATTCAGCGAGGGGGAGAGGGCTTTCCCGCTGGAGCTTCTATTGACAGGAACGGCATCTCCCAGCACAAATTTTCCGTCCGACACGGAATAGACGGCCCGGCGGGCATTAATGAGCCGAACGATCACGGAATCGAGCGGCGCCTTGCTTCCTGATGAGGAAACCACCCTTCCCCGCAGATACATGGACGAACTGCCCTCAATTGAACCGGTCATTGCGGTAAAAAAGGTGAGGAAGAGCATTACTGTCGTTGCACTTCTCATGGATTGGTTCCCTTTTTAAGTAATATACTGTTTTACCCATATGGAAGAGCCTTTAAAGAGAGAGGGAACTGAGCCTCTTCGCATTGCGTTTCCCCGTCGCCTGTATAAAATATCCCTCCACGGGATCGTCGTGTAACGGCTCCGCATTGTTGCCCCATATGACCCTGAACCGTAACGGTTCACGGCGCAGACCGCGTGAGCCTTGAATTTTATCCATTAGGAGACCTATTTTCATTATGAAAAGTATGGTTGTTTAAATGAAAACAATGGAATTCAGCGGGAAAAGAGGATGGGAGAAGGTAACGTGACAATCCGTTCGGCCGTCATCGTGGCGGCGGTCATCGGTATCGTCTGCACGCCGACAAAACGCGTGACAATGAGAACGCTCCACCCGGCGGATCTGCAGCTGCCGCAGGATATTCGGACGCTCCTGCTGGTTGACCGCACAAAATTCAAGAGCAAAGCGGTGAATATCATCGAAGGAGTTCTTACGGGAGAGCTGCCGATGGAGGACCGCGCGGCAGTACAGCATGGATTGAACAGCATCCGTACGATGCTCCAAACGACCGATCGATTTCACGTTATTATTGATCCGAAGCAGTATACCGGCAATAGTCTGACATCGGTCTTTCCCCAGCCGATGGAGTGGAGTCGAATCGATGCGCTCTGTCGCCTCTCTACTGCGCAGGCGGTGCTGGCAATTGAAATTTTCGACACCGATTTCATTGTTACCGACGGAAAAATACGAGTGAAGAAAAAAATAAAGGAGGGGGAAGCTGCCCGCGAAGTGGAAGTCGACGAGTTTTTCGCGCAGGGAGTGATGAATCTGAAAATGGGCATTCGCCTCTACGATAATGTGCACCGGGAAATCGTCGATGAAGCGCTGTACAGCAGAACCAAAACCTGGAAGTCGCGTGCGGCATCAAAAGCCGACGCAATGGCAAAACTGATAACAAAGGGTGATGCCACCCGTTTTCTCTGCGGCCGGATCGGTGAAAACTATGCGTATAAAATAGCGCCGATCCCGATCCGCATTACCCGCACGTTTTACAAAAAGAGCGGTAAGGCGCCGGCGATCGAACGGGGAACGCGTTTTGCCGATGTCAACAAGTGGGAGGAGGCGATCAGGGCGTGGGAATCCGGCATCGCCGCCGCACCTGAAAAGCAGGCCGGTTGTCTCGCCTACAATATCGCCGTCGGCTACGAAGTCCTCGGCGATTATGATAAGGCGATTCAGTGGGCGCAGGACGCTTACACGGAATACGGGAACACCCTGGCGCAGCCGTACGTGGCCGCGCTTCGTTCGCGAAAAGAGTCCGAGCAGCGGGTGGACGAACAGATGGGGGAAGAGCAGTAGACGGCCCGGGCCGCCTGAACGCACATTGCCGGAACCGCCTCCCTTTACGCGCCCGCTTCTCCTCTTTCCTTTCGCCCGAACCGGTTCCGCATCCGTATTCCAATGCGGAAAGACCGTGCGGATCCTTGAGGGAGGACCGAATCGCACCGGCGAATGCTTTTACTCTTGCCGCCTTGGCAGGGTCGGCGTCCCACTCTTTTACCTTCACGTCTCTTTTTTCCCATGTATCACAAACTCTTTCATTCCCGGATAAAAATGCAGGGAATAGGGCGCTTTTCCCGCTTCCGGTTTTGTCGGTCCCTATATTTTTGCTTGTAACTCGACTTTTGGTAAAGCGATACAACACAACTGTTGACTTCCACCTGATTATCACTCAACCACAATCCCCTTCCGCTTGAAATAGCGCGGCGGGTCATTGGTCAGATCGAAATTTGCTCCGTTATTTTTATCAAGAACCCAGTCGATAAATTCCGGGCTGTACTTTTTAATGAAATCACACCGATTAGGAAAAGTAGTCATCCATGCCTGATACACTTTTCGCAACTCATCGATTACCTCTTTCTTCCCTTCGTTGCATGCAATTATCCGATGGAACACCCCAACGGCAGATGCAAATACGGTATCTTTTAACTCGGAAATCCTTGATGATTCCTTTCCGAGCGCTATACTTCCCATTACTTTCAAAGATAAATTTATCTGGCCGTCTGATTCACATTCCATAACAACAACCGAAGGCGATACCACCAAATCGTGCGCAGGTATTCCGGTGTTGAGCCCTGTACCTTTAAAACCGAAAAAATATGCGGTCGGTTTCCCTTTGATTGGCCATGACGCAGGAAACGGAAGACTCATATACTGATAACTTATCATATTTAATTTAAGATACTTTGTCAATTCATCGATGATTTTAAAGCCATTATTTTCTTCTGCGCACTGCACGTTGATCATTGAAGCCCGCCGACGACGAATGCATGGTCACGATTTGCATATCCGCTCGAAAATATTGCTTTAAGTAATGTCTTGATGGCAGGTGTATTGTGCATAAGCTTATTTTCTATACGCTACGGAAAAAACGTCCTACCGTTTCAATGTCCATATTAGTCGGACATGCAGATAAAAATGGGTAAGCAATGGTGCCGAGAGGGCTATGTAACGTGCTTTATCGATCGTAATATGACGTCCGGATGTCATCAAGATGCAGTAGAGTTCAACCGGAACAAGCCATATAAGGAAAAGAATCCATACTGACCATCCTTTTCTTTTAGTTATCAGCGAAAAAATCACTCCACCCCACAGGCTTGCGAGGAACGCGGCAATACTCTGAACTCCGCATTGTATGGTAAGTGTTATCGTCTGTATACACCGGTCTGATACCAGACCGAATGAAATCAGCAGCAACAGCAGAAAGGATACGATTGCCTGGATACCGAAAGGTAGTATCCACAAAGGCACTATAGCCGTATGAAGGTACAGTAGTTTTTTTAAATTTACTTTCATACGCCGGTCACGGTAAAATATCCAAAATCTCCTGCAGTTTTTTATTAATGATATCCCTTCCTTTTTCGATCACTTCGGTGCCGCTGACGCCAATACTGCAGCGGGGAGGGATACTCCCTTTCCCGGTCGGAGCCGGATCGGTGACTGCCCTTATTTTTTGATCCGGATTCTTGACATTATGTTGTAATGCATCAATGAATATTTCCGCAACCTCCTGCGCTGCACCGGGAAGATATTCCGATGCATCTCGAAGGGCTTTACTGGTCAGTTTCCCCTGTTGCCGCAATCGATTAGTAAGGTAATAACATCCGAATTCTTCAATCTTGCCCTGAACAGCGGTTACCAGCGTTGATCTATTGGCAAGTGTTTTACCTGTAAAGGAACCGCCCAGCATTGAAAGAAAATTCTTCGACCTGTTTTGCCAAAGGGGACCGCCTATGGATGTTCCGGGTTGCAGATAATCTTCAAGAACATCCCCAAGAGGAGTCGTACTGCTTGAAGAAAATACCGGAGGGGCCGGTTTGTTGGTGATGGTCGTATTCATTCCGGTAACATAAGCCGAAACATCACCCTCAAGATTTATCGAGCCTCCAAAATTTGTTCCCGTGAATCTCGTTCGGGCTCGTGTCGACGGACGTGCAACGCGTGAATTGGCTAACATTGCCGCACCGCCGCCAAGATCTCC
>JAFGNB010000045.1 GCA_016927235.1 Chitinispirillaceae bacterium
AGCAGTGCGTCGCCGAGAAAACCGTTGAGCCCGATGTCGAAAAAATCACGGATATCATCAATCTGTTCGATGCCGTGCATATGAAGCAAGTTGATCTGCCCGTCGGTAAGCCAAATCCCTTCACGTCGATTGTTAAGCCAATTATCCCTGCCGATCGGGAGAATACAATGGCTGGACGGCCGGAGTGCGGCTACCTGCCGGGCGATATGAATATCGTTGCATCCCTCTCTTCCAAAGGTAATTACCTTTATCGGTTCCGCGAAGGAGGGTAATGAGGCGAAAATCGCCCGTGAGTCCAGCCCGCCGCTTAGCCCAAGGCCGATCCGTTCACCGATTCGGCACCTTTTTTGGACCGCTTTTTTGAAAGCTATTCCCAAAGCTTCCGAAACAGCCTGAACAGCAATGGTCTCCCTCATTGGTTTTATTTCTCCCCAGTTCCAGTACTGTTTTCGTTCAAGGGAGGCGGTTTTTATATCCCAGGATAGTACGGTGGCGGGTTCAAGAAGTTTGACGGCGTCGAACCAGGTACTGTTGCCGCTGAAGTAACCGGTGTGAATGAACTCGGAGACACGGTCGGGATTGACGTCAAGCGACTGTCCGGGCAGGTGTTTGAAAACCTTGATCTCCGATGCCCAGCTGATTCCTGCGTTGTCGGCGCAATAATAAAGATGCCGTAAACCGTATCGGTCCGATATCAGGAGAAGCGTTTGTTTTTTCCCGTCATAGATGACCGCGGTAAAAATTCCGTCAATAGTGTGGAGAAAGGGGAAAAGGTTATCGTGCGAATAATTCGACAGGAGAAGCTCATGAGCGGTAATTTTTTCCTGAGAAGGGGCCGGGTATAATTCACCATCAAACCAGAGGTGAACGTCGCCACGGGAAAACGGCTGTTCTTCCGCCTGGACGATCCCGAGATGAACCCGTGTCGCGGCGATGATATTGTCAATAAATAAACGGTCGCATCGATAGTGAGGACGGTAGACAAGGGATTGCCGCATTCGCCCGAGAATCATTTCAGGGGCACTTTTTCCTTTTGGCAGGATGGTGAAACCGCATAAACCTGGCATAATCGTTTACCGCAGCAGTTCTCTGATCCGTTCCCGGGGTTCGTCGCGTATAAAAATTCTTCCCCATATCTCCATGACAACCGCGGTGTAAAGCAGGTTTGGATCGTTGGTTGCCCAGAAAAGAATATCCTCCACTGAACAGTGGAAATAATCGGTCATGAATCCGCCCTGAAAAATATGCTTGTTGACTCTTTTGATGTATTGTTGCCAGGGGACGGGGAAGCCGACCTTTTTACGATAAATGACCCTGCGCGGAAGGTAACGTTCCGCGAGTTTTTTCACGATGAATTTTCCGCAGCGGCCGCGTACCTTGAAAGCGCTGTCCAGGCGCAACGCGAAATCGATCACCCCGTTTTCAAGAAACGGGACCCGCGATTCAATGCTCGCCTTCATGCACATGCGGTCGTTTCGCTGCAGAAGCGTTGACAGATGTCCGTACAGGTTCGAGGTGCAGTAGGCCGCGAGACGGGGAGAACGGTCGAGATGCTCGTACGAATGATGCAGCGTGCGCAGGAGATCCCATGTTTCTCGTCCATGGAGCAGGGCATTGCGTTTGGCGAATACGGGTATGTTCTGATTCGTACAGGAAAAATAATTTCCGGAATAGTAGTAGAATTCCTCGGTGTTGAACAGATCGGCGTAGCGAAACAACTTCAGGCCCCGTATCCCGTTGTTCACTATTCCAAGCAGCGCCCGCAGGAGGGGGTACTGTCTCCATGTCGAATTGAAAAGCACATGCCACCCGTATCCGCCGAACAGTTCGTCCGCCCCTTCACCGCAGAGAAGCGCTTTCATGCCCCGGTCGCGGGCTTTTTGAGAGATCGCCCAGAGCGAAATATCGCTCGGGTGATACATGGGCACATCCAGATGGTAAATGCAGTCGACAAGCGCATCGAGAAACAGCCGCGGACTCATTTCAATGGTGTTGAGTCGCAGCCTGTATTTCGCGGCGACCATACGTGCGTAGGGGAGTTCTCCCGGTCCGTCATCAACCGCCGCGTGAAAGACTTCCGGATCGGCCCCCTGGCGTGCGGCGATTGCCGTGACAAGGCTTGAGTCAACACCACCGCTGCAGAGAATACCGACGGGAACGTCGCTGATGAGGTGCATGCGGACTGATTCATTGAGCAACTCGTCGAGTCGGTTGACGCAGTGTTCGAGAGGATCCGAACGGGAAAAGGTACCGCTTCCCGCCGCGATTGTTTCCGGAATCGAAAACCATCGCTCCAGTCGCGGGGACATGTCCGGATCACCGATTGAAATGCCGGTGCCCGGAGGAAGCTCACGGATGGCAGTCCAGGGGGTGCGCTGGAATTCCGCATGACCGAAGACAATACAATCCGTGATAAATGCATCGTTGAGATCGTCATTCCGGGAATAGTCGGTCAGATTTTCAAGAAGATGGAGGAGCGTTTTAATTTCGGAGCTGAAAAGGAACATGCCGTCAAGGAGCGCATAATAGATCGGTTTTATGCCAAGACGGTCGCGTGCGCAGAGTAACGTCCCGCTTTTCTTGTCGAACCAGGCGAATGCGAACATTCCGTCAAGAAGAGGAAGCGCCGAAGCTCCCTTCAACTGGAGCAGATTGAAAAGAACCACCGCATCGGAAAAGGGTGCTTCGTCCGACAGGTGGGTTTTTCCCAAGGATTGAAAGTTGTATATTTCCCCGTTGAAAACGAGTATACCGTTCTCATTTTCCAGAGGTTGATTGGAGCGGGGGGAACAATCGATCACACTGAGACGGTTATGACAAAAACAGTAGTGTTCGGTCGCGGCCGTTCCAAAAAAATCGGGACCGCGATAGTGCTGTAATGCCGCCGCACGCTCGACAACCTCACGGGCATCACTCCGTGTCCCCAGAACACCGGTTATTCCGCACATACAATACTATTTTTAAACCATGGAAGTATTCGAGGAGATTTATGCATTGTCATACCGAAAATGTTCCATCGGGCGCGCTGTTATCGAATAGTATGTTAAAATACCCCCTGAAAGCTTATTATGTCAAATCAGCGCCGCCAACTCATGAAGGTGAAAAACTTGATAATCTCCCGTCTATGAGCTATTTTGAAAAGACACAATAAGCGTCAACCGAAACTGTAGACAATCGATTTATCTGGTTGTATTTCAACTTCTTGTGTATCTGAAAGGAAATACAACTTCAGAAAGTGAACATCCGGGCAGTATGGTTTCAAGATTTTTCATCGCCATTTTCATTACAGCCGCTTTTTCAACGGTCGGCGGTGCGGCGGACGGAAACACCGCCCTCAAACCCTACGCTGAGTTCATCGCGGGCTGTTTACTTTTGCAACGGACTTCGATGGCGCGTGACCCGGCCGGACAGGCATCCTGTTACCGGCAGCTCCGGACGATTACCGGTATATCAATCGATAAAATGCTTGCTTTTCTGGAGGGGATTCGCAACGACCCGAAGAAAGGGAAGGAACTTTACGATGTCATGCAGCGGGTCTTCTCTGAGGCCCCGGACTCATTGAAATAATAACCAAGGAGATTTTCATGGCCCATGGAGCATTGATGGAATTTACCGACAGCAACTTTTCAAGCGAGGTTCTTCAAAGCGGGTTACCGGTCATTGTTGATTTCTGGGCGGAATGGTGTGGTCCGTGCAAAATGCTCACCCCCATCTTCGAAGCATTGTCCGTTGAATTTGAAGGCAAGATCCGCATGGGGAAGGTCAACGTTGACAACAACCCCCAGACGGCGGCCCAGTACGGCATCGTCAGTATTCCATCGCTGTTGTTTTTCGACAAAGGGAAAGTAGTGGAACAGCATACCGGTCTTCTTGCCCAGGCAGCGTTGAAAACAAAAATCAACAATGCTTTTAATGTATAGAAGCCGCACGACAGTAAAAAAATCTTTTTCATGTATCACTGCGTTGGAGATTGCGTATTGCGGCGGAACATGTCCCCCTCACGCCGGATCATTTTCGTTCTCTTTCCCGACTAGTTTAAGATATGATCAGAGTATGTGAGATACTGTTCTGGGTTTCCCTTTTCATTTTAATCTACTCCTATACGCTCTATCCGCTTCTACTGTTCCTGTTCGTCCCGTTTTTCGGCAAGTCGATAAAACAGGATTCCCGTTACCTGCCCCGGGTCGGCGTACTGGTGCCTGCTCACAATGAG
>JAFGNB010000005.1 GCA_016927235.1 Chitinispirillaceae bacterium
ACGCGCCGTTATCCAAAAACGCGCGCTGTGTCATCCCCGGTGTCAAGGCAATCCTGTTCGGCATGGCGATGAACCTTGTCAAGAACGCCTTCGAGGCCGCGCCGTTCGGTTCGATGGTAACGATACGGGTCGAGGCCGCCCGGGCCACCGTTTTTTCAGTGCATAACTTCGGCGTCATACCTCTTGAAATCCGGTCGCGATTTTTTACACAGTACGTGACGTTCGGGAAGAAGTCCGGCAGCGGGCTCGGCACCTACAGCGCCCGTATCAGCGCCGAAGCCCTCGGCGGGAAGATCGGCTTTACCACCAGCGAGGAAACCGGTACCACGGTACGCGTGGAGTTCCCGGTGGCTGCGGAAGCGGCCTGATCAGGCCGCGGGCCGGTGGTGCGATACTATGAACGATAACGATAGCCCACCGGTTTTTTGATGCTGAACGACAATGTATTGTCGTTCAGAACGCTCCAAGGGCCTGAAAATAAAAAGGGGGGGGAGGCCCGTACTTTGACAGGAAAAAAGATTTAATATCAGAGTCGGGAAAGTAAAGGGGCATATTATCCGCTTTACGGTGTCAGGTAGCAATTAGTATCTTATCAAACAATTCATTTCATAAGACAGAGCATGCACAATCCCTTTCGACGAATTCATTCCTGCCTTCAGGACAGGCGTAGACCGTTTCTCCGGGGTGTCACACTCCTTCCGCTAGTGTTTATTTGCGGGTGCAATATCGCGACCATCTCTTTCAACCTCGGGAAACTCCTGGTGCCTGGTGAAAGTATGGTTACTACCGCGACAGGAAAGAATAGCTTTTACGCTATTGGTCAGAGGGATACCTTCGTAGGTATCGACGAAAACGGCTGGAAGTTTGATACCGCATACGATACGACTACCTTCTGGGGATGGTGCGCGGCAATAGATTATCGGATTGGCGTTTTGTCACACTATCCTTTTGGAAAGGGTTGTGAAATAGGGTTCCTTGTTGAATTTCCCGTGCAGATGAAGAATTTTCGGGGCCCCCCGTTGCTGCAATTCGATGCCCGGTTGGGGCTGCCGATGGGGGTGTTCCGCCGTATGCCCTACCATCACAATATCGACCTCGGTTGGATCGTGGGAGGGTGGGTTGACAATGGATGGTTTATGGAATATGCAGGAGGATTGGAAACAGGGAGCTTCACCCCCTATGGCAATATCCGGGTGACCCGAACCCCGACGGATATTTTTTCGTCCGGTCTCGACCCGATGGACCCCGATTTTCTGAAACATTCAAATCCCGGCTGGAATTTTCGCACTTGCATCGGAGGCTCCATCCATCTGCCTCGGTTCATGCTGCTGCCCGATTTTATCGTCCCGGAGCTATCGCTTGTATACCCCCATTCATTGCTTGAGGTGCCCGGGATAAGCGTGCATGTCGGCGCAAGGTGGCGTTATGGATTGTAACAGGTTGCGCCGGATTATCATTGCGGCATCGGTCACGCTCCTTCCCGTCTGGAGCGCTTTTCCCTGGCAGGAGCCGGATACCGTAATGGAAAACCCCGCCGATACAGCGACGGTCCCTCTCCCCGCTGCCACTGATACGGTTGCCCCGGGGGAGGATCTTCCTAACGAGACTGCGCTCGATAATGGATCGGTGACTATCGAGGGCTTGGTGCTCGATTCCGTTACGGGTATGTTTCCTGCCAAAGATGGCATTAATGTTTATATCGATTCCTTGTCGGTTCCCATCGACTCTCAAGGAAATTTCGTCGTCACTCTTCCCCGTGCCTCAGGATATTATCTGGCGATTTACTCCGGCGATCGCCGGCTTTTTGCGGAACGTCTTTTTGATGACCCTGAAAAATCAAATGTGTTCGTCACCTGCATGGTGTCCAGGAAAAAGTCGCTTAAGACCGAAGCTCCCGGGACCACGCTCCAGCCAACCGCGGGTATTCCGTGGACCATTGCGGGTTGCATTGTCGATTCCCGCCTCGATCTGGCGTTGTCCTCGTCCGGGGCATCTCTTACATTTGACGATTCTCTCGTCATGCTTTCCCCCAAAGGGTCCTTTGCGGTATCCACCCGCTACCCCGGCACCCATACGTTTCATCTGCGTGTCCCGGGTTACCATGAAGTGTACGAAACGGTAGTGTTGACGGAAGCGGATAAACAACCGTTTGTTACCCTTGCCACGACTGCGTCACATTATGCGCTCAAGCGCCGGGAAATCACGGTGTCTGCAAAACGCCAGCCATTGCACATTACCTCCAAGGTTGCCACCGTGAATATTTCCAGAAAGCAGCTTCAGCAATCCACGGCGACCATCAACGATCCGGTCCGGGCGCTCAATACGCTTCCCGGTGTCGCCGCAGAGAGCGATGTTTCGGCGATGCCGGTCGTCAGGGGAGGCGATCTGCAGGAGGCCCGTGTGTTTCTCGACGGAATCTCCCTGCTGCAACCCTTTCATTTCGGGGGTATGCGGTCGATGTTCAACACCTTCGGGGTCGAAAACCTAACGCTTCACAAATCCGGTTTTCCGGCCGAGTATCACAATGCCCAGTCTGGACTGATCGTCGTGGAATCGAGGTCCCCCGCACGCGATTCAGCGGTTGTCAGCGGCGATATCAACCTCCTGCAATACTGCGCCTATGCCGCGCTGCCGTTTAAAAAAAACACCCTGGGCCTGAGCCTCGCAACCCAGGGCTCCTATTTTGATTTCATGACCAAGAGGGTCATGGACGTTGTCGCATGGGGTGTGGAAGATACTTTTATACAACAGAACATCAAAGAAGCCAAGAGCCTGGTAAACCAGCCGGATTACCAGGATTATGCCGCCTCCTTTGAGTGGCGGCCAAACGACCGGTTTAATCTGTCGATCCGTGAAATGCTTGCCACCGATAAAATGTGGTATACCTTTGCCGATTCCGTAACACCGGTTACCTGTTATTATTCAAATAAGTTGTATTATTACGATCACTTCGGCCAGTTACGTATTTTTGATGGCCCTACCGGCGATCCTATCATCGATGCGCGGTTACGCGACACCTCCTTTTCATATACCTACAAGCGGAGTAACTGGGATATGGGTAGCACGCCCTTCGGACTGTATCCCGACTCCATAAAAGAAGGCCGGTCATTTTACGAAATCGACACCGCGATGTATTACAAAGCGGCCTATAACCTTCTCTATGCCAAAGGACAGTACCTCCGGACCCCGGATCAGGTATTCAATTTTTCCCTGGCCTGGCAGAAACGGTGGTGGGACCTGGTGTTTCCCGAGGCAATGTCTGATGTCCTCGATACCTCCCGGTATGACGTAAATCTTGACCAGTGGAACGTCCATGCCGGGGTGCTCTATTCGGGGAAAGACAACCATTTGATAAAAGGCGGTCTCCAATGGGACCTGACGTACGCACGGTATGATGTTTTTACCTTCAGGATGCTCCACGAGATAATCTCAAAGGGAAGCACCAACTTCGGCGATTACTGGGGTCCGGTCACCGGCGACAGCGGGTTTTCGATCGGGAGTAATCAGGTTGACGGATCGCTTGACATGATCGGAAGGCTGCTCGTGTCCTATAAAGGCCGCAGTTTGTATCATAGCGGCAATCTGTATGGAGAGGATGAATGGACTCCCACGCCAAGGCTTACCTGCAATTACGGCGGCCGGATCGAAATCTCGGAATCCGACACCTCGGTGACGTTTTCGCCGCGCGCATCACTCAAGTACCAGTGGAAGCCCGACCATGAATTGATCGCCGCCGCCGGACTTTATACCCAGAACAATTACGACGTCGCGGCGCTTGCATTGAGCAAGGACCTCAAACCCGAAAAAGTGTGGCATGCGAGCGCGGGGATGGAATCAAGGCTTCTGCCCTGGCTCACCCAGAAAATAGACCTGTACGGCAAGTATTACTTTGATCTCACGTCCGAGGAGATCATGCCGGCCGGGGACATCGATGCGGCCATGCTGGCCAGGGCCGATGCGTATATCGATTCATTGACCGATATAGGGAATATCGACAGCCTGAAACACAACGCTCCCGGGGAATATGCCAGACTGGTAATGGCCTACCTGATTCAGAACGAACTTTTTTCCAGCCATTTTTCGAACGAAGGCAGGGGATGGGCTGCCGGAGGGGAGTATTTTCTCCGTTATGATCCGGCGGATTTCTGGGACGGTTGGATTTCAGTTACTCTTGGAAAATCGATGCGACAGCGGCATACCTCCTGGCGCTGGCACGATTTTCCCTATGAACGGCCGTTGCTGGTGTCGCTGGTGAATTATTACCGTCTCCCACGCAAGTTTGAGATCGGACTTAAATACCGTTTTATGTCGGGTATTCCTTATACTCCTTATGCCATGGGCGAGAGGATTTCAATCGGAAGGTATAACAGCAGACGCTATGGACCCTATCAGTCACTCGATCTCAAGCTATCCAAGGGTTTTACCGTCTGGGGGAAGAAGGGCCATTTTTACATCGAAGCGTGGAACATGCTCAATTCGCCGAACATGATGCTTCATGACAGCAAGACGCGTGAGTTGCAGATGATCGGCATGAATATGCCGCTTAGCATGCTTTTTGTCGGTTTTGATTTCAACAATTAGCAGGAGCAACGGTTATGGAAGCTGTTTTATTGTTTTTCAAGCAGGGCGGGGTGTTCATGTACCCCATTCTTTGCGGCGCGCTCTGGGCGTTCGTGTTGCTTATCGAACGCGCCATTTTTTATTTGCAGACCGCTTCCCGCCTCGGCAGACAGGCGGAGGAATTCCGCTCGGTCCTGTTGCGGCAGGGGATCGACGAGGCCGGTTCCTATATCGCCTCCCAGAAAGGCATCCTCCGGAACGTCCTGGTCGTCGCACTGCAACATCGCACCCTGCCGGTCGATCGAGTTGAGGAAAAAATGGGCCTGGTGGTGATGAAGGACCTGCCGGAATATCACAAGTACCTGAATATCATCGCTGTACTGGCCGGGCTCATGCCCATGCTCGGGCTGCTGGGGACCGTATCGGGAATGATCGTTCTTTTCAAGGTGATCGCGCTCCGTGGTACCGGCGACGCCCAGGCCATGGCCGACGGTATCTCCCAGGCGCTGCTCACGACCGAAGCGGGTCTTGTCGCCGCAATACCCATTATTATCGGGCATGTTCTCCTTACCAACCGTCTCAATAAAATTACGGCAAAAACCAAGGAAGTCTGTCTGGCAACATTGGACTATCTGAAGGAACATCATGCTTGAAAAGGCCTTTGATTCAATAGCCCCGGCCACGATAAAGGCGGAGATGACCATGACGCCGCTTATCGACATGGTGTTTCTGCTCCTCATCTTTTTCGTGGTAACGACGACCTTTACAAAAGAGACCGGAATCAAGGTCGCCAAAGCCCGGGCCGCCACATCGCAGATCATCAACCGTAATCTGCTCATCATCGCCGTCGACGATAAAGGCCACTACTGGTACGACAAATCACGGAGGCCGCTCGACGAGATCGTCGCGACCGTCGCGGCCGCGTACGGGGAGAACAACGAACTGAATATTGTCATCGTGCCCGACAAGAACGGCCGCGTCGAACCACTTATTGCGCTCATGGACCGGCTCCGCAACCGTGGCATTTCCAGTTTTTCGCTCGGTACCCAGGCCGTGGTCGAAAAGTGAAGCGTCAGATATGAACTCATTCAGGGAAAACGACCTCTGTAATCCAGGGGGGGCCGCGATCCGGTGGCTGGTCTCCGGTGTCCTTGCCGGGACAGGAGTTCTGGTGTTCCTCCTGCTGGTGATCAGGCCGGCACCGCTCATGAACATCATTCCGCCGCCATTGATCGAACTCGGGTACGTACTGTTACCGCCGGAACCGCGCGAACCTCCCAAACCGGTGGTGGTGCAAAAAGCCCCGCCAATACCGCAACCGGAGGTGCCGCCGGTCCCCGAAACGCCGCTTGAATCGTTTGAAGAACCCGTGCGCGTTACCGCGGAAGTCACCAGCGCACCGGCAGCTCCCCGGCCTCAACCAAAAGCGGGTGAGCCGTTGCGGCTCCAATCGGTTGCGCAACTGGATAATACCGAATTTTCTCCCCTGGTAAACATAAAGCCATTGTATCCACCGGTTGCGCTCAAGGCAAATATCGAAGGGTACGTGAATGTGGACCTGTTAGTTGACGAAAAGGGGTTTGTCGAATCGTTCTCGATCGTCGATGTAGCCGGGCATCCTTCGTTCGGCAATGAAACCGCCAAAGTCATCGGCCGCTGGCGTTTTCCGCCGCCGCGGATAAACGGAAAAAAGGTAAAAGTCAACTATGTGTACCGGGTGAATTTTACTCTCGACTGATCGATGCACCAGCCTGGATGGCGACTCACAAAAGCCCGGCCTTCCTGAGGTTCTCACGCATCCGTTCTTTTATCGGTGTGCTCTCCTCAACGCGGAAATCACTCCCCGTAATCATCTCAAAAAGCCTGATATACCGGGCCGCCAGTTCGATTACCAGATCGTCGGGCGCCTGGGGAAGCACGGCGTCCTTGTACGGGATGCTCGCCAGCACGCGGTCGAACGCGCTCTGCCGGTTCTTGGTGATGAGCAGGAGCGAATCGCCGAGGTCATAGGTGTCGCGGACCTTGCCTTTTTTCCGGCCGGGAAGATTGAGAAACGAGGTGTCGTCGAGACCGTTGTGCAGGTTTTTAAAGATGGTTTCGCGAGGGAACATCAATACTCATTGACAGAGGGTGAACGGGTACGGGGAGAAAATAAATCTTGCGTCTGCAGTCCGGAGACGGGGCGCTGTCGTTGCCGAAACGGCAGTGAATTATTCGGCATTCATATTCCGGAGGATCTTTTTTGCCAGCGGTTCCTTGATTTCGGTATGCCGGGGAACCGCCTCGATACT
>JAFGNB010000046.1 GCA_016927235.1 Chitinispirillaceae bacterium
GCTCCGCTTCCGGTATAGCGCAACTGCCCCCCGTTGAGCACGAGGTTGGACGCGCTGCTCGACGCCGCACCGATGGCGCTGTTCGATCCGCCGTCGGCCAGGGTGGAGAGGTTGCAGCGGAGGCTCGGTCCGGTGAGGGTCGTCACACCGGTGTAGGTGTTGGTGCCGCTCAGGTTGAGCGTGCTCAGCAACGCCGTCCCCCCCTTTACGCTCAATCCTCCCGTCCCGGCGATCACCGCGCTTATGGTTGCGGTTTTTCCGGATGCGATGGTGATGCCCGAGTTACTTCCAAGATTGACCGTGCCGCTGCTCAGCGTGTAGCCGCTGTTGCCGAAATAGATGCTGTCGACGTTCTGCGTAGCGCTGACGGTGATGGTCCAGGTGCCGTCCGATCCCGCGAAGGTGGCGCTGTTTCCCGCCCCCGGCCATGCAACCAGTGACGTGCCGTTGAGGGTCCAGTAATTGTCACTGCCCCAGGTCCCGCTGCCACCCTGAATGCCGGCGGCGGATGAAGTGTCCCAGATGTATAAGGTACTGGCCGACCCGGAACTGTACATTAATTTTACATCCGCGCAATAGGTGTACAAATTATTTGACTCTGGTGGACTCGAAGGATCAATGTCTGAATCATCACTATAGTCATAAAGAGTTCTATTTGTCCCATGGTCGGTGACAAAAAAATTATCATTAATGGAGCTAGAGCCGGTATTATCATCAAAGGAAATAAGCAGGTTGTCGGAATTGTTGTAGGAAAATGGATTGTCGAGAACAATTTTATGCCACCCTACTGTCGTGGTTACTGAATAGGTGCCGCTGTACACCTGTGTGAGCCCCGAAGTCACCCAGTCTGTTTTACTTGAGAATGAAGTCTTTGATGTATGTGTCATATACAGAACAATTGTTCTAGTATCTGAATCTTGACCCTCCCAGTAAAAAGAGAGTGAATCTATAGTTACGGCTCCGCCGGCATCAATCTCACTTTGAAGGTAAATTTGCTGTGTATATGAGTAATTCTTGGGCATTTCTGTTGGCAGGTAATTGCCGCCAGCCGTCAGACCACCAATAGTTACCTCACCAGCGAATGCAGAATACTGAATAGACAGAAGGAGAATAGGAAGAAACAAGAGTACCTGGAGGTACATACTCCTCAATATACAGGTATTAAAAACATTGTGTGTTTTGACTTTCATCGTTGATTGCCCCCTCGCCGCATAGCGGTACTCGTTGTTCAAGTTGATGTCAGTGGTTCGGTATACAACAATACCTCTGCGTTAACGGCAATGGCAACGCGTGTAACAACCGCGGGAAAGAACGTTTTTTGAGCCATACGGGGCCACTCTTAACAATAAAGCTACATTGACGGAGGTGCATTGTTCCGGTTCATGCAGAAATTTCGGAGATATCGTCTCACCGCAGATCCGGTTTTTAATTGGGATTCCCTGCTTCCCGGCAATTCAAGTGCACTCTATAACAGGAAAATAGGTGTCATGATGGTTAAAATGCAAGAATCGAAAACGACCGCCGCACTGGTACCTTCACTATTTTTCAGCGGTTCTATCATGACGTCTCATCCTTCGATGCCGATCGCGATACTAATACCGATTTCGGGGAGCACATTCCCCTACAGAAACGCCTGCACCTCGATCGACATCGCGTGCTGGTCCGTCGGTGCGCTTTCGTCGCCGCGGCGGCCGAAGATCTCCCCGCGGTACGACAGGTTGAACAGAAAATATTTCCCGATTTTCACATTGCCGTTTATAGTGATGAGGTGGGAAATGCCGGAGGCGAACCCGCCGGCAATACGGTAATCATGGACAATGGGCATGTTTACCAGAGAGAATGTATAATCCGCTTCCGCCCTGCCCCGTTCGCCGATACGCCATGCCGCTCCCGGAGTGATCTGGACGTAGGTGGTGCTGTCGAGGGATTTGGGCGTTTTTCGTTGCGCTTTGTTGTCCTGTCGCGCCCATCCCAGCCGCTCACCGAGCGAAATATCGAACAGCCTGCCGATATGTCGCGTCTGCCGAAACCGTACGCTGATATCCCGAAGGTGAAAATCCGCCGCGGTATTGGCGAGTGACGTGTCGTCGTGAAAGAGCGTAAAATAACGCGCATCATTATTAAATGTTAATTTTTTTCCGTCGTGCTTTATCTCCAGGCCGGCCGTCAAACCGGGTTCACGGTACGACCTGATTCTGCGGTAATCGGGCGTTATCATCAGTCCCCCACTTAAGGAGCGGTTAAACGAAGGGTTCCAGTCGATCTCCTGGCAATACGAGAGGTCGCAGTAGTGAATCCTGCCGGGCGGTATAACCTCCTTTGAGAGATTACGCAGCGAAAGGTACCCGGGAAGCCACGATGAGGGTCTTGTCACCTCCGCATCGACATGCTCTTCAAGGATGAGCATTCCTTCCCATGAAAGATCGGCGAGAATTCCCGCCACCCCTTTTTTCGGCCTCAGCAGCGACCAGTTGATTGACAGATTCGTCTTACGCATTCGCAGGCTGTTGGTGGAATCGTAGACGTCGCGCTGCTGTATGATAAAATCCCCGTCTTCGTGAAGGTCCTCCACGTATTCATTCATGGTCGAATCCCACCGGTGGGTTCCGCGGCCCTCGCCGACATAGGTGGGGATCTGAATGAACCGCGATGCCTTTTCAGCGGTGGTGCGATACTGTTGCTGCGAGGAAAACGCGTTTTCCATGGATCCGGTTTCGCTTGTAAGGTCGATTAGCAGCGTCGTTGCTGCGGTACGACCTTGCGGGCTGTCCGAGCGGCGCGCCTGCCAGGCGCTCAAACCGTTGACTTTCCACCACGGCAACGGGTGACAATCGAGCGCTTGTCGCCAGACGATTGCGGTACCGGTGTCCGGTGCGGAAAGCAGGCCACTGTTTCCCCGGCGAAACTCCGTATACGTAAGCTCCTGCGCGAGATGCAGCGGAAGAAACTCATACCGCAGAGCCCCTTCGAGAAGTCCGGCGCCGAGACCTTCTGAAGCGGCACGCCATTCATCCCGGTAGGAAACGGTGCCGGAATGCTTTCCGAAGAGCAGCGAGAAAGTGCCCTCCTGACGGTGCCCGTTTCCCTGTCCATGCTCTTCGAAATGGCGGAAGTACATTCCGTTATAATCGAGACGCAGCCAGGAAAGCGGATGAATGCGGGTGCTGTTGCCGAGTTTGTCGGTGACGGGCCGTCGGCCGCCGCGCTGCTGCCCGTACGTCAATTCCGTACTCAGACCCACCAGCGGCGTTGCCCCGGCCGAGGACTCCCAGATCTGCCGTTCAATAAGTCGTTCATCGAGCGAATGGTCGTTCCAGGAGGATTTACGGTCAAACGCCGGGAGCGCCTCGCGGTCGAACCGCTCCGACCAGTAGTGCCACCTGCCGCCTAGCCAGAACGAACGGGCGTCGAACCGTTTGCCGCCGACAAGCGCGGAGACATCCGCCGCAGAGGCAAGGTTATCATTGTCGTCAAGCGTCGAGAAGAGGTTGCGGTCGCGTTCCTGTCCGGCGACGTCGACCGTTGCCTTGATAAGAGGCAGTTTCAGATCGGCCCGCAGCTCGCCGGAGACGAGCCGCTGCGGGGCGCTGAGACGGGTAAGCGGGGTGTATTTCCCTCCGCATGGGCCGACATACCGGTAAATATAATCGGGGTATTTTTCCGACGTTAAACGCTCGTAATCGCCGCACCCGTCCGCATCTTCCGAGAAATGGACGTCGAACAGGCTGTCATTGAAATATGGCTGCTCCGGATCGGGCACTTTATGCTCGAAAATGGCAACACCGAGGGAATCCCTTTTAACGTAGAGAGGAATCGATGCATAACGATCAAGCACATTATAGCGATTGATCCTATCGGCGGCGGTATCCAGCGGCGGGCGGTCGCCGCTTGTCTGCAGAGCATCAATATTACTTTCCGTGAGAATGAGCT
The DNA here is from genome assembly GCA_016927235.1 of Chitinispirillaceae bacterium. Taxonomy (GTDB): domain Bacteria; phylum Fibrobacterota; class Chitinivibrionia; order Chitinivibrionales; family Chitinispirillaceae; genus JAFGNB01. The sequence continues at coordinate 3,931 of JAFGNB010000046.1, forward strand.
CGATTGGATTCTTTTTATTGTCGATCTCCGACCAGATCACCCCTTTCATCGCAAACACCGAATCGCGGAGTGTTGTTGAAACGGTCGTTCCGGTAATCGTCCGCTGATAGTCAAACATCTTGTACTCATACACGACACGGATGAGATCCTCAGGTTGTATCAACAGACGCGGTGTAAAGGTCAGGGTACCGAGATCGTAGTCGACGATATAGGCGTTTTCCTCTCCCTCCTCGCAGGGAGTGCCGTTGACGGCTACTTTAATAGTCCCGCCGATGGGAGTGATGAATCCCGCCTCCCCGTTTCCGGTAAAGGTGTACGGCCCCTGCCCGCCGTCACCCCGCCATGTCTGAACAGTGAAGTTCCCTCCGGCAAGCGCTCCAAACGCTTTGAACGTTCCCGCTTTCGGCGACACCGAAGCGGTGATTCCTTTTATTTTTTTCCGTCCCTCCAGGATGCCCGCAAAAGGCCACTCCACATACTGATCCCCGGCAACCACGCTGAAACGGGGGTCAATGAGCGCTATATATATCATGTCGAACTCACTGATCTCACGGGTGGTCCCCTCGAGCGATGTGCCCTGGTCGTTGAGATGTGCGTTGATCTCCGTTCCGGGCCTGATCTCCCCGCCGATGCGCACATCGAGCCCCTGCTCAAGATTGACCTGCCCGAAACTTCCGATCGAAACGCCGACGGTTTTATACCCGGATACCATCAGATTCTCACGTTGTAAAGATGGAAGCGGCCTGCCGAGCGAATCCCTCCTCTCGGCCATGGTGTCCGCAGGTTTGCCGTAGCGCTTTTCATAAAAGGAATAAACCTTCTGCAACCCGTAATAATCGCTTTCGAACCTGACGCGGAGCGCCGCACCGCTGTCGATCGGATCGGAAAAGAGCAGTCCGTTGACCGAACTGATATAGGTAAATTGAGGAACATACTCCGAATCTGAACGGGTCACCCGGATGGTCGCCGTATCGATAAAGAAACGGCCAAGCCGGTACGGTCCGGGAGTGCCGTCGGCAATGAGGAGCGTATCGACGGTTACTGCACCGCTACTACCACAGAAAACGAGGAGAAAAAACAGTTCTATCTTACGGATAGATATTACCTTGTTGAAGATGTATTACCTATAAACTAGTATTCAGTATACGGTTTACGGAAGTGGGATGGTACGAAAAGGTGGGATTTTCATCCACATAAGGTGGCGTCAGCGGGCTCACAACCGGCGAATAAGGCCGGTCGTCGAGCGGAGCCGAAACCGGGATGCGACCGGCCTTTCATGACGGCCAGTAGTGACCGCCACGTGCGGAATACAGTTACTTTCTCATGACTCCCACCATTATTCTCTCCTTTTCACCCTTAAAAGAGAAACAAAGGAGATAGGAACCGTTTCCAACAATTCTTCCTTTTTTATTCGTTCCGTTCCACTGTAATCTGACCCCCGCAGGTGCTTGAGTGGAGGTAATTTCAGTGACAACACTCCCGACTGCATCATAAATAATCGCTCGTGCTGATGAATCCAGTTGAAACGGAAATCTGGATGCCTTAAGTCGCAACGTCAAAACAAAAGTCTCTGCGTTCGGATTAAAGGGATTCGGGCCGCTGTACCTGTCAACGTCTTTCAACGAAAATGTTACTTCATCAACAATAACCGGTACACGTCGATTATTTTCTGATTTCTGTATATTTCCCTTGGAATCGGTTACCTTCGATTCCGGTTGCAGCCAGATGAGGTCGCCCGTTTTCGGATAATCCACGACGTGCACCCGACCGAAAAAGAGATACTCTTTTTCCCCGATCCAACGATAGCCGGAATCAGAAGCGGTGACTGAAACATTAAAAGTATAGTTCTGAGGCGTGTCTCCGTATGCACATCGGAGATTGAACGCCCTGATCTTTTCAACCGAATCCGGTCTTATCGGTTCCGAAAATACGATTCGTAACGTATCGACAAATTCGCCCTTTGTAATGTCGCCGTTATAGAGACTAAACCGCGCCGAACCGATAACCGGTGCGGCGCTGTCCGCAACATCGGAAAAGACGGTATCAAGAGTGGATTGTTTCTGAACGACGGCACTTCTCATCCATCCCGAGGTAACAACATCATTGTCGGTCAACAAGCTGTCAACAGCGATTGTTATATCGTTTGATGATCCGGGAATAAGTGATATTCTTCCGTTTTCTATGACAACCGGGGTGTTTTTGTTCCATTGCAGACTGATAATTAATTCTTCCGGCACTACCGGTTTGCTGAACCCCATCCTGATCAGATCGATTTTTCCATTAACATCGGCGTCGAGGTAATAGGCATACATTACCCTCGGCACACCCGTCTTGATGACAACCGGCACCGGCCGGTTGTTCTGGTGCGGCCTGTTTCCTGACAGGTCAAGAAGCTCACTTGCACCGTTAAGCCGCAGTGAATCTCCCTGAGCAAACTGCATACCGCCGGCGTCGCAGATTAACGTCATGGTATAACTGCCCGTCTCACTCGAAACAATACCAAGCACCGTTATCGGAACGTCGGCACCCTCCCTTCTGAGCAGCAGGACTTCTCCTTTAAAATTGTCCAGCCGTATGGACTCGGAGAGGGTGATGGTGATTGTGTCGTTTCCCGCCTCAAGCCGTTCCCTGACGATCGCCTCGTGGTTAAGCACCGGGCCGATGCTGTCATACACCTGGAAAACCGACGCTTTTACCAGTCCCGTGCTGGTGAGATACGACGTTCCCGATGTGTAAAGTGCGGAGGTGAAGCTGGTAATTCCGCTTGGAAACGGCTTCGCAAACCGTACCGTCACTGCATTTGCCGCAAACGTCATTTCATCGATCCCCGATCGCGCCATGGTCGCCGACGCTGCATTAGGAAAGTTTACGAGGATCGAATCGACGTTCTCTTTAAGCGGGGTTGAATACTCCACCACCATTCGGTCGACCGCTCCGTCGCCGTCACTGTCGGTGAGCCATCCGCCACGTGCCAGCGGAAAATTCGCCTTGCTGGTGATAAACGCTTCCGATGAATCGGTTGGGTCGGTCGGGTCCACATACCATATCCTTACCCGGTCGCCTCCGTTCATGGCAATTTCAGCCGGACCGCTCTCCGCAGGCGTACGATCGACCACTGCGATCGGTTCTATTGTCTGAAAAACACCCGTTGAATCGCCCCCCGTTTCAAAAAGGACGATCTCCAGAGAATCGCCGTTATCGAAATTCCTGATCCAAACCTTGACAACATCGGTAGCCTTTCCGTTCTGGTTACCGTTAGGGTCGGTAACTTTAACATGAAACTTCGTTGTATCGAGTCTTACCGTATCACTCATCGGCTGCCATCCCTCGTCGCGCAGGACGAGAACCGACGCGACCTGCTTGGCCCCTTGGAATTCGATGAAAAAATGGTGGTTCGAAACCGCACATCCGTAACAGTCGACACAGGCTATCGGAGGCCCGGCAAACAGGGTGATGTCGACATTGTTCCTGCCGTTCTGCACCGGGACCTCCACGGTGAAATCATAGCGGTCTTCGTCTTCATTCCATCTGAAAAGCGATTGGGAATTTGTCTGTTTGATGCCGTTGACCCAGATTTCATTGAGCGTACCGTCGACCGGTTGGACAATTGCCCAACCCGACACTTCGACCAAGCGTATGGGGCGTTCGTAGAAGACATAGTCGGCTGAGGGATTTTGCAGGGGGGAGGTTACCTGTGATTGAATGATGTAATAGTTTTTTTTGGTCTGCATCTCCGCCTGGGAGGGGGAGTAGCCCCAGACGTATTCGCCTTTTCGGTAGATGGTGACATAATAATTAATGGGCTGGTCCCAGTAATCCGAATCGACATTATCCTTTGGAAGATTAGGCACTCCCGGAAAATCGACTGGATCACCGTTCGCCCTGCTGTGGGGTCCGAAACTCCAGTCACGATCGGTAATGACATGTTCCGGCGCCTGGTTCATCAAATCTTCATAGGGAGGCCACGGGCTGCGACGATCAAAAACGATATCAAGCCTTATCCGGGATCCGCTCCGCATTTCGACACCCCAGAGCGGCACCGAAAAATAATATGCAAACGTTTGGTCGGCCGGGTCGTACGTGTCTTCCATTTTCACCGGGCGTGAATGCATGATATTGTACCGTATATCGCTGTTCTCCGAAAACTCCGACTGGTAGCCATCTTCTTTGTAAACAATGCCGATATCCATACGCGCGCCAAGATCGTTTTCGAACCCCTCTTTTGCCCTAAAGTAAATACGGACATCAAGAGAATCGTATGCTTTTTTATCCTGATTGACGATATTCATTCCCATCGTCGTCATTTCCTGCCAAGTATAGCGAAGCGTGCGCACATCGAAGTCCACATGCTCCACCGGGGTGGTGAACTGGTAGAGCTGCCCATTGTTGTCGTCGCGCGACTCACCAGACTCGACATAGAAGTAGTACGTAGTCTGCTCCTTCAGACCGCCGATTTTCACGTAATGGAATTTCACCGGATGACCGGCTACATCGCCCTCGTGGACCATGGTGGGCGGTTTCTGCTCTCCATAAACAACCTTGCTGTCGAACTCGCCGTTGGGGGTGTACCAGAAAATTTCGGCGCTGTCGTGCGTTACACGGCAGATCTTGACGTTATTGATAGTCGCATCGTTGGGGCAGTTCTGTAGCGTCGTGAAGGTGAAATAGACAAGCTTTTTCTCCTCGTCAAGATATTTGATCACCGAGTCCCTGCCGAAGAGATCGGTCACGACCACGTCAAAATAGTACGTAGTCCCATTGGTTAACCCTTTGAGCGCGATCCTGTGCAGCACTCCCGATGAATCGGCCCGCTGCACCTTATCGGGTGCTGCGCCCGTGCCGTATCGTACATCCGCATTTCCGAAACGGCTCTGCCGGATTTCAATAATCGCCTCATCGCATCCTACATAGATGATCCGGACGGTCGCCGAGGGCGGCCCGAGGGTATCCTCCTTAGCCAGTCCTATCACCGGCATAAGAATATTGGTGGTGCCGTCAATGCCGGTTTCAGAGTGAAAATAATCAGCCCAGAATTCATCGTACACCGACGTGGTGGGAATGTACCCACCCTGAAGCGCACCGACCGGCGGTCGGTAGCGGTAAAAGGCTCCGGGGACATTTTTACCTTCCGGATTTGCTGCACGGTGATGAGGATGATTGAAATTTTTTTCGCCGATTCCATAGATCATGCTGATGTCCCAGGGATTCACACCGAGCTGGTAATCGAGCATCCGCACGAGAATCGTTTGTATCTCCTCCGCCTTCCAGTCTGTCGAGGCCGGCGTATTGGGAAGCTTAAGCCCCTGAATTTTTGAGGCAATATCGTAGTAGTAATACATTTCGGTGATATTGCCCGCCTGATACCGGTTCCATACCCATTCCCTCTGCGTATGCATTGTAAACCAGGGGAGATCGTATTTGATCGTTGATTCAACCCATACTCCCGTGGATGGAAGGACGATAGATTGAGAACCGCTTCCGGCCGAGGAGAGATTGGTGATAAAATTATAAACGGTCTTTTCGATCAGTCCAAGCCGCTCGGCCTCCGACAGTCCGAGTTGCGTACAGAACGTTTCATCATTGAGCACCAACCTGAAGAAACCCCACAGAACATGAGCATGTGTCGATCCCCAGTCGGTATTCGCCATCCCGTGGTAAAAGAGCGGATCTTTGTTCACGAACCACCCGCCCTCGAAAAACACTTTGGGATTGCTTGTATTTCCCATGGTCCCAATGGTTTTATCAAAGCAGAGCTCATTGAGATAGGCCCGCTCGCCGGTTGCCCAGAGCAGCGCCAGGCAGGCGAAGGCAAGATCATCGTGAACACTGTTTGCGCCGTTGTACCAGGGCGTGTTCGTGAGATCGCGCCGGTTTTTAGTGAAATTGTACAGCGCTTTAGCCGCAGTCAGACAGCGGTTGGCATAGGTCGAATCGTACTGTCTGATTTTTTTTGAAACGAATGCAAGGTTCGCGGCGTAATTACCCAGATAATCCGAGGTAACCGAATGACGCGCTATACGCGGTGGCCCACCTCGGCTTGCAGGCATATTGTCCTGGTTTTCCGGCCGACCCCACCACGAATGGTCCAATGACGTTGTATCTCCCACACAGGTAATCATATTACCAACCTGCCCCCCCGCCAGATCGTATGACCGCAGAATGAAATCCGCGCCGTGTTTTGCTTCGTAAAGAATATCGGGTATTCCGTCGGTAATCTGCGTAATCCCCTGGTTAGCACTGTAAACATCAACATCACGATCAGCAAACACCGCGGCAGCCAGTCCCAGCACCGAGGCGGTATAACCCATGGTCGCACCTTCCTTTAAGTGATCCCCGCAATCATGCCATCCTCCGGTTACGGGATCTTTCAGGTGGCAGGGAGGGTGAAACCATGACTGGGAATCGCCGCATCGGTTAACCCCGTAAAACTTGAGCAGCGCATCGCGTACCCAGCTGTAAAGCCGCTCATCCACCACGAACGGGGCTGAGGTAGTACTGCCGACAACCACCCTATATACTCCCGGCGCCAACGGGGGAAGCCGTCCTTCGGAAATCGAACCTGCGTACGTTTGGCTCTCCATGGTATACCGCGTATCCCCATTATGGACCAGCTGGGCATTGTTCGATGCTTTAATTTTCAGTTGGCTTGATACGCTTGAACCGGTTGACTGTAACGTTCCGTTTCCCACACTCGTTCCCGTTTCGTTAATCACCGAAAAGCTGGAACCACCACTGCCTATATAATAGAAATATTTCTTATCCTGAGGGCGATACCCTGCCTGATTAATCCGTATCGTGGAAAACTTCAAGTTAATAGAATCACGATAAAGCTGGTCCATTGTGTCCGGGAGGGGATTTGCTATCGGGGCATAGGGAAGCGGGTCGCTAACCAGCTGCGCTGAGACAAGAGCCGTTGCCGCCAGAATCATAAGGGATATGTCTTGTAATATTTTGTATTTCATATTGTTATATCACTGTCACAAAGAATGAGGGAGAGAGGCTCTTCAACTCCTCTCATTACACTTTGGTTTTTTCTTTCTCGTTAATATAATAATTAATTAGTGCAAACACCGGCTGATCTGTTCAGAATCCCAGACATGGCGAGGACTAAATTGATTTGTAATTCATATCATACATTTATCTTTTTTCAGCCTTGGTATTGATCCTATCCCTGCATCTGTTCTTTCTGTTGCCTGAAGAGGGCAAGTTTTGATTCAACTTCACCGAGAAGGAAGCGCAGTTCAGCGGTCTTTTCAACGGCCTGTTGAATCCGCTGTTCTTCCGAGGTAAGGTTCGACAGAGCCGCCTTGATATCCTCCATGAGAAGCGAGAGGCTTGTTATCCTGTTTTCCGCCTCTTTGATCAGCTGCTTTTCACCGGCAAGATCATGGATTCGTTTTTCAACGGCAGCGGTCATTTTCGTCATGTCTTCAACCTGATTTCCCACTTTCTCTATCTCTTTCGCCCTGCTGTTGATCATCTCGATCTGTTGCGCGGCACGTTCGATGATCTCGCTGAGCGTATCGATCTTTTTCTGTGTAGAATTGACCAGGTCTCTTCCTTTGTCAATTGATTCGATGCGGATCTCCATATCCGATACGACGGTATCGATCGTGGCGATTCGCGAATCAATATGCTCTATTTTGTTTGTTCGGCGGTTTATCTGTTCCATCTCTGCACGCAGATGCTCAAGGTTCTTCTCAACGGTGCCGAGCTGCTGCTCCGCTTTATCGATTTCAATCCGGTAGGTTTCGATCGTTTTGATCTCGTTGGAAATCTTTTCAAAAACCTTTTCAAATCGTTTATGGTGATCATCCACCGAAGTATCGAGATCAGCGACATTCTGTTGAAAATGGTCGATGTTTTTCCGGGCCGTCGCGACGAGTCCTTCCAGCTCTTTGCGCATTGATACGATTTTATTCTCCTCATTGAGGAAAACCTGTTTCTCCTCCGAAAGCCGTTCCATCATATTTTTAGCTTCGAGCGACTGGACCGATATCGCCGAGAGTTGTGAAGAGACGTCCTCGACGACCTTCTGCTCCTTGCTCAGGCTCTGGATCTTCATATTGATGTCACCCAACAGGTAATTGAGCTGGTCGAGACGCTTTTCCGTTTTATCAATCATCGCCTTTCGCTGCAGCTGCGACTCGATCCGTTCGTCGATTTCAGAAACCATTTTACCGAGATTTTCGATCTTCTTTTCAACTTCGTTGAGAATCAACGCCTTCTCTTCCGTCTGGCGGATACGTTCGCTGGTGGAAGAGGATAGTAATTTAAGTTCTTCGATTCCCGATGCTACCGATTCGACTTCCTGTTCGTGCTGACCGAGATCCATTATCTTTTCCTCGAGCGTATCGATTCGTCCGAAATAGTGTTCAACCTGCTTGCTGGTCGTCTCGATTGCCTCCCGTTGATTGTACAGCAAGGCCTCTTTTTGAGAAGTATCTTCGATAAGTGTCCGTATATCAGTTAATCGTGTTTCAAAGCCCTCCACCGCCTTCTCCTTCTCAACAACCACCTCTATCCTGGAATCAATCTCTCCGATCTGTGATTCTATTGCCGAAAGGCGCATGCGCAACGAATCCACGGTTTGCCACTCCTGAGTGACCTCCTCGATTTTCAAACGGATCTTATCCGCCTCCTTCTCATATCCAAGGACCTGATTGCGGGTATTTTCAACCATTTGCTGATGTTTCGTCAATGTGTTGAGCACCGCATCGGTATTTTTCGCAATGTTATGAATTTCGTGGACTTTATCACTCACCTGATCAAGATCCCTGCTTTGTCGTTGAAATTCGACAAGTTTTGTATCAAAATGCGCATCTAACTGCTTAATTTCCTCAATTTTTCGAGTAATATGGTCTTTAAGCTGTTCAAATCGTCGTATCTCGTCAATCGACTTTTGACTCTGTTGGAGCATCGACTCGACCCTTCCAATGTTCTTCTCCGTTTTTTCCAGAGATGAAAGCTTACTTGCCAATTGTTTCAGATCGGCATCAATCCTCCATGTTAATGAATTAAGCCTGCCAGCCTCTTCGTTCGCCTTATCGACCACGACACGTTGATTTTCGAGCGATTTGACCTTCGTTTTAACATATTCCGACAGACTGTTAAGATTATCGATGCGTTCTTTAACAATACGAAAACGTCCAACTTCCTGTTCGAGATCGGCGATTTTTCCCTTGAGGGCTTCCACTTCTGCTGTCGCCTGTTCATTATCGCTCTTTGTTTTGACAACCGCCTGCGAACAGCCGGCAAGTTGTGCATCAAGCTTTTCGATCGCCGCAGCGGTCTTATTCTGCCTCGCCTCCACCTCTTCAATCGCCTTAAGACCAGCGGCGATGGTGGTACCGCCTCCCGAAGAGAGCTTGTGAAGCAGGGTATCGACTTTTTCGCTCAAGCCGTTGATAAATTCCTCATCGCCGGCGATCCGTTGAACCGTCTCCTCAATTTTTTTCAATCTCGATTCAATTGCAATCGTCTGCTTCTGTACGGTTTCGAGCCGATTAAGGTCGTTCAATGACTGTTCAATACGGCTTTTTATTAATTCGGAATCACGACGCAACTCACCGGTGTTGTTTTTAAGCTCTTCAACAGACAATCGATCTGCCTGAATTTCCGAATGCTCTTTCTCTACCGAGGCAAGTAATGAATGAAGGTCTGCCTTCTCATTGCGTGCGTTTTTAAGTATCTCCTGAATTTCAGTTAAATGCTGCTCAAGCGCGTCCGCCAGTTCTTGAGGATCTTTATAATCCTTTTTTTTTGATAATGAGAACATCATAAGAGAAGCTCCTCTTTAGGGCATGTCGATTCCCGGACTATTTTCCATGCATCGTCTATTTTCTTAAAGGATAATTTCTTACCGTTTTCGATGCTGTTCAAATTCGTTTGATAGTGTTGTAAAAACTTCACGATCATTGAATGATCGGCAATACCGGATATCATTATATTTTCAATCCTTATCGCAATAGTATCATATAAACCGAAGGTGCGCAACTTCCGCTCTTTCCATCCCTTCCAATCAAGTCCCTGACCAATGAATTGCACCGTATCATAGAACGATTTATATACTTTAAGGTTCTTTCTTTCCCACGATGTTTTCCAGCTTACTAACAGCTTCCGAAACTCTGCTTCGACAAGTTCATTTTTTTTAAGTATAATCCGGCGACGCTCATCACACAAACGAAAATCAGGTGCTGATGCTATGTCCTGCAGATTTGGATCACAAACAATTGTTACTGGTGTACCGATGCCCCTCTTGAGCAACGTTGCAAGTTCTATAAGATTCTGATTCTCCATTTCAATACATCCCCGCGTCTGCAGTGGCGAGGAATCCGGATCGGTCCCATGAATCCATATACCTTGGCCCGTCCTTCCCGCATGACGGTCCTCCTCATTCGGATAATCAAGTACATACACAAGCGGCCCGTAGATTGATGCAAGTTCGCTTTGCTCTTTTCTACCAACGATAAAATATTGACCCTCCGGTGTTCGTCTATCACCCGCCGTGACCTTTCTACCCTCCTGTTCACCGACGGCAATAGTATATTCCTTTATAACCCTCCAGGCAGAACCATGCTTCTGTAAAACATACATGGACCGTACCGCTTTGTTCGCCACCAGAATCAGATAATCTGACGTATCGTCCGTTGGGATATAATTAAAAATAACAACTTCTGGTCTGACCGCCGTTTGAGGTGCCTCTACCCGAGCTGAATCGGGTTCCGGCGCTTCCGCTGTGCTGTCGTTTTGCTTATCGATCGAACCGCTTTTTTCTCCTTCTCCTTCGGGTGGCGAAGTTTTTTTCCCTATTGATTCAGTGAGTCGATCGGTGATCGTCTGATGCTTCTTCATTTCAGAAAAGCGGTTATAGGCGATTCCAACAAGCAGAATAATTACTGTAATAATAAATATCCAAAGCAGACCCTCCTTTATTACTTGACTAACTGAAATTCCTTTAGCTGAAGATGGTGCGTATGCTCTGGAAATTTCCAGTGCATTTTTCCACGTCCTCAGTGTAAACTGAATATTTTTGAAAAAATAAAGAATAGTTTTATTAATTTTTTCCCACATATCCCCACGACTGTTTCAATCCGTATCGCTGCAACAAATCGTTTACTCGTAATACCTAAAACTTTTTGTCGTTGTGATGAGGACAAATAATGTCAAAATACGTTTAAGAATTCCCCCGCTCGCTCCTTCAGCGATATCCCCGCGAGAATTCCATAACCGGCTTTATCCGTTCTAGCCTAGGTAATGATTACATTTTTTAACAAAATAATCAATAACTTGTGCATTTTTCACCACCTATTTTAATGCTGCCCAGGTTATTTTTAAATCAATCCAAAAAACATTTCTTCGAAAAGTGCACGGTAAATGAACTTGGTAGTATTTCATAACAACCTACTAAACGTATTACCAGTCAAATTACCACCGCCAGAGGCGGTGGCTTGTTTTGGGGGCGGGTGGAGCCCGCAACAAAACAAGACGAGCAGTATTGCTCGCATTTGCCGTCTTACTCCACTGGCGGAGCCAGTGGTTTCTTTGTGCAAAACCCCTGGAAGGGTTTTTCC
>JAFGNB010000047.1 GCA_016927235.1 Chitinispirillaceae bacterium
AAAAGGCTTCGGTTGTACCTTTGCGCATTTCTTCTAAGCGGAGCCCCTGCAATGGCGTTACCTTTCATTGTGCTGTTTGCTCGTGAACGTCTGTCGTTCAATGCCGCGGATGTTGGGATATTCCTGACGATTCAAATGACCGGAAGCTTGAGCATGGCATTACTATGGGGAAAGATAACCGATAAATATGGATGTAAAGTGACCGCAGGTCTGAGTTCTTTGGTATCTATCCTGTTTTTGGCAGCGGCTACTATGCCGCTACTGTTCCATTGCTTTCCGCAAACGGTCATGTATGGAGTATATGCCCTCATCGGCGTGTGGACACCCGGACGGCAAGTCGGTTTCGACAAAATGCTTCTGCGTATGTCTTCTGAGAAACTGCGGCCAGTTTATATCGCACTTAAAGGTACGTTCAGCTTCCCGCTTGTGCTGTATCCGCTTATGGGAGCGTTCATACTGCGTTGGAGCAGCAGCTATGGAATTCTTCTCGGTGTCACGGCGGTTCTGGTTGCTGGGGGGTGCGCATTTGCATTCACGTTGCCGGATCGCGCCGAACTATAGCAGGTAGGGATGCTGTAAGCCGCTGCATTTGGTAATCTATACATACTCAGCATATCCATTTCACCCGAATAGTGCGCACGCTTAGCAAAAAAAGCCCTGCGCAGAAAACAACAAGCGCCGCCAGGCTCAAAGCCGACGGCATGAGCGCCGACTGGTTGACCGCCCCCTGAAGAATATCGCCGCCATAGGTTAGAGGAAGAACGTAAGAAAGCGGCCGGAGAAAAACCGGCAACCGTTCGATGGGAAAAAACAACCCGCACAGAAATACCATCGGGAAACGGAAGAAATTCGAGAATGTCTGCGCCTCGAAGACTTCAGATACCGCGACCGCGATGAACAAGCCGAGGAAGGTCGATACCACCGATGTCAGTACAACACCGCATATAAGCAATGCCCACGAAACCGCTCCCAGATCGACTATAAATGCTGCAATGATAAGCGGTACGAATGCATTAATTGCCCCGAACATGATCGCCCCGCTGGTTTTTGCAAGCATGAGGTATTCGAGCGATATCGGAGCAAGAAGAAGCCGCTCGAACGAGCGTCCCTTCTTCTCGAAAGTGATTGTCACCGAAAGAAGGGATGTGGTGCCGAAGAGAATCGACATTGTCATCACTCCCGGCAGGAGCGCGAACAAATCGACATCACCGCCCGACCGGATGAAAAACATCAGTGTCCATGCGAGCGGGAAAATGATTCCCCAGCTCAAATTGGGCGGCTTGAGGTAATACGTGCGTATGTCCTTGGAGAAAATATTCCAGAATGCAATCCACTGTTTCATTGCGGTCCTTTTTTTTCCTTTTCTTTTTTCATGCGGTCCACCTCGATGCCGGTAACCCGGATAAAAACATCTTCCAGCGACGGTTTTACTGCCCGCGCTTCGGTGACCGCTATACCGCGTTCCTCTAGAAAACGTATGAGCGGTGCAAGCGCAAGTGCCTGTTCGGTGATGGAGCGGAGGATATTATCCGCCGGGAATTCAAATTCGACATTAGAAAATCCTCGCAACACCTCTTCGCGCATTTGCGTCAAGGAGCCCGATGTCGTCAATTCGACGACATGCTTCCCGTGTGTCTGCCTGAGGAGCTCGGCGACGGCATCCATCCGCACGATACGTCCGTCGACGATAAACGCGATACGGTCGCAAAGCCGCTGGGCTTCTTCAATGTAATGGGTGGTAAGAAACACGGTCGTCCCCGACGATTTCAGGCCGGCGATCAATTCCCGTATCCGCCGCGCGCTGGCGACGTCGACTCCCGTCGTCGGTTCGTCGAGGAAAAGAATTTTCGGATGGTGAATAATGCCGGCGGCTATGGTAAGCCGACGTTTCATTCCGCGCGAATAGCCGCCGAACGCACGCTTTGATGCATCGGTCAGGCCGAACGATGCAAGCAGCTCTCGGCTTCGCGTCTCTCGTTCCTTTTTGCCCATCCCGTAAAGCGATGCACAGAAAGAGAGATTGTCCAATCCCGACATCTCCGGGTACAGATTGCTCTCATCGGGCACCACACCCATAAGATGCTGGGCTTTTTTAAGGTTTGCGGTGTAGTCGCGCCCGAAATACGAAATCCGTCCATGGTCGGGCCGCGCCAGCCCGGTAAGCATGTTAATGGTCGTTGTTTTTCCCGCGCCGTTGGGCCCGAGAAAACCGAAAATTTCACCGGCATTTACACAGAAACTCACCCCTTTCACCGCTTCGACTTGACCGAAATGCTTTGCGACATCAAGAGCTTCTATCGCGGCGGTATTTTCGCTATTCATATCATGAGTTCCGCTTTTCCCTTTTGTCGGCATATCGTCCTTTGCTCGTATCGTTATGTACGGGGCAGAAGCACGTCAGACGGTGCCGTCCGCCATTGTTTGCATCCGGCGGCTGTCCCCCGAACAAGACATCAAGCGCCTCCCTCGCCTTTTCATACGCATCGGGCGTCAGGCTGTAGTGCATGAAATTGCCCCTGCGTTCGGCAACAATCAGGCCGGCCTCTTTAAGCACGTTCAGGTGCTGCGATACCGCGCCAGCGCTGATACCAAGATGCCGCGCCAGAGCACCGGCGCAAAAACGCCCCTCTGCAAGAAGCGTGACGATTCTTGCGCGCGGTTCTATGCCGAGCGCTTTGAAAAGTCGTATGTAGTGTCTGCCGAGGAAATGCATTTCAGTATTTACTAAAATACATTGTGTGAAAACCTGCGGCAATATCATTTCGTGCAAAAAAAGCCGGGAATCATAATTCTATTACATCACTATCGGGATCATGCATGCAACCGCACGCGCTCCTGGAATTCCCCCCGGGTCATCTGTGCAACATTGTCGTTGCCCCATAAAAAATAAAACCAATCGTCTATGGTGCAATCATGCAACATCCCGAAAATTCTAAAACAACCTGACTGCACGGTCGACAACGGCGGAGAACCTGCCCTTTTAGGTTTCCTGGCTGCATATTACATTTAAAAGGGTATTTCAGATCCATTTTAATTTGTGCATGGTTTTTGCAAGTTAAACAATGCTTTACGACGTCGGTAGTATTGCTCCTGGCCGTCGTTTTTATTTGGAATAAGGAGGCCGGTAAAATCTAACTACTCCATCCCCGCGCCTACGGCAGAAAGGATTTCGTCAAGGCATGCTCGTAAAATATAACGGAAAAAAAATCAAACTGAACGGTTTCAACAATTTAACTAAATCTTTATCGTTCACCATTTACCATTTTGGTTATGCGGACAGAATTAATGACAGGTACCGATACGTGAAGCGGTTGAACGAACGTTTCGGCTCCGAACGGATAACGGAAATCATAGCCGAGGTGGCGCATATTATCGACGCGAAGGTCGTCGATGTTTCCATGCTGGACTATGCGCCTTTCGGCGCAAGTTCGGTGGTTCTTATAAACGAAAGGGTGTTCCACCAGGCGGGGAAAAATATGGCGTTTCATATGGATAAAAGCCACATCGCCGCGCATACGCATATCGATTCCGGGCGGCATAGTCACATAGCTTCCTTTCGCATTGACATCGAGGTTTCGACGTGCGGGATGATTTCCCCCCTGCGTGCGCTTGATTTCCTGATCGAAAGCTTCAAGTCCGATATTGTTTTGATCGATTACCGTACCAGGGGATTTACCCGCGATGTCGGTGGAAAAAAAATTTTTTCGGATAATGAAATACGCTCGATTCAGGAGTTCATTTCCGACGAATTGCTTCTGGCGTACCTTGCCTTTGATGTCAATCTCTACAATGCATCTATATTGCACACTAGAATGATGGCCAGGAATGTCGACCATTCTCATATCGTGAGCACGAATTCTGTGCCAAAAAACGGTAAACTTGCATCGCGGGCATTTGAATGTCTTCACCGGGAGATATGCGATATTTTTAACGGAGTAGACCGGCAAAAGAAGCAATAGCCTTGAATAGAATTCGTGAGGCAACGTTATCATTTCAAAGGAGGCATAAAAGGTGAATAAGAAAAACGAAGAAAAGGTTGAAACCCGCGTTGTTTCTGTAAATCTGCCGGATGTGGTCAGCGAACAGTGGGACAATCGCGAAGGCCCATCGTGTTTTCCACCGTCGACGAAAACGGAGTTCCCAATTCCATTTATGCGGGTATCGCAAAGAAACTCGATGACGGAAGGATACTGGTGGTCGATAATTATTTCGACAAGACGAAAAAGAACATCGCGAAGGGAACCATGGGCTCGGTGCTCTTCATTACGAAAGAACGCAAATCTTTCCAGGTAAAAGGGACTGTCGAATACCATAAGGATGACGAAATTCACGCGCAATTGAAAACCTGGGTCGATTCCAAGTACCCGGCGGTGGGCGCCGCCGTGGTGAATGTGGAACAGGTGTACTGCGGTGCGGAACGTCTGTTGTAACGAGACATCAATCAGGCCTGATACGAATTTGGAATCGAACTATCAATGAATAAATGCTTTATTCGGGAAATCCGGGCGAAAGGACTTCTGACCATGGATGCGCAATCAAGCGATTCCTGCATTTTCGGATCGGTGCCCTTGTGGCGGCCGGGGCACCTTCGGGCATCGATCTGGTGCCGTTCGAAATCTTAAGCGCGGATGCTGCAGTTAGTGGAAATGTTTGACGGGCATTACCGAAGTGCAGCCGTCGCGGGAAGGTTTTGGCAAGGGGGTATTCGTGGTCATGGGGGCGATGCAGGGTTAATCCGGGAAAGCGGGGAAAGGTGATGAAACTGAGTGCAGATACAAACCGTTACGAACGACTTTGCGAGTCGCGAAAGATTCTCGGCATAGGCGAAGAGGCCACCGTCAATGAAATAAAGAAGGCTTTTCATGATTTGATCCTTCGGTGGCACCCCGACAAAGTACAAGGAGCAGGCGAGCTGCACCGCGAAAAAACCTATCAAATAACAAATGCATACAAAACGATTATGGAATACTGCGCGGAATATAAAATTCCATTTTCCCGTGAAGTAATAAGCCGTTATTGTTCCGAGGAGGAGTTCTGGCGGGAGCGCTTCGGCAACGATCAGTTGTGGGGTGGACCCGGTTGGTGCTGAACGGTTGCCGTTATCGTTTTCGTCGCATGTATGTTGCAACGGTGCAACGTTTAAATCTATAAATGTTTCATCAGTGCGATAATTCTACCGGAGGGATCTGTCGGTATCGGTCAGCGTATTTCCGGAACGAAGGGAGAAAAGGCCGATTTGTATCCTGAATCGGCCATTTTACGAAAATCTTTGCGGTAATTGCCGATTTTTATTCGAATGTGCATGATTCTTGCTAAAACATTTTTTTTATTTGAATGAGATATTTCCAGTTATTGAGGTAATTGATTCAGGTTGGGAAACTGATGAGAATCGCCGTAACAATCGACGGGATATGCCTCATGCAGGGAATTTCGGAAGAATTTAAAATATAGCAGAGGATTTTATCAAAGGCACAATGGAAAACTCACGCTTTTCCCTTCCTGGTTTCAGGCAACCCTGTGGGGAAATGCATAAATAATTCCCACAAGGGATATACGGTCATGAAAAGAGTAATGCTCAAATCAAAGATTCACCGTGCGACGCTTACGGGAGTGGACATCAACTACGAAGGCAGCATTACCATCGATAAGCGTCTGATGGGGCTTGCGGATATCCTTCCCAACGAACAGGTGCATGTACTCAATTGCCGCAACGGTTTACGCTGCATCACCTATGCGATTCCGGCGCCGTCGGATTCGGGCACGGTGCTTTTAAACGGCCCGGCGGCGCGTCTCGGCATGCCGGGAGACCTGGTGGTTATCGTTTCCTACGGCGAGACGGATGATCGGGAGGCCGGGGAATTCGTGCCGCGAATAGTGTTTGTCAATGATCGGAACCGTCCCGCCGGCAGACCGGAAGAACAGACGAAAAAAGGCATGGATTGAACAATAAACCGTTATAACCACTAATAATAAGGAGCGGATTCATGAAAAAAGTCGATGTTCTGGTTATCGGGGGAAGCGCCGCGGGTATTGTCGCGGCGGTGACCGGAAAGACTCACCATCCCGAAAGGCAATTTTTACTGATCAGAAAAGAGGAGCAGGTAGTGGTTCCCTGCGGCATACCGTACATGTTCGGATCCCTTGAGTCAAGCGATAAGAACGTCATTGCAGATTCGGTGGTAACGAATGCCGGCATTGAATTGAAAATCGGCGAGGTGGTGTCGATCGACTCGAATTCGAAGGAATGCCAAACCTCCGACGGTGCCGTTATCCATTACGGGAAGCTTGTTCTGGCGACCGGTTCCATTCCTCTTGTACCCGAATGGTTGAAAGGCGCCACACTCGAGAACGTCTTCATGGTGCCGAAAAACAAGACGTATCTGGACGATGCCATCAAGAAGTTCGAAGCTTTCAAAAAGATCGTCACCATCGGTGGCGGTTTCATCGGCGTTGAAGTTTCCGATGAATTACGGAAAAAAAACAAGGAGGTGACCGTCATAGAGAAATTACCGAGTATCTTATGGGCGGCTTTCGATGACGTCATTTCCGACAATGCAAAGAAGATTCTTGAGAACAGGGGGGTCGTTGTTAAAACCGGATCGGGGGTAAAGGAAATCGTCGGCGATACGCGGGTAAGGGGAATAACGCTGGAGAACGGAGAATTCATTGAAGCCGACGCGGTTCTTCTATCAATGGGGTACATACCGAATACCGAAATTGCACGTAAAGCGGGGATCAGGCTGAATGAAAAAGGGTTTATTAAAGTCGATGAATACATGAGAACCGATTCTCCCGACATATTCGCCGTCGGCGACTGTGTTGAGAAAAGAGACTTTTTTACGAGAAAACCGTGCAATGTCATGCTCGCGTCGACCGCCTGTGCGGAAGCGAGAATCGCGGGAATCAACCTTTTTTCACTCTCCACGCTTAAAACGTTCATCGGGACCATCGCCATTTTTTCGACTGCGATAGGCGATATCGCTTTTGCCGCCGCCGGATTGTCGAAACGACAGGCGACGGAAGAGGGATTCGATGTGGTCACGGGAAAGTTCGAGGGCGTCGATAAACATCCGGGAACGCTGCCGGGAACGAAAAAGCAATTCGTCGAATTGATAGCCTCAAATGAATGCGGCGTCATTCTTGGAGGCGGGGTAATGGGGGGGATGAGCGCCGGAGAGCTTATCAACATGATCGGCCTGGCCATCCAGAACAGGATGACGGTTCATAATATTCTTACGACCCAGATAGGAACGCACCCGTTGCTTACCGCTCCGCCCACCGCCTATCCGTTTATCAAGGCGGCCGAAAGCATTTCCAAACAGATTAAAGCGGGGAAGGCTTGAATCATACGGTTTCAGTGTTATAACATAGGGGGCGATCCTGCTCCTTATACATAATACATAACGAAAGGTAAGAAATCGATGGTTATTGCAGTAGCCAGTGGCAAGGGTGGAACGGGAAAGACGACATTTTCGGTGAATCTGGCATATGTCCTTGCCGGTGAGAACAAGAAGGTACGATTGCTTGATTGCGACGTAGAAGAACCTAACGACTACCTGTTCGTGAAGCCGGTTTTTACCGAAACCCATGACGTACATGTTTCAAAACCGGTGTTGGACAAGGATAAGTGTACCGGATGCGGCAAATGTGCCGAAGCGTGTAATTACAAGGCCATCGCCGTAATAAAAGGCAAGGTGCTTCTGTTTAATGAAATGTGTCATTCCTGCGGCGTGTGCAGCTACGTCTGTCCGGAAAACGCCTTTCGGGAAAAGGAGACCAAAATAGGCACGGTCCAAATTGCGCCTGACCACGACGGCCTTTTTTTCGCTCATGGCGAATTGGATATCGGTGAGACCCTGGCTCCGAAAGTAGTCGCTTCTGTTAAAAAACACATCGACCGTGCATCGGTCAACATTATCGACGCTTCTCCCGGGACGGCGTGTCCGGTGGTGAAAGCGCTGGAAGACGCCGATGTCGCCGTATTGGTGACAGAGCCGACCCCTTTCGGACTGAACGATCTGAAACTCGCGCTCGCCATGTCGCTCAAGATGGGAATTCCAACAGGGATTGTCGTCAATCGCTCGGACGGCAAAGACGAAATCATTGAGCAGTATGCCCGAAAAGTCCATGTGCCCATCATCGGCAGGATCCCTTTCAGGCGTGTTTATGCGGAGACATACTCCGACGGCGGGATTTTAATACGGCATCATGAAGAGTTGCGGAAAAATCTGATTGAAATATATGATAGTATCGTTGCACTTGCGGGCACACCGGTTCCCGCTGTTCCCCAGATTGAAGCTTTTATGCCTTCGATTGCTATTTCCGACAAGCCGAACGAAGGCTTTGCGGAAGCCCACAAAGAGATAACAGTTATCAGCGGTAAAGGTGGTACCGGCAAAACGACCGTCACGGCATGCTTTGCGCAGCTTTCGGGCAAGCAGGTGCTGGCCGACAACGATGTCGACGCCGCTGACTTACATTTGCTTTTTGCTCCGCGTGTCAGGGAATCTCACCCGTTTGTCGGAGGCATAAAGGCGACGATCGATCCGTCGAAATGCACCGGGTGCGGCGAATGCGCTCGGGCGTGCCATTTTGATGCAATCCGTCTCGACGGGCCTGCCAATGATATGACAAAGAGAACCTATCGCATCGAAGAATTTGCCTGCGAAGGATGCGGGCTATGCACTAGAGTTTGTCCCGTCGGCGCAATCGACTCGAAAAATGCAGTTACCGGGAACTGGTTTGTTTCCGGAACCGACCGGGGGCCGATGGTGCATGCACGGCTCGGCATAGCCGAGGAAAATTCCGGTCGCCTTGTAACACAGGTTCGCAATCGTGCAGGCGAGCTGGCGCGAGAATTACACATGGCCCGCATCCTCGGCGACGGTCCTCCGGGAACCGGATGCCCGGTAATTGCTTCGGTCTCGGGGACTGACCTTATAGTGATCGTAACGGAGCCGACGGTTTCGGGTGTTCATGACATGGAACGCGTGCTTGAACTCGCCGCGCATTTCGGCGTGCCCGCAGTCGTTATTGTTAATAAAGCCGATATTAATGCCAATCAGGCAAAACATATCGCTGATATTGCCGTGACCCGCAATTCCAGCGTGGTCGGCTACATACCCTTCGATAGTGCGGTAAATGACGCTTTAATGGCGGGCGAAACGGTTATTGCGCATGGTGAAAGTACAGCCGCCGATGCTATACGAAGCGCCTGGGAAGTCGTGTGCGAAGTACTACGAAAATAGAGAATAACCAGAAACAAACCATACGCGTAAACAGAGACCTTTTACCGACGGGAGCGACCGTTTCGTCGACATATCGGAAACGGAGGTTTGATCGCCGATGAACGCAAAGAGCATACGCATGGATCCAGCCGGAAGCATAAGGCAATTACAACTTCGTGTACTGCCGGATCCGGTCTTACGCGAAATCTGCGCGGAAGTCGAAACGTTTGACAAAGGATTGCAGGCATTTACTAAGAGAATGCTTGCATTCATGAAAAAAGCAAAGGGTATCGGTCTTGCCGCGCCGCAGGTAGGGATTCTTTTGCGAATAGCCGTCGTGGGTGTTGATGGTCCCGGAATGATTCTTGTCAATCCATCCATCATGCCGATGACGATAGATTCCGACACGAAAACGGAGGGATGCCTCAGTATCCCCAATGCGACGTATAACATAACCCGACTGTTTCAGGTAGAAGTACGGGCACGCAATGCCGAAGGAAAAAAATTGAACTTCGCCGCTCATGGCCTTCTTGCGCGGGTTATTCAGCATGAAATCGATCATCTTGACGGTGTGTTGATTTGCGACAAGGAGACCGGTGGAATAGGGAGGTCGTAAAGGGGTATCGGCAATGCCGATATACAAACGAATGACTGACATTGTTTTCTTTCTGATGCACATTTGCATCATAAATGGCATAGTACGTTGTTTCCATGCACCGTTTTCCTTCTATGCACCATAACCAATACTCCGGTCCGGCGGGCTGTTTCCCCTATCGGACGCTGTGATATTCCCGGTCCAGTCGACTTTTTCGATTACCATTGCCGGATTTCGACTGGCATGAATAATGCTATATGGTTAGGGAAGAGATATGAATCGAAAAGTCGCATTGCCGGTCAACAATTCATCGATGGTGGTTGCTCTCGATTTCTGCAGAGCATTGCTCGTTGCGGAGATTGAAAACGGCGCTGTTACCAAACGACGCATTATTGATTCCAACGAACCGTTTCCGTCACTGCGCGCACATCGATTGAAAGATTTGCAGGTGGAAACGGTATTATGCGGCGCGGTTTCCGACCCTCTTTCAATGTTGCTCTGGCATTGCGGTATTGAAGTCGTTCCCGGCCTTACCGGCGATGCCGATCGGCTCATCGCGGCCTATATTCACGGACAGTTGATCCGATTTCATACGCCCGATTTCCGGCCGTGGTTCAGAAGATGGCGTGGAGGCCGTTGCGGGCGGCGATTCCGCGGGGGAAGGGGTGGAAACCCGTTATAAAACATTAAAAAAGGAGGTATGAAATGCCGAACAGAGACGGAACAGGGTCACGCGGCGGAGGCGGCGGAAGAATGGGGGGCGGTTTTGCGGCAGGACCGGGAGGAAGCTGTGTATGCCCGAAATGCGGGCATGTCGAACCGCATCAGCAGGGAGAGCCTTGCACTCAGAGGTCGTGCCCCCGTTGCGGGACGCAGATGACACGGCAATAATTTCACGTATCAATTATCTGAAAGGAGGCTGTTATGCCTTGGGGTGATGGAACAGGGCCCGCCGGAATGGGGCCCATGACGGGAAGAGCGGCCGGATACTGTGCGGGGTATCCCGTGCCGGGATACGCCAATCCGGTCGGCGGAAGAGGATTTGGATTCGGTTTCGGCCGCGGAGGCGGCTGGGGACGGGGCGGTTGGGGGCGCCGTAACTGGTACTATGCCACCGGCCTTGCCGGATGGCAGCGCGCCGGATACGGCTATCCGGTTGCGGCCGGTTATCCGGCAGGCGGCACCCCGTATGCGGTACCCTATGCCGGCGTACCGTATTCACCGACGAAAGAACAGCAGACCGACATGCTGAAAGGTCAGTCGGAATATCTGGAAGACCAGCTGGCCGGCATACGGAAGCGCATTGCCGAGCTTGA
>JAFGNB010000048.1 GCA_016927235.1 Chitinispirillaceae bacterium
GATGCCCAGTTCCTGCAGCGTCGTTCCCGAAACATCGCTGTAGGCTATCCCCGCCCCCCCCGATTCCTTCGAGGTAATCACAAGCCGGTAGTTGCCTTCAGCTATTTTGAGAACCGACGCACTGACCCCGATCCGCTGGCCGTCTTCATCCGTTGCCGAATTGATCTTCTGCCGCAGATCCTGCAAGCTATCATTGTCGTCGATCTCAATTTCCACCCCGTCGACGCTGATGACGCCGGTGCCGATCCCCAAGCTCTGCAGCGAGGCGTTCTGATCGGAGATCAAGCCATCCGCCGAAATCATCTTCTCATTGCCGGCGAGCTGAAAAACCTGCACATCATACGTTGCATCGACACTGCCGGTACCGGCCGTAATCGTCGCTATTTTTTCATTGGTGCTGCTTGTCGTAAAAAGGTCAAATGATCCCAGCTTTGAAAGAGCAGTTGCCCTAGTCCGCAAATCGGTGAGGAGTGTCTTGAATTTCGAAAATGCATCTATTTTCAACTGGTAGGCATTTTTCTGTTTCTCGACCGTGGTAACTTTGACACGTTCAAGCTCAACAAGAGAATCGATGATGTATTGAGTATCGATTCCCGACGGACCATTGATGGATATTCCCATGACTGAAACTCCCGACGGCAAAATGCCAATAAATACTTTTTTTATAGTATCGGTATGTCGGGAAAAAAACTTAAGCGTTATAACAGAGGGCGAAGCTGAAGCTTCAGGTATGAATTATGAATTTTTATTTATGAATTTTGCATAACGCAGAAGGTGACCAAAGAAAGGTTTTCAACTGTTGAGCTGTTTCGTCGAAATACCCATATTGCCGAATTACCATAAAATTAAGGGACGGGTGAAGCGTCCCGTCCCTCCCAGCAACCTACCATTCTCCTCTGATAAGAGCGCGCAGGATAATCAGAGTGATTCCCTCTTAACGATGGTTGTTGTTAAAGATCGTAGGAATGACTGAAGTAGATTATATAATCAAATACTGTGCCAATTGGAAACAGGAGATAGGTAAGCTGCTGTTTCTCTCTGCTCCACCGCCCCCCGTTGGCCAACGACACTTTTCCGTTCTCCGGCGGGTGGATTGTCGAAAAGACATACTGAATCAGGGGAGTGGTAAAGACGCACTGCCGTGCGTATCTCCGTCATCAATTCCAAATTACGAGGCCGACCCCGATACCAATTCTTCCTCACCACCGTCCCTCACTCAAACAGTATCGCGATATCTTCCCGGGTCAGATGCTTGAAAAATGATGCTTCGGTCCGGATGATGCTCTCGGTCAAATGACGTTTTTTCTCCTGCAGTTCCAGCACCCGTTCTTCGATGCTGTCGCGGGTGATCAGTTTGTAAACGAACACCGGCTTTGTCTGCCCAATGCGATAGGCACGGTCAGAAGCCTGATTTTCGGCGCTCGGGTTCCACCACGGATCCAGATGAAAAACATAGTCCGCTGCGGTCAGGTTAAGCCCGGTCCCCCCTGCTTTCAAACTGATCAGAAAAACCGGGGCGCCGTTGCTGTTCTGGAAACGGTCGACCACTTTCTGTCGCTCGACGGTGGCGCCCGTCAGCACTTCGCAGCTGATACCGATCGTCATGCAGCGTTGATGCAGCAACGCAAGCGACGTGACGAACTGCGAAAAAAGCAGGACACGGTGTCCCCCGGCGACGGCATCCTGCAGCATCTCCTCAACCACGTTGTACTTGCCGGAATCGCCGGAATATGCGGGATCGTAAAGCCGGGGATGAGAACAGATTTGCCGCAGCCGCAAAAGTCCTTCCAGCAACTGCATGCGTGTCCCCTCCCTATCTGCCCTCTCGAAAGACTCCTTTATCCTGCCGTAGTAAAGCTGTTTGGTAATATCATAAAGCGTGCGCTGACGCTGAACCATTTCACAATAGACAATGATCTCGCTTTTAGGCGGCAACTCCTTCACTACCTGTGTTTTTGTACGCCGCAGAATGAAGGGAAAAACAAGCTTTCGCAGTATCTCGGCGGCTGGTCTGCTCCTTTCGCGCTCTATCGGGTTATTGAAATTCTTTAAAAACATACTGAGATTACCGAACATGCCGGGGTTGAGAAACGCAAATAACGACCACAGTTCCGAAAGATTGTTCTCGATCGGCGTACCGCTGAGCGCCAGACGGTAATCGGATTGAAGCGAGCGCACCGCTTTGCCGATTTGTGAAACGGGACTCTTTATCGCCTGCGCTTCATCAAGAACAAGGTAATGAAAACGTGTTTTCGTTAGCGTCTCGACATCACGAATAATGGTTCCGTAAGTGGTGAGGATGACATCAGCCATATGCACAATATTGCTGTAGATAAACCGATTTATTCCATGATATATCAACATTTTAAGAGATGGTGTAAAACGTTTCGCTTCGCGTTGCCAGTTAAAAAGCAGCGAGTTCGGGACAATAATAAGCGACGGCCGCCCCCCGCCCAGCTGTTTCTCGTTCAGCAGGAGCACCAGCGTCTGGACGGTTTTTCCAAGCCCCATATCGTCGGCGAGGCAGCCGCCAAACCGAAACTCCTTTAAAAAATAGAACCACTCGAACCCTGCCTGCTGATACGGACGAAGTGTCGCCTCAAAACCGGTCGGTACGATCTGCCGGTTTACTCCCCGGAATCGGTACAACCGCTCCCTTTTCTTCCGAAACTCCTCATCGCATGAGTGTTCATCCGCAAGATCGCAGAGGATATCCGCATACCCGATAAGCGATGACTTAACATTGAACATATTGCCGGCCGGAAGGGTATCGACTGCGGCGAATAGCGTGGTAAAAATATCGAGCCACCGCTGCGGAAGCATACCGCATGATCCGTCGGTGAGAAGAACAAATCGGCTCCTCCGTTGTGCGGCCTTGATTAGTGAGGCGAGCGTTGCCGGAATATTATCGACCGAAAGGTTGATACGACAGCTGATATCCGACGTGCCGGTGCTTATCGACACCTTCAGGTGCGGAGACGATTTCCGGACCCGTGCTGATCGCAGCTGTTCCTGACCGTAAATCTCGTACCCTTCAGCGGCAAGCAGGGGAAGCTGATGAAGCGTCCAGGCGCGCGAATCACCGGCGGGGATATAAAAACCCGTACGGTACAGCATGAGATCAAACGAGGTAAGGGCCGCAGTGAGTGCGGATTCGCGCGCCCGTGAGCGCCGTACGCGCACCACCTCTCCATTACCGGTCGTTGCGAGGCGGCTCTGCGCCGTGTCGAAACGGCTGAATTCAATACGTCCGTTGAAATAGACGTAGCGGACCTCGACCAACAGCATGCCTTCACGCTCGGTGAGGTAAAGCCGCAGCATCGGTTTTTCAATGGGAAGATCGTGGACAATAATCCCGGCGCGGAGTTCTTCATCATCCGTTTGTCCATGGGAGAAATAACCATTTCCCTGCGGCACGGGAAATGGCGAAGCAGATGCTTCGGGCATATCGACCTCTTCCTGAATGCCAGTAGTGCACTTAGCGGCAAACATTACTGCGACGGCATGTTCGCACGCCCCGGCATGGGAAAATCCACAGGTGCAGTTGAACCGCAGCGTTTTTTCCTCCCTGCAGATAATCACCCGGTAGAATACGCCATCCTCCACGGAAGCAATTATGCCGTCCTCGACAAACGATAGATTTCCGACACTATTGTGCAGAAACAGCCGCCGTCCCCTGCTGAAAACAGCGGCAAACGCATATTCCCGAATCTCGTTTTCCGTAAAGCAAACCATCTGATCCCCGTTATTAACGATACGAGTGCTGTTTCCATCCCGGCTGCGTATTCGGATCCCGCATAAAAATAACTATCGTCCCGGTAAGAATAGAATCCATCCCGCCCATCCCCTACTCTGCGGAATCTACTTCGCGTCATGAAGGACACATGGTATAATGTTATATTTAATGACTGAACGGAAGATCGGGCAGTCGCTGTATATCGCTGTTTGATTGCAGAGGAAAGTCCGGGCACCGCAGGACAGGATACCTCATGCTGAGTGAGGGGCCCGTAAGGGTACGGAAAGTGCCGCAGAGACAAGACCGCTCTGTCCCGCATCGCGGGACGGGGTGAGTGGTGAAACGGCGAGGTAAGAGCTCACCGTCCCGTAAACACCCGGGAGCAGGTAAACCCTATCCGGTGCAAGACCAAGTAGGAGAGATGTCGCACTATCGGTGTGACGGAAGTGGTCCGCTTTCATATCTCTTGGGTAGGTCGCTCAATGCCTCACTCCTTAAACGGCAATGAGGCCAGATAGATGACTGCCTCCGCTGAATTAACGGATCGTTGTTCAGTGACAGACAGAACCCGGCTTACAGATCTTCCGTTCGTTTCTACCACCATTCAACCCAGGGACCGTATTTCGTTGTTGTCTAACACCATACTTTCTGTTATCTCCGTAACCTTATTGATAACAAATGCTTTCTGCGGTGGCTCAATCGTGTCACCGTCAACCCGGATCGATACCATCAGCAGCATTATTATTTCCGGCAACAAGGTAACGAAAACTGAAACCGTCAAATACCTCTCCGGGATTTCGGTAGGCATGCGGTACGATTCATTGAAGATTGAAAAGGCGCGCAGGCGGCTGAAAGAGACGGGACTTTTTTACAAAGTGGATCTGTTTTCATTGAAAACCTCCGACGGGTACCGGGTCTATATCATTCTCACTGAAAAA
>JAFGNB010000049.1 GCA_016927235.1 Chitinispirillaceae bacterium
AAAAAAAAATAGGACAAATGAGAAACCGGTGAAAATATGGCGAAAAGAGTGAAATTTGCAGACCCGCCGTTGGTGAGATAAAGTGCCGTTTCGATGGGTTGCCGACCTTTCAATGAAAGAGGAAATTTTTTATCGAATCAGATAAAGATTTTTTAAAAAAATTCCGATGAAAGAGTAGAGGAGCATTCAAAAAAGCGTTCAAGGAGGAACTATGGGACTTACTGCTGTCGATTCATCACGGATAACCCCTTTATCGAACAGTATTCAACAACACCAACTGCAGAAACGTAATACGGGGGAACATTTACCGCAAAAATTGTATACGGTCGATGCGTGTCTGGTATCAGAATACTATTCATCTAAGTCAATATCGTTCGATTACATCTCTAAAGATGGTGACACCGTGAGCTTCAGCATGGAAAGCGTCGAATACGCCCAATCGATTCTAGAAATTGCCGCTGAAGGTGATAAAGACGATATCCAGCAGGTAATAGAGTATATAAAAGAGAATTATCAGCAGATGAAAAAGGAGCTTCTTAAAAGTTTTCTTGAAAGTGTCGGGGTCGATATCACGGAAGATGATAAGGCAGAGGGTGTGGAGAAGGTCACTCCGCTTGAAATACCCGAATACTGGAATGCTGAAAATACTTCACAGCGGATCTTTGAATTTGCCGTATCGTTTTATGGAGTAGCTGGAGGAAGCGGAGAGGAATTTTTAAGCACAATCAAAGCAGCAATCGAAGAGGGGTTCGAACAAGCACGCGCGCTTCTCGGCGAACTGCCTGTTGAAATTTCGGGACTGATCGATACTACTTACTCACTAACGATGGAAAAACTGGATACATGGGCGTACAAGCAGGGGATAACGGCCCCCTCTCCCACCGAAGAAGCCGTGGCATAGAATCGATGTCAACAATACACAACACTTATTCCTGATTTTAGTAAAAAAATTTTTTAACACCCCATAGAAAAAGGATTTATTACCAGAACCTTACCGGAAGTGTGAGCGAATCACTTTCAATTTCCCGGAGTAACCGGTGAAGGGCGGTGAGGTTGTTGGTAATTGAGCCGGTGTGCTTTTTCCATATTATTATATCCGGGGCCTCAATCCGTTTAATGATTTCGTCGGCTTTTATCATTAGTGAGTCTACCTGTGTCAGAACCTTATCCATCGAAAGCAGCATCGTTTTAATTGAGGTAATGGTTGCCGGCGCCCCGTCGTTGATTTTTCTGGAGAGAGAAATCGTTTCCTCCAGAATAATAACGGTTGAATCAATACCTTGTTTTAAAGAGGTATCGATTTCCGAGAAGAGTGAAAGTATCGATTTTATAACAGAATCTATATCTGCGGTGAATTGCCGGATTTGAATGATAAGTGATTGACGTCGCACTGTTCCATTTTTAAGTTCTTCAGAAATCGTCGCTAATGTATGCACTGCGGATTGAAGGGATTCCATATAAGATAATGCATCATCCGGGCCGATACTAACTCTACCATAGAGAAGGGTTTCAGGCGAGATAATAGGTGTATGGTCATCACCGGGAAGTATGGAAAGAGAGCGGTCCCCCATCACCCCTTTTGCGACAACGGTAATGGAATAATCTTCATGAAGTGTGATTGATCTGCTGGTTTCGATTTCCACCAACGCCGATGTTCCTTCGATGGAGACATTACGCACGGTTCCGACCTCGACGCCCTTAAGCAGCACCGGGTCCTGAACAGAAATGAAGCTGAGTGATTTGACTCCCTTGAAGGCTATGGTTCGGGTAATTACCGGCTTGGATGATTTCCACTTCAGGTAGCCGATGGGAAGAAAGAGAAAAAGAATTACGATCCCGATAACGGTGTATCCTAAAATGCGGTCGTTCATAGGTATAAAAGATAGGTCATACGGTTGTAAGGGGGCAAGGGGATAGAGAAGGGGGACGACGAAAAGAGTGCCCCTAGGAACACCGTCAGAATGCAGAATAATAGCATTACGACATAGTGAGATAAAACGTGCGACATACCGGTAGTAACTGTATAGTAAAAGCGTCAGTAGTACGGATGCTCACCCCACCCCTACCCGTGCGCAGTACCTTCTCACCGGGCACCCGTCGCATTGCGGCTTCACCGGTTTGCACCTGTTCTGCCCGAAGGAGACAAAATACGAATTGAAGGTCGTCCAGTATTTGACCGGCAGATGTTTACGCAGTTCCATTTCGGTGGCGAGGGGAGTGGTGGTTGTCAAATACCCCAGCCGGTTGAATATCCGGTGTACATGAATATCGACGCATACCGCCGGTTTATCAAACGCAACGGCAACGACGAGGTTTGCTGTTTTTCTCCCGACCCCGGGAAGCTCGATCAGTTCCTCGACCGTCTGCGGGATACCGCCGCCGAACCGTTGGCGCAGTATTGCCGGCAGTTCTTTGAGGTGCCGCGCCTTTTCATGGTAAAACCCGACCGGAAAAATGAGCTTTTCAATCGCACCGACCGACAGTTCCTCGAGCGCTGCGGGGGACGGGGCATGGGCGAAGAGACGCTGCGCCGCCACCGCAGTGGTATGGTCCTTGGTGCGTGCACTCAGAATGGTGGTGACCAGCACCTTGAACGGATCGTTGGTCTGCAGCTCGATGAGATCGACCACCGGCATGCGGTGTTTTTCGAACTCTTTCCGGAGCAGACGATAAATGATAGCGATGGCGCTGCTGTAATGTTTCATGACACTATTTTTTGTGAAGACGCATGAGCGCGGCCGAGATTTCGAGGCGGTTGGAGGTCCAATAGAGCGGACGTCCTTTCTTATGGTTGTCAGGATCAACAGCGGTGAACCGCACGCGGCCGCCGTCCTCCAGAAAATAGCCGTACCCCTGAATGCAGTACCATATGCCGAAATCAATTGCGCTGTTGCGGTTTAATCGTTTCACCAGGCTCAGTCCGAGACGCAGTGCCGCGGCGCTTCCATGCAGAAACCGTTGTGAGGGTGAAGAGATGCTGTTGTGCAGATTTCCGAAACGTTTATCGGAGGCGGGTGATGAAACAGAACGGCGTATGGTGCAGGCGATCAGCGGAGCGATTTCAACGGCGGCGGTAAAATAACTGCTTTGTACCTCCCTGATGGAAAAATATTCCGCGGGGATCCGTCGTCCATATGCAAAGGAGAAAAAGGCGGAAAAAACATTCATTCGTTCCCGGTAGTCTGCTTTACGGGCAAGGGAATCCCCGGCGGCGGCGATGGTTGCCGCGAAAATTTTCCGCATCCATGATCCGTAAAGTGAGAAAGCAAACCGGTTGTTGTCGCCCAGACGGACGAGGGAAAGCGAAAGGGGGAAACACATGGTGTACACCGCCGGTCGTTCCTTGACCGAGAAGGTAAGGAGCGCGGTGTCGCCCGGCGGCTGCTCCGCTCCCGGCGCAGTGTCATAGGGTATGCTGAACGATGAGGCGGTAAGTCCGAGACTCTCCAGTGAATCGGGGAGCGCATTTTCCCAAAGAGAGAACAGCGAAAAACCGCCGAGCGACCAGCCGATCCCTGCCGAAACGTAAAAACCGTTTTTCACGACCGTCGTATCGATGGCGGAGGTGTCGGGCGGCGCTCGTGATAGACGTGTTGATGTATCGACCGGAAAGGAGGGCTTTTGCATCGTATCGACGGAGGCGGGTGAGACGACAGGTGCGGCGCGGTGAGGCGCCGTCGATGAATCTTCCGTGATACCGGGGAGCGCGGTCGAAGGGGAGTCTGCCGAAGAAGCCGGCCCAGCCGCAGTGGAGACCGGGGAACCGTCGACCGGCGCAATGGTATCTACTGAAGAAACGGCCGTGTCAGCTGCAGCCGCCGTATCCACCGGAGCGGCGGTAAAGGAAAACGCGAAAACAGACAACATGAAAAACGGCTTCACACCGGTTACCGGCGCCAGGGCAGATCTGAAGGCGTGATGGCTGTGGAGCGATCCTTTGAGCTTCATATCGTCGCCTCGACGGCGATAAGCGTATAGTCGTCTTCGTAGGTATATGCGCCCAGCTTATTGCGGATGGCCGTCAAGACCTTGCTGAACGGGACGTTGCTGCACGACGCACAAAGTGAAACGAATCCGTCGTAGCCGAGCATCCGATCTTCTCCGTCGGCCGATATATTCCCCACCTCGTAGATTCCGTCGGTAAAAATAAAGAAGCGGTCGCCCCGTTCAAAGGTGACCGTCGCCTGTTCGAAGGAGGTATTGGCGAGGATGCCGATGAAGGTGCCGGGAGTCGTCAATTCCCTGATCGTACCGTTTTTCTTGATCTGTACGGGCATCGGGTGGCCCGCTCTGCAAAAGGTAAAGGTGGCGTCGTCGAAATTGAAAATGCCCCAAAAGCAGGTAAGGTAATGGCCTGTATGGACGTTGCTTATGAGGTCGTCATTGATTCGTGAGACAAGTTCGGCGACGGGAATCTCCCTGCGGCCGTGGTTGTAAAGCGACATTTTGGAAATTGTTCCCACAAAGGCGGCGGAAAGTCCGTGGCCCGATGCGTCACCGATAAAAATACCGAGATGTTTTGAAGGATAACGGATGAAATCGTAAATGTCACCGCCGACATCGGTCACCGGATGGTACATGTGGTCGATCTTGAGCCCCTGTATCGCCGGCGCGGCGGTGGGGAGAAGCCCCTGCTGGAGATTACGCGCGAGTTGCAGTTCGTCGCGGATGTTCTGCTGCGCCTCCTTGAGGTTCTTCATGGTGTGTGCGAGCGACCGGTTTTTTCGCTCTAAGTCGTGTTTGAGTCTTTCGAGGAGTGTGATGTCGCGGATATGTTCGATGATGCATGACTCCATTTTATCAAGTGTAAGGATGAAGGGGGTGAACGTGATCGACAATGCTCCGTTTTTACCCGGGTGGTCCGTCCTGGCAAGCACAATGGGGCTGTTTTCCGCAAGCGAACGCTTGAGGCGGCAGTCTTTGCAGGGAGTCGTTCGTCCGCGAAGCAGCTCGAAACATTTTCCACCGATTGTTTCGGAAAATGATTTGTTGATAAGCGACGTATAGGCACGGTTCGCCCGGAGAATGCGAAAGTCGCCGGTAATCACCGCAAGCGGGTCGCTGATGCCGTCGAACATATCCTGAAGACCCATTTTGCTTCTATAAATAAGGTGCATTGGAAAACGGCGATACAGCATCAGAAGCAGGGCGATCAGCAGCAGGACTGCGGATATAACAAGGAAAAGCATGCCGTTATTACTTGTCATACAGTACTCTCTTTCAGCCGGCGTTCCTCGGGCGTCGAACGGCGAAGGTAATTGGGACGAATTGCCGTCGCATCGCTCCAGCGGGTGGCATCGTCGAGCACTTCCGCTCCCTGCGCTGCGCAGATCAGGCCGCGATGAAGCGGGCGCTCCTCAATGGGGAGGACCGGACAACGGCCGTTCAATACGGAGAAGACGGTGCTTTTTTTATATCCGATGGTATCGGTAACGACTCTATCGTCAGCGGTGAGTGCGGCGGCAAATTGTTCATGAGGGGCGACGGTATCGTCGCAGAGGCGCTCGATCCGGCCGCCGGACGCGTTGAATGATGCCCAGTAGACGTCGCCGTTTCGAGCGTCGATGGCGGCGATGACGTGGCCGTTGCGGTCGCGGGCGGCGTGGGCCAGTATCAACAGCGACGACACCGGTGTCACCCGCACCTCCCTCCCCATGCAGAATCCTTTTAAAAACGCAATGCCGATACGCAATCCGGTAAATGAGCCGGGGCCCACGGCAATGGCCACACGATCGATCGTCGAGGGCTCAACATCATTGATGCTGAGGAGGCTTTTCAAGGCGGCGGCGATCTGTTCCGCGTGCGAGTTGCCGCGATAGCGGCAGAAAGAGGCGAGCGGCCGACCCTCACGGAAGAGACCGATGCTGAGGTCGGTTGATGAGGTATCGATTCCCAGGATGAGACTCATCGGAATCCCTATCGTTTTCGGTGAAGTGCGCGGGTGATGAGAAGGTCGATGAGCTCGGGATAGGTGCCTCCCGTCGCCGCGAACGATTTTGGCAGGAGGGAGTTGGAGGTGAGTCCCGGCAGCGTATTGGTTTCCAGCACGTACAGTGTGTCGTCGCCGAGGATCATATCGGTGCGGGAAACGCCGGAGCAACCGATCAATTGATGGACTGCAAGCGCGGTATTCTGAATCCTTTCGAGCAGTTCCGGCGGGCGCGGCGCCGGCACGAGTTCCTCTGACGCGCCGGCGGTATACTTTGCGGAATAGTCGAAAAAGGGGTTTTTCGGGCGGATCTCGATCGGCGGAAGGGCGAAAAACTTTCCGTCGGGACCTTCGAGCACGCCGCAGGAAAATTCCGTTCCCTTGATCGCCGCTTCAACGAGGATTTCGGGCGAGTGCCGTGAGAACTCGGCAAGCAGCGACGCGAGTTCAGCCGCATTTGCCGCGCGCCCCATGAGTGTGCTCGATCCCGACTGCGGGCATTTGACAAAGCAGGGGAATCCATGTCGCAGTGCGAC
Source organism: Chitinispirillaceae bacterium (assembly GCA_016927235.1). Lineage (GTDB taxonomy): Bacteria > Fibrobacterota > Chitinivibrionia > Chitinivibrionales > Chitinispirillaceae > JAFGNB01. The sequence goes on from JAFGNB010000049.1 coordinate 6,466, forward strand.
CCGTTCCACGGTAGTACCCGTAAAGCGCGGGCCGTAGAGCGAGTAAGGGGGTGTTGCGATTCCGTTTTGAATAAAAAGGAATTTGGAGGTGACTTTATTCATCGCTACGGCGCTGGCGTACACTCCCGATCCGGTGTAGGGAACACCAATGCTCTCGAGATACCCCTGGATGATGCCGTCCTCGCCGAACGAGCCGTGCAGTGCGAGAAATGCCGCGTCGCAGGTTTCCCAGACCGCCGATGATGCCGCTGGCGGGAAGGGACCCCGCATGCCCGATGCGTTGCGGGGATTGGCGAGTATGTCAAGGGCGGGCGGGGGCTGACAGTCGCTATCGCAGAAGAAAAACTCCCGCTCCCTGCTGATGACCACCGCGCGGACCGACCATTGATCCCGATTGATGCGCTTGAGCACCTCATGGCCCGATTGCAGCGAGATCTCATGTTCCGCCGAGGGGCCGCCCATGATGACGTTGATTCTTTTTTTCATTGCCGCTTGCCTGATAGCTTTTCGGTGATGGCGCCGACGATCTGCGTCGCGGCGACACGGTACTGTTCCCTGCTGTCGCGATCGCGGATGGTCACCGTATCGTCCTGCAGCGTCTGAGTATCGACGGTCACGCAGAAGGGGGTGCCCGCCTCGTCCTGCCGGGCATACCGTCGCCCGATCGCCGATGTCTGGTCGTAGAATGATGTAATAGAGTGGTCAAGCAGGTCGCGGTAGATGTTCTCCGCCTTCTCGGGCATGCCGTCCTTTTTGACAAGAGGCAGAACGGCGACCTTGATCGGCGCGAGGGCCGGGTGAAGACGCAGGATCACACGCTGATTGTCCTCTTTATCCACGTCATAGGCGTCGGTGAGAAACGCGAGCGCGGCACGGTCGGCGCCCGCCGCCGGTTCTATAACAAAGGGGAAGTAGTGGCGGTTCGAATCGTTGTCGAAATAGGCGAGGCTTTTACCGCTTGCCTCGCTGTGACGTTTGAGGTCGAAATCGGTGCGGTTGGCGATCCCCTCAAGTTCGCTCCAGCCGAAGGGAAACAGGTATTCGATGTCGGCGCATCCCTTTGCATAATGGGCAAGCTCCTGGGGGGCGTGTTCGCGCAGGCGGAGGTTTTCCGGTCTGATGCCGTACTCGATATACCACGAGCGGCGTGTTTCCTTCCAGAAATCATACCAGTACCGGTCGTCGGCGGGCGGGACGAAGAATTCCATCTCCATCTGCTCGAATTCGCGTGTCCGATAGGTAAAATTACCGGGGGTGATTTCGTTTCTGAAGCTTTTTCCGATCTGGGCGATGCCGAACGGCGGTTTGAGGCGTGAGGCCTGCTGGACGTTAAGAAAATTGACAAAAATACCCTGAGCCGTTTCAGGTCGCATGAACACGGTCGCCGAGTCGTCTTCGACCGGCCCCATGAAGGTCTTGAACATGAGATTGAACTTGCGTATCTCGGTAAGCGCGCCGCCGCATGACGGACATTTTTCGATATTGTCAAGATGATCGGCGCGGAAACGCATTTTGCACTGTTTGCAGTCAACCAGCGGGTCGGAAAACCCCGCACGATGTCCCGACGCCTCCCAGACTTTCGGATGCATGAGGATCGAGGCGTCGATGCCGACGATGTCGCGGCGGTTGGTGACCATGGCGCGCCACCACGCCTCTTTGACATTGCGTTTCAGTTCGACACCGAGCGGACCGTAATCCCAGCAGCTGTTCAATCCGCCGTAGATTTCGCTCGATTGAAAAATAAACCCCCTCCGTTTGCAAAGACTGACGATGGTACTCATGAGATCGGGGCTTGTTGCAGCCATTCAATTCCTCCATTTGCGGAAAAAGTATAAAAGTCGAGATTTTCAGTTGTTACGCCCCATCGAGGTGGATGTCGCTTCGGATTCCGCGGCGCCGGCTACACCGCGATACCAGCCTCCTTGAGGTTCCGCCGTATGCGATGCGCTACCGGTTCAGATGTGTCAACTGTAAATTGCCGCCCGGTGATCAATTCATAGAGCCTTATATAGCGCGACGAAAGTTCAAGGATCAAGTCGTCGGGAGCCTTCGGCAACACCGGATCGTTGTACGGGTCGCAGTGGTCCCTGAACCAGAGCCTCAGAAACTCCTTATCGATATTCTCCGGCTCCGCCCCTCCGGCGAAACGTTCGGCATAGGTTGCCTCGATCCAGTAGCGTGACGAATCGGGGGTGTGGATTTCGTCGACCAGCGTAACCGCTCCTCGGCCGTCGATACCGAGCTCGTATTTCGTGTCGACAAGAATAAGGCCGTTTTTCGCGGCGATTTCAGTACCGCGTTTGAAAAGCGCGAAAACGATCGACTCGAGGTTCTTCCATGTCGTTGCATCAATAGTACCCCGCGCTAAAATCTCCTTTGCGCTGACCGGTTCATCGTGTTCATCCGATTTGGTGGTCGGGGTGAGAATGGGGCGGTCGAACTTCTGGTTTTTCACCATTCCGTCGGGGAGCCTGTTGCCGCATATGGCGCGCTCCCCTTTATTGTAAAGGGTCCATACCGCGGTATCGGTGGAGCCGGTGAGATACCCTCTGACGACAAACTCGATCGGCAGAACGGAACACTTCTTGGCGAGCGTGACATTCGGATCGGGAATGGATATCAGGTGATTCGCAACAATATCGCGCGTTGCCTCGAACCAGAATGCGCTTACCTGATTGAGCACCTGCCCCTTGAACGGGATCGCCGCAAGGATCCGGTCGAACGCGCTCTGACGGTCGGTGGTGACGAGAAGCAAACGATCGCCGAGGTCGTAGGTATCGCGGACCTTGCCTTTTCGCCGCCCCGGAAGTGAAAGAAATGAGGTGTCGTCGAGGCAGTTGTTGAGGTTTTGAGCAATGATTCGGCGATCGAACATTGAGACTCCGTGAATTAATGGGAAAGAAGGTATTAATGCATAAATTTATAAAATAATATGTGGTGTACGATTTCAGTAGGGTGGGGGTGAGGTGAGAAATGAGACTATCAGAATAGACACTGCCGGTCGCCTCTTTTCGTGAAATTCACACTATTCATCCCACCTTTATGCTTATTTTTTCCCTTTCTTGATTTATCCCTTTCTCCGGTTCTATTTTTAAAGCTATTCTAATTTAAAGTATTTTATTGGTAGCTCATGATCATCGCCATCGACGGGCCGGCAGGATCGGGTAAAAGCTCAACGGCTAAAGCCGTTGCACGTCGTCTCAATATCACCTATCTCGACACGGGTGCGATGTATCGGGTCATCACGCTTGCGGCGTTGCGGGAGGGGGTTGCTCCTTCGGATGAGGGGGCGCTCGACGAGTTGGTGGGCCGGACCGCAATCTCTTTTACCGGCGTACCGCCCGCGACGAGGGTATTGATGAACGGCGAGGATGTCTCGGAGGAGATCCGGGGCGAAGCGGTGACGGCGAAGGTTTCAGAGTACTGCGCACCCGCGGTCGTGCGGAGGGCGCTGGTCGATCAGCAGCGGCGCATGGGCCGGGGACGCTCTCTTGTATGTGAAGGACGCGACATCGGCACGACGGTTTTTCCCGATGCCGGCTTTAAAATATTCATGACGGCTTCGGTGGCCGAACGGGCGGAGAGACGGCGGAAAGATTTTGCGCGGCTGGGGATCGAAAAATCGATCGACGAGCTTGCCGCGGAACTCGTTGATCGCGACCGTAAGGATTCAGGGCGTGCGGTTAGCCCGTTTGTTAAGGCGGACGATGCGGTCGACCTCGATACCTCGGGGATGACGTTTGACGAACAGGTGGACTGGATCGTTGAGCATGCCCGGAAAAGAGGATTTATACCCGCGGAGGAATCGTACCCGGGTGAAAAACGCCGGATTACAGTAACGTAGCGGAATTGACAAGGGCGGCGGCGGGGTGCCGCATGCCGAGTATCCATACACCTTCAACCGATTTTTCAGGAGTACGTAGGTATGTCAGAAGCAACGGTAGACGAACAGTCAACATCGAAAGGCCTCGATGCATCGGGTAATGAAATCGATTTTTCCGATTTTGAAGAGAGCTATTACAAACCGGGAGAGGTTCAGGAAATTCTCAAGGAGTACGATAAATCGCTCAAGGGCATCGAGGAGGGACAGGTCGTCCGGGGAAGAATCTTGCGTATCACCGAAAAAGAGGTAATCGTTGATGTTAATTTTAAATCCGAAGGTATTATCCCCGTCTCGGAATTCAAGAATGTCGCCGAATTCAAGCCGGGTGACGAAATCGACGTTTTTCTCGAACAGGTTGAGGACAGTGAAGGGCAGATCATTCTGTCGAAATCGCGAGCCGATTTTCTCAAAGTGTGGGACAGAATTTACCAATCCTTCGAAGATAAGGAGACGGTCGAAGGCCGCCTTGTACGCAGGATCAAGGGCGGAGTCGTGGTCGATCTGTTCGGCGTCGATGCGTTTCTGCCCGGTTCCCAGATTGATTTGCGGCAAATTCCCGACATGGATGCGATCATCGGTCAGACCTTTCGTTTCCGGGTGATTAAAGTCAACAAAGCACGTCGCAACATCGTCGTTTCCCGCAGGGTCATTCTCGAGGAAGACCGCAGCGCCATGCGCGAGAAAATACTCACCGAACTGGATAAGGGGCAGATACGTGAAGGAACGGTCAAGAATATTACCGACTTCGGCGCTTTTATTGATTTGGGCGGTGTGGACGGCCTGCTGCATATTACCGATATGTCGTGGGGGCGGGTTAATCATCCGTCGGAGATCGTCGCGATCGGCGATAAACTAAAGATAAAAGTGCTTGACTTCAACGACAATAAAGAACGGATCTCACTGGGGCTCAAGCAGCTCTCCGAACATCCATGGAAAGGCATCGAGGATAAATTTCCTGAAGGATCCCGTGTTCGTGGAAAAGTCGTCTCGATTACCGACTACGGCGCGTTCATGGAGCTCGAAAAGGGGATCGAAGGACTTATCCATATTTCTGAAATGTCGTGGACCCAGCATATTAAACACCCTTCGAAAATCGTCGGTATCGGTGATATCGTCGAGGCGGTGGTACTTAAAATCGACAAGGACAATCAGAAAATTTCGCTCGGGTTCAAACAACTCGAGCCCGACCCGTGGGAACGGGTGCCCGGCGAATTCCCGATCGGTACGGTAGTCAAAGGCAAAGTCAGGAATATCGCCGCGTTCGGGGCATTCGTCGAACTCAAGGAAGGCGTGGATGGACTCATCCATATCTCCGATATGTCATGGACAAAGAAAATCAACCATCCCGGAGAGATGCTGAAAAAGGGTGACGCCGTCGAGGTAAAGGTGCTCGACATCGACCCTGAAAAGCGTCGGATTTCCCTCGGAATCAAGCAGCTTTCGGAGGATCCGTGGGAAAATCTCGCAAAGGAATATCTCGTCGGCAGAGATGTCGCCGAATGTGAAGTCGCCCGTATTCTCGACCGGGGTATTGTCGTCAACTGTTCGGCCGATGTCGAAGGATTCATTCCGCTCAATCAGCTCGGGCAGGAGACCAGCCATCCTTCACGGATTTACAAAGTCGGCGATATAACGCCGGCAAAAGTGATCGAATTCGATCTTGAAGGACGAAAAATCGTTCTGAGCGTAACTGAGTATTTCAAAGACAAGGATGTGGCGCTCTGGACCGATTACTGCGCGCAGTACCCGGTGAAGCCTGCCGCGGAGTCGAAATCCGGCAGGGGAAGGTCGAAGAAAGCCGATGCCGAAAAAGCAAGTGAGGCGCCGGCCGAAGTCGCGGAAGCCGCTTCGGCGCCCCAAACCCCGACGGAAGCGCCTGTCGCCGAGGGTAACAGTGAAGTAAAATCCGAAGAGTAAATCGGCGGTATACATTCAGTCGATGCGGCGGTTAATCATTTTCCGCCGCTTTTTTTATCGGCAGGTTCCGGTGATGCAACGGTCGACAGCCAGCGCCAGGAGACCGGTTGCCATTTCGATCTTCAGCAGACGGGACATCATCGGGATACGGGTGCGCCAGTCGGGCCGTCGGAGCATCAGAAGACGGCGTATATGCAGCGGGATCACTGCAGTGAACACGATAACCGCATACATAACTCCAAAATGGCCGAGCAGGAAGGGAAGCAACAGAAGCAACGCATAGATGCCGCTGCAGATGAGCAGTATTTTTTTCAGAAGCGCCGGCGGAAGCGATGCGGAGGTGATGATCCCCGCTGCCCGGTCACCGCGTTCATCCTGAATGTCTTTTATGATTTCACGGGAAAAATTGAGCACCGTTGCCAGCAGTGCGGGAATGAACAGATGATGGAGCTGAGGAGCGCCGAGACTCCCGAAGATCAATGCATAGGCGACCAGCAGCGACACAAAGAGGTTACCGGCAAGTGGAGTGGCTTTGATCCTGATTGCATAAAGGGTCAGGAGCACAAGCGGCAACAACGCTGCGATACCGAATCGAGGCCCGACAAAGAGTGCGCCGGCCAGTGCTGAAAGCGCCAGAATTACGCTATAGATGACTGCGCCGGTGCGGCTCATGGCACCGGCAGGAAGCGGTCGGTCGGGGTGGCTGATACGGTCGGTTTTCACGTCGAGCGTATCATTAATGACGTTACCGAAACCTGCAGCACATGCTGCGACCGCGGAAAGTATTCCAATGCTCAACCACGAAAGATGCGTCGAACTGATACAGGCACCAAGACAGACCGCTCCCGCGGCCATTGCGGCATTAAGAGGACGTAGTATTTTTAAATAAGATACAAGATGCACTGGTGTTCCTTAAACGAGAATCGGCACTTTAAAATGATAAAAAGAAACGGTTTCTGCAAGTGGACGCCGCGCGGATAACCGTCAGGCGGGAAGAAGCCGGAGTACGGCTCGACCTGTTTCTTTCACGTCGGCTTGACGGAGTTTCCCGGTCGCACCTGCAGCGGCTGATCGGCGAGGGCAACGTTTTACTTAATGGAAAGAGAGCGGTGAAAAGACAAAACGTCGCCGAAGGGGATATCGTTGACGTTCATCCGGTGAGTGTTCAGCAACAAACGATCCGGCCCGCTGCACAGGATATTCCTCTGGAAATCCTCTATGAAGACGAATTTCTGATTGCAGTCAATAAACCGGCCGGGCTTGTCGTGCATCCCGGACATGGCACTCCTGATGGGACGCTGGTGAATGCACTTCTCTTTCGGGGATCGCAACTATCCGAAGGGGGTTCACGTGACCGCCCCGGGATCGTCCATCGGCTCGACAAGGAGACGTCGGGAGTCGTGCTCATAGCAAAGAACAATGGTGTTCATACCCGGCTTGCTGATGCCTTCGCAAAACGATCCGTGGCAAAACAGTATCTCGGCATATGCATTGGCAGACCGACGACGGAAAGCGGGAGTATTGAACTGCCGCTTGACCGCAGCCGCCGGGAACCGGTGAAACGCGCGGTTTCAGCCCGCGGAAAAAAAGCGATAACCGTATACGAACTGTTTTCCCACCGTTGTGGGGTATCGGTGATGCACTTTTTCCCCCGCACCGGAAGAACACACCAGATACGGGTTCATTGCAGCGCTGCCGGTTTTCCGATTCTTGCCGATCCACTATATGGCGGTGGGAGGGAACGAATTTTAAGGATCGATCCGGTTGATCGTCCATTTGCATATGGTGTGTATAAATGTTTCGGCCGGCAGGCGCTGCATGCCCTCAAGATAACCTTCAAACACCCTGAGACTGACGTTTCCATGACAATTCGTGCACCATTGCCGGACGATTTCCGCACTGCACTGCTCGCCTTCGGTGATTCCCGCCTCTTTGCGGAAATTGAAAATTCTTGATTGCAGCGGATTTTGATTTCGTTGATTAAATAATAATAAAATGTTATATATTCCTAATCAGACAGAATAGTATTTCTGATTCCGTCGGTACGCCTCACCCCAACTTCCCCGGCCCCTCTTCCCCTCTCCGAAGAGCGGAGAGGGGAAGAGGGGTGCCCGGAGGGCGGGGTGATGAGGTGAGGCGATAAGCAAAAAGACAGCAACGTCTATCGTAACGAAGTAAAATTATTTATATAAATTCATATGAATATGCTTCTTGATTTATATAGAATTTTTTAGGGGGCTGTTCTGTATGAGGTTTGTTTTCAACGGGAAGGGGATACGAAGTACCTGCTGGTTTTATGCAAGTATCGCAATTTTACTCGGAGGAATGAATTCCCAAGCAACCAAAGTGACCGTTGATGCCGATGGCGGAGCGGATTATACGTCGCTCGATTCGGTGCTGATGGCGATTGGGAGCGGGAGTCTTGATCCCGATACGGTGGAATTTATCGGCAGCGATCAAGATTCCTTTCCATGGACAACCTATGTCGGTATAAGCATCGGTTCCATCATCTTCCGAGGTCGCGCGACCGATCCGTCAAAATTTCCCGTTATTAATCATAGCGGAAATAATTCGTATAATTTTTTTAATGCCACTTCGGTCTCTTTTGAAAATTGTATTCTCAATACGACGATAGGTTTCCATCTGGGACAGAGCAGCCAAACGCATACCTTCAAGAGGTGCGTTATTCGGGACTGCTCTTCGTCATACGCTTTCTACGTTGCAGGAACCGGCGGTTCAACCGCCTTTGAGAACTGTCTTTTTGAAGGGAATGCCGCAACCAATGTTTTCGACATCAACTTCTGGGGCGGCACGCCGACCTTTACCCTCATGAACTGCACGTTCGACAATAATACGAGCATCTGGGACGAGGATCCGGACACCGCCATCATCGCCGAATTCGCCATTGTCAACTGCATTTTCAGCAACAACGCCACTACATTCCGCGGTGACAATCTCCGCGGTAAAACCGCCTACTCGCTTACCTCTGAAGCCCTTACCGGGTATGGTACCGGATGTGTCAGCAATGCCGACCCGCTTTATGGCGTAGCGGCGGTCGCCTCCCGCTCCGCTCCTGCCGACTGGCGGCCTACATCTGCATCTCCGGCATGTAATCTTGGGACATTAACCAATGCGCCCGACGTGGATATCTCTGATACCATCCGCATCCAGGACTCCACCGGAAGACGGGACGCGGGTTGCTGGGATATACGTGAAGCGGTTCAGCCGCCGGTTATCACCAAACACCCGCCGGCCGATACCTCGGTCGGGGTCGGCAAACCGCTTGTCGTCCGGATTGTCGCCACAGGGACGGAGCCGCTTACCTACAGCTGGAGGAGAATCGGTTCGGCAACCCCCGTTTCGGAGTATGATTCAATGCAGATTGCGGCGACGGCCCTTACCGACGACGGCGAAAAATATATATGCGTGGTAAAGAACAGCAGCGACAGCGCGTTCAGTGATACGATGCGGTTGCATGTGGTCGACCTGCCCGTCATTGTCGATTATCCCGATGATAGTACCGTTTACAGTGGTGATACGGCCGCATTTGCAATTACCGCCACGGGAGAAAATATCGCCTACCAGTGGAAACACAACGGTACCGGGATTGAAGACGCGACCTCCGCTGTCTACGAGATTCCAAACGTTGAGCTTGCCGATTCGGGGCTTTATGTCTGTTTCGTTACCACTATTGCCGGGAGCGATTCGAGCAACCCGGTGCGGCTTCGCGTCCTGCCGCCTGCGCCGAGCATCATTGACAGAACCCCCGACACTATTCTGGCCGAAGGCGATTCGATCACCCTGGAAGTTGTCGCGCAAGGAAAGCCGCCGTTACAGTATGCATGGATACAGGCGGGGGACTCAACGGTTCTTTCAAAAGATGCTTTTTTGACGTTGACCGATCTGACGCAGGCCGGCAGCGTCGTATATCGCTGCATCGTCTCGAATGATGCGGGGAACGATTCCGTCGATATCCGGTTGATGGTGAGCACGACGACCCTCACTAATCCGCTGAGGCTTACAACCGCCTTCATCGATCCGACACGCATTAAATTGACTATCAGCAATTTTACGGTTCTTCCGTTTTCCGGCGATGCGCCGGCCTATGTCGATACGGTGGGAGTATGGTTCAGCAGCCTGACCTTTCCGACGGGGATACTCTCGCCGGAGGATACGAATTGTATTACAATTCCCCTGCAACAGATGCGTGCCGGCGGCACCGATACGTACGATACTTCAGTCCAAATCTTCGCAAACGCACCGGATGAGTGCAAATTCCTTTATATGGTTGTCGCTCCTTTCTGGAAAACCCCCGAAACCGTCATTGCCGCCGTATCGACGGACCAGCGCGATACGGTGTCCATGTGTTCGTCGGATTCGCTGCAAAACATGCTTGTCATTGATATCGACTATCAACGGGTAAACGATTCAATAGTGGTTACCATTAACAATTTGACTTCGATCGACCGCGATTCCCTCATGTATCTTATCATTGCCTACGGGGTCGGTACCGGCGCTTTCAAGGCGGATTCGATTGAAAAGGTGTATCCGGCGGATCTGCCTGAAGCGTCGGAAGATCTGTTCTCCAGAACGTATCATGATGCCGGTTTCGCCGGTCTGGAGGATTCGGCAACCGTTCGGGTATCCTGGCGCGGGATCCTTGGCAATACAAGCCCCGCCAAAGAGAAGAAAATCGGCGTGGGTCGCCTGCGTCCCGTCAACACCGCCGAACTGTTCATCGATTCCGCGACGACAGCTTCACTCTACCTGCACTGGCGATTCGGCGGAACCGCTGATTTTGATACGATCCGGATCTGGTGGGGGAGGGATTCCGTTCCGCTTGCGGCGGATTTCGCCGAAGGAACCTATACGCCGATCCCGATAGAGAAACATCTGACCGGTACGGTAATTACCGGCCTTTTATCGGGGATCCGCTACGGGGTCGGTTTGCAGGTGGGAAAAGAGAACGTCTGGTCGTTCGTGACGAGCGATTCCCGTGACACCGCCACGACAAAATCCCTCCACACGACGGTTCTCAATACCATTGACAACGTCTCGGCGGTCTTCGACACTGCGACGAATCACATCGATGTTGCTTGGGATGTCGATACGGCCGGCATCGGTTCGTTGAACAATATGGCGACGGGTATCGTTGTCGCGGTCGGCGTACCTCCGGGGGGGACGACGGTACCCGACGACGCCTACGGCAAAATCGTTACGAATCCGAAGGCGAAAGGGAACACCGCGTCAATCGATCTGGGGAATGAGCTGCTCTTCGATACGACGTATCATGTGGCGTTGCTGCTGCGCCGGGAGGGAGAGGGCTGGGCGGCGGCCACCGATGCTTCGCGCGATACCGTTGCCGTACCGTCGCCCTCATGGCAGCGGGTGGTCTATTTTTCCGGCGACGATACGGTCGTTACGGCGTTCAATCAAGCGGTGAAACTCTGGAAGCGGGGCGGCGGAGCGGTAAGCGTTGTCGATACCCTCCGCGTATTCAAGCCCGCCGCCCCGCCGCGGGGATTCGTCGTCGTCAGCCGGATCGGATTTGATTTCGTCAAGGATAACAGATCCGATTCAATCAATATCGGCCTGCGCTATGACGCGGCGCTCCTCGGCGGACTGAGGCCCGAAGATATCAGGATGTACCAGTACGATCCCGACGGCGGCTGGAGCGTCGATGAGCACAGTATGCTCAATGCAGCGCAACGAATCGTTTCGGTGGCAAAGCGGGCCAGCGATAATCCTGATCCGTTTATTTTAATGATTGATACGCTCAGACCGTTGATTCACTTTATCAGCGACACGGGAACACCCGTTTCACCGGATCGGGATGTTACCGATACTATAGCGATTTCCGATAATGTGGTCAACAGCACGGCCCGGTTGTTTTACTGGAGAATCGTTGATACCGACGAAGTCTCCGTTTCGACGAAACAATGCACTGCGGAGAACGATACGATAACGATAACGGTTCCCGATGATTCGATTTCGGACGACCGGAGTATCCGTGTCCTGCTCGTTATTTCCGACGGACGTTTCGTCACTACTGCCGATATTTCCCGCACGGTTACCCGTTTAAGATCGGACGAGGTAGGGGTTCTGCCGGCAAACCGATGGATTCCCATCGGTACCACCGCCCGTTTAAACGACAATTCGGTCGAAACGGCGTTGAATGAGCTGCGCACCTCTGACAAATGGGAATACGACTCGATACATTTCAGGATTTACCGGTGGGTCGACACCGCTTCGGCCCGGGTGGCCGCCGAAGCGAAGAACGATACCAATTGGGTGGAGTACCGCCCGGCCGACAGCGATCTTTTCGATCTCGTTCCCGGCAGAGTCGTCTGGGTCAAGTCAAGGAAGGATAAACGGATTACCAGCCTTGGTGCGGGAGTTACGGTGAGCGTTAAACACCCCTACGCCATCACCCTCAATGCCAACGAGTGGACTGATATCGCTCTGCCGTATAATTTTAATATCAGAATCGGCGACATCCTCAGGGAAACGTCGGTCGATACCGCCGTCACCAACCGGATACAGATATACCGGTGGGAGACCGGCGACGCCGGGACATTGACGCGACCGAAACATATCCCGACGATTCCGGGCATGGATTCCGCCATGTCATCGCTTACCTGCGAGCGGCGGGAGGACGGGATCGGAACCTACTCTATTTTCAACGCGTCGACGACCGATATCGAACTGAGGATACCGCCGGTTCCCGATGCGTTTTCATCATACGCGGTTCCGCGGCAGGCGAAGGGGAAAGCGCCGGCGCAGGCCGGGTGGAGCCTGGTCGTAGAGGCGCACACCGATAAAGGCAACATGACGCCGGTGTTTTGTGGATTCAAGGCCGGCAAGGGAGTAAGCCGTTTTCCGGTATCTCATTCCTTTAGTAAACAGCGGGTTCTGTTGATCGATGCGCAGCGCAACACCGTTCACGGCAACCTTGTGTTTCATGAAGCGCAGGACGGCGGTTTTGTTTTCCCGTTACTTTTCAGCAATGATGATGCGCAAACGGTACAATTTACCTACAATATTATCGTTCCGCCGACGCTTCCGGTCGATTTCGGGGTCGGCATCTATGATCCCGCCGTAAAACACATCGTCGATGCACGCCCGGAACAGCACCTGTCGATTGACGCCCACGCCAAAGCGTATCGCTGGCTGCTCGTCGGCGACTCGTCGTACTTGGCGTCGTGGAGTGGGAAGTTGACGTCGGGCTTTGCGTTATTGGTGGCGTCGCCCAACCCCTGCAGGGATAAGCTACTCATTCAATTCACTGTTCCGTATGATGATGTGCAATGTCTGCAGGCTGCTCTTTTTGATCAACTTGGCCGCCGTCTCTGGAATGAAAACCTCACCCGGAAGGCTTTCCGGCCGGGATTGAACAGATTCATGCTGCAACCGGGAAGGTCGGGGCCGCTCGGGGCGGGAACCTATGTCATCCGTCTGTCAGCCTTTGACAGTAAAGGCCGCTTTCTCGGCGCGCGGCAGCAGCGAATGGTGTATCTGCCCTAGCAGTGAGGTGCCATGGACTATCATCTTTTGAAGAGAGCGATTCCCACGGCATTCGCCGTGATGGAACAGCGGGTGAAGCGGCGCCTATTTTTTATCCGACGTCTTTTTTTGCTCGTAGTGCAGAATGGGGTCGCATTTTCCCGGATATTTTTCGGTAACTTTGTCGGTACAGCCGCCGGGAGATAGTTTATCGCATTTCAGGCAGACATTTTTATACCATTCATCGGTTATCCCGGCCGGCCTGTTTCCCTGTTTCCCTCCGACGCTTCCGACGCTGTCGAGTTTCTTGACGATATTCTGCGCAATCTGGGCGAGCTGCTGTACCTGGGCCGGCGGGACTTGCCGTGCAATAATCTGCAGATAGACCGATAATGCTTCCTCAATAATGTTCTTTTCTTCGTTTGTTAAAGCCATAAAAAACTCCTGTGAGATTAATCCAGTAAAATACTATATTCTTTGACAGGTTTTCCAAGGGTACCGTGCAGGTGCGGGCACTTTCCACGCTTCGACTGACGAGAGACGATGACCGAAATAGTTTTTATCTGTAATGCCAATATGTGCCGCAGCCCCATGGCTGAAGGCATTTTGAAAAAAAGGTGTACGGAAAACGGTTTGTCCCGCCTCCATATCGCTTCAATGGGAATCCATGCTCAGGAGGGGAACAGGGCTATGGAATTTGCCGTGGCGGTATGCCGCGAACAGTCGATTGATCTTGAAGGGCACCGTTCCCGCCCCCTTATACCCGATGAATTGAAAATGAGCCATCTTATTTTTGTTATGGAACCGATGCAGATCAATTATATCGATCTTTTTTTTCCGCAGGTTTCAGACCGTCTTTTCATGCTGGCCGCATGGCCTGATCGCCAAGGGAAAAAAGCAACGATTCCCGATCCGATCGGCAGACCGATCACTGCCTATCGAAAAACCTTCGAGACGCTCCAGCGACATATCGACAACTTCCTGCCCGAATTGATGCGGCGCTACGGCGTGCATTAAGCAACCAGGTGCCATCCTCCGTCGACCGCAATGGTCTGTCCGGTACAGCGGGTATTCTTGACAAGAAAACAATACGCATCGGCGAGTGCCGCGAGCGAACCGGTTTTTCGTAACGGAATTTTATCGGCGAGCGCGTTGAATGCCGCTTTACTGCTTCCCGCGGCGGGAAGAATGGCGCCGGGGGCAAGGGCGTTGACGCGGCAGCCGGGCGCGAAGAGCACCGCCTGCTGGCGGGTCAGCTCCTCGAGAAAGAGCTTTGACATGCGGTAATTCTGACAGGCGGTGCCGGGGCGTGCGATCGCCGCATCGGTGATATTGATGATCCAGCCGCTCTTTACCTGCTTGTGGAAAAAGGCTCCAAGGCGTGCGGGAACGAACAGGTGTATTTCGAGCATGCGGCGCAGGTGTTCGGGATCGTTGAGATTACCCCCTGAGAAGGAAGATGCATTGTTGACCAAGCCGGTGAGGGTGCAGGGCAGCTTGAGCGATTTTGTAATGACCGTTTCGGGTGAATCGGAAAGATCGTGGCGGATAAAAAAGACTTTCCGGTTGAAACGGGGGTTGCGTCGCAGCCAATCGCGGGCGAAACGGTCCGACGAGCGAAAGTGCAGAATGACGCTGAAACCCATCGAAAGTGTCGCTTTCGCCATGCAAAAGCCAAGACGTTTTGTTCCGGCGGTGATCAGGACCGCTTCGGGAAGTTTCCGCATACTCTTAAAATAATTTCTCGGTTATGCAATTATTCATTAAACCAGAGGGTGTTTTCGGCGGGTGGCGACTCCAGGTGCCTGAACGGAATGCCGGTTCGCACTGCCGCAACACTCCTGATAGTGCCGATCGGTCGGTCGGATGCTATATTGGGGGTAAAGATGTCGCCGATACTTCGGTACGCATAAACTTCATCGAGGGAAAAAATGTGTTTGAAAATCCATGATGTGTTGCTGCACGCTTCTAACACGGCTCGTTGCGGTAATACGACGATTGGCGATCTTGTCGCCGCGACGGAAAAGGCGCAACTCTGGTCCGAGCGTGCCGGTGATGTGATCGATGTCATTGTAATCCATTACATGAGTGCCGTTGAGCGTTTTCCCGATGATCCCTTTCGTCTTGAGTACGTAATTCCTCTCTTCGCCGAATACGGCGCAAGCAGTCACTATCTCATTACCCGAAGGGGTTCGGTCTACCGTCTGGTTCCTGATCAATGCAAAGCGTGGCATTGCGGCGGAAGTATTATGCCGCAACCCGACGGACGACGGAACGTGAACGAATTTTCCATCGGCATCGAACTACTGGCCACCAACACAAGCGGGTTTACGACGATGCAATACCGTTTGCTTGGTTTACTCTGCCACGCGATCGAGCGTTCAAGGGGAGCGATGATGACCTATGTCGGACACGAACAGGTGGCGGGTTCAGAGGCTGTTGCACTGAGATTAAGGAGTGACTGCAAGGTCGATCCCGGACCGCTCTTCGACTGGAAGAGACTCTTACGGGACATCGGTCGCTATCGGCGCAAAGCGGCTGCTGAGTTGCTATAATGACTGCGAATTACCATTTTTAATAAGCCTGATCGTCGATTTCCGATTGAGCGAGTGCAGGTATAATTTTCGCCACGTTACTTACCGGGGATTTACAGGTATGAATGCAGGTTTGTTTCGATGGCGTGCCGTCTTTGCACCAATTGTTACTTCATTATGACCGTTGCATATCCGCCTAAGAAGAAATGGTTAAAGGGGAGGAAAACACCGTATGCGATTTCAGGACATCCGTTCAGCAACAGCAGTGATATGGCTTGTGATAGTATCTACAACGCTACCCGCTCATGCAGATGCTACATTCAACAAACTTTTTTCAGAAAAGAAATACCGCGAGGCGATCGAATATGCAGATGAGAAAATCGCACCGCCCGATCGTGACGCCATGACCTGGATAAAGATCGGTGAGGCGAATAACGCGCTGGGGATGCATGAGAAAGCCCTTGCCTGTTTTCTCGTTTCATGGCGAATGAACCCGAATGACTACAATGCGCTGCTTGATGCCGCACGCGCCTACAACAGGATGTCACAGTACGAGAATGCCATAGATATGGCGCAAAAGGCGCTTGCACTCAATTTTACCGCTGAAGCGAGTTGGGAATACGCTCAGGCATGCATTGCGCTCGGCCGACCGGCCGAGGCCAAAAAGGCGATGGAAAAGATGCTCCAGGCCGACTCTTCCAATGTGATTGCAGCCCGCGAGTTATCGAATATTTATTTCAAAGAAGGCGCCTGGTCGGCGGCCGTACCGCTGCTCAAGCGAAGCTTTCGGAAAAACGCATCGGGAGAACTTGCATTTCAAATCGGTAAAGCATATACCGAACTCGGTGTTTCCGATTCGGCAATCGTCTATCTCAAAAAGGCTCAGGCACGGAGAGTTTCCGGACTTCCGATCAACCTGATGCTCGGCCGGGCGTATTTCACGCGGAAAAATTACGCTGAGAGTGCCGTGGCATATCGCGGCGTACCGGTTGACAGCCTGACCGCCAGGGATCTGTACCGGTACGGTTTCGCCCTAGAAAAGACTCAAGGCATTGCTGCTGCGGCAGACTATTATCTGAAAGCGGTCGATCGTTTCGGCCGATCGTCAACCGTTCGGGAAGCCCTGTTGGCCAGGGAAAAGGTTGCGCGCGCAAACCTTTCTAAAAAAGTCTACCGGGGAGCCCTCGAGCAGCTGCAACCGATTGTCGCGGCCGACCCGAAAGGAACAACGGTCGCGGAGGGGTATTTCCTTATGGCGGAGGCGTATCAAGGGCTCAAGGATACGAAAAACGCAATTGCCAGCCTCGAAAAAGCGATTTCGGTCAACAGCAGAAACGTCGAGGCATATGCCCGGCTGGCGGATCTTTACCAAAGCGGCGGTAATACCGAAAAAGCCCGTAAAACCTTTGAAGTGTTGATGGGATTGAGCCCAAATGATCCCCGTATCTATCTTGCTTTAGGGCGCTACAATCTGAAAAGCGGACGTTATAATGAAGCGCTGCAGCAGTTCGAGAAGAGCGGGGCGCTGAAAAAAACTGCCGCAGCACAGGAAGGAATTGCACAGGCCGCTTTCAAACTGAAGCAATACAGCAGGTCTCGGAGCGCCGCAGAAGCCGCCCTCAAGATTGACGGAAAATTACGTGAAGCGCGAATGGTTCTTGCGATGGTGAATTTGCAGGAGCAAAAATATGCTGCGGCGCAGGAACAGTTCGAAAAGCTATTGCAGAAGGACCCCGACAATATCGAGCTGTTGACCAGTCTGGCGAAATGTTACGAAAAAAACGGCCTTAGGGATAAATTGTCGTCTGTCGATAAAAAAATCGCCCAGATGAACGGTTCAAACACCGAGTCGCGTCTACGGCTCGCACGGTACTATGAATCGAACAATGCCGTCGGAGAAGCGCTCAGGTACTATCGTGAACTGCTGGCGCTTACGCCGAAATCGACCGACGTGCTGAAACGGCTGTCGCTGCTGGCGAGGAAAGAGGGTGATATGGCCGCTGCGGTTTCATACGCTCGTCAATATCTTGCCCTCAAGGGTAATGACGCGGAGGTGCATCGAGACCTGGGAGACCTTTACTATGAACAGAAGAATTTTAACGGCGCACTCGCTGAATACCGCCTGGCCCTCAAGCTTGATCCCGCCATCAAGGGATTCTATAAAAGGTATGCCGAAATAGTGATCGCTAAAGGGGAACAGGATGAAGTGATTAAGGCGCTTACCGGGGTCGTTGCGGCGGGAGGCGCTGACGTGAGTACGTATATGACACTCGGTTTGATGTATCAAAAAAAGAAAGAGCATATCGAGGCGATTGAAATGTACCAGAAAGCGCTGGAACTGGAGCCTTCCAATTTCGATGCGCTGACGGCACTTGCATCGTGTCAGGCGGCGAACGGAGAGATCGGCAATGCGATCGTTTCGTACGAACAGGCAATCATGATGAACGCCAAGGCGGTTGATGAATTGAGGGAACTTGGAGATTTGTATTTCAGGGCGATGCGTACCGATGAGGCATATAAGCTTTACAGGCAGTTTCTTGCCAAAGATTCGAGCGACCGGGCGCTTGCCGCGAAGGCGGGTTCCTATCTATACGGCAAGAGTGATTATGCCGGCGCGGTCAGATATTACAAAATGGCGGAAAAGTTCTTATCGCCCGAGGATGCGGTTAACTATGCCGATGCCTGTCACAGAACCGGAAACAACAGCGATATCCTCGCTGTGCTGCTGCCGCTGAAATTCGATAAAACAATCAAAGGAAACATACAACACAAAATTTTTAAATTGATCGCCCAGGCATTCGAGAACGATTCGAACACGGTTGCCGCGGCGCAGGCGTATGGTGATTACGTCAACCTTCCCGGCGTCTATGATCCAGATGCCGCTTTTAGGCAGGCATTGCTTTTGGAGAAGAAAGATCCGATGAGTGCACAAAAGATATACGAGCAGAACAGCATTAAATATCCGGCTGACTACCGCAACTTTCTTCGCCTTGGTTTCCTGTATTCCGAACAGAAAGAGATGCTTTCAAGAGCGGTGCCGCTTTTCAGAAAGGTAACCGAACTTGCCGATTCGATTCCGTCGGTATGGCTTGAACTTGGAAAAATTTATGGAAAAATGGGTGATGATGACGAAGAACTGAAAGCGTACCGGCGGTATGCGGAAGTCGACCCTCAGCACATTGAAGCAAACCGGCGTATCGGTACGATTCTTTTACGAAAAAACCAGTACAATGAGGGGATTGTTTTTCTTGAAATCGCCAATACCCTTCAACCGAACGATCCGGAGATCATGCCTGTCCTCGCGAAGGGATATGTCAAAACCGGGCGTACTGAAGAGGCGATCGCTCTGTTGAAAAGGGCAAAAGAGAAGAAAAACGATGATCCGGAAATCCGGTTTCAGCTTTTTGAACTTTACCAGAAAGGCGGACAAAAAGATAAGGCCCAGCAGGAAATCGAGGCGTTGATCGCCATCAAACGGGACAGTCGGTATATGCTTCTTTATGCTGAAGCGCTTGCGATGCAGGGGAAAGAAAAGGAGGCTGCGGGTATCGTTGAAGAGATACTGGCGACCGATCCGGAGAATATCCCTGTTTTAATGTTGAAGGGGAGAATTCAACGGTCGCTAAAACAGTATGATGAGGCGGTAGAAACCTATAAAGAAATCAGTTTCATTAAACCGGACCATGCACTTTCACTACTGGAACGGGCGGAAACGCATATGGAACAATCAAAACCGCAGTGGGCGGAATCGTTTTATAAACGCGCTTTACGGGCCGATCCCTCGCTCGGAAGGGCGGAGTTGGGGTTGGCAATGATAGCCAAACTTCGAAAAGATGTTGTCGGTTATAAGGAACATCTTGAAAATGCATGCCGATTGAGTCCTGACGATGAAGCGATACGTGAAGAATTGAGGAAATCTGAAAGGTAAGCTGAAATATGATACAATATTCTTCTGATAGAGACGTAGTTTATGCAAGAATTGATGCCGACCAATAACGAAGACGATCAGGGAGCATTTGATCTCTGGTTAAAAGGAGATAAAAAAGGTTTTTCGATCCTTTATGAGAAGTACAAGAACCGGGTGTTTGGTTTTCTTATTCGAATGACCGGGGACCGTGAAATCGCTGAAGATTTGCTTCAGGAAACTTTTTTTGCGGCGTTGCGTAACGCCGAACAATTTGATCGGACACGGAGTTTTCTAAGCTGGTTGTTCGGTATCGCTCATAAAAGAACAATTGATTATTTTCGTCATGTAAAGGTTGAAATCGATCATAAGGAGGATGCCGAAAATGCAGTAGGGAGCAGGATCGATTGGCCGGACAGGGAACTGTCGAATAAAAATATTCAGGCGATAGTCCGTGATGCGGTCGCAGAACTTGATCCTTTGCAGAGAGAGGTCTTTTTACTGCGTGAAGTGGCGGGTGTCCCTTTCAAAGAGATTGCGGTAATAATGAATTGTCCGATAAATACCGCACTAGGAAGAATGAGGCTTGCTTTAAAAAATATCCGTAAAGAACTGAAAAAGAGAGGGATCGATGACGTGTAATTTGTGGGAAGAAAAAGGCTTGCTTTACAGTTCCGGCGAATTGAACCGGCAGGAAGAGGAGACCTTTGCCGCACATATCAGACAGTGTTCCGAATGTGCTCGCGAGTGGGAAAGGTATCGGCATGAACGGGAACATCTTTTTTCAATTGAAATTCTCGGAGAAAACCCTTCAGCGGCCTGTGATGCGGAAATACTTAGGGTTTGTTCAAAGGGTACTCGACGTTCGACCACCATAAGTACATTCTCTCTTTTTCTTAAAAAATCGGCTATTTCGCTTACGCTCTTTGTAATAGGTTTTACCGTGGTCGGTTACCTTGTATTCAGGGCTGACCTTTTAGAGGAGCGGAAAACTGACGTCGGCATGGAAAAAGAGGCAGAGGATCCCACACGGTCGACAACCGCCGTTACGGAAGCGGCAATGGATAAACAACACGATACGTTGGCCGATTCCGTTCATCACGACAGCATAAATTTTGCAAATCGACGGGGAAATCTCGAACTTAAAGGGGTTTATCCGGTTGATCTGCAGAACAAGTGACGCGCTACCCGATATCCTCCATTCAGCATACTCAAGCGAAAACAGCATCGTTTCTGTTTTACAACAGCTGGATTTATTGTATTTTAATCCTGTCTTTCAGTACTCTTTACCGATTTCAGGCATTTAACTGCAGTTTGTTGCTGCATGTGGAGTTAAAAAAAAGTATGCACGGTCCATGCGGTATATAACCATTGAGAAAATTCTGAGGATTGCACAATTTATTGCCGTTCTTTTTGTCGGTGCGATGATGATCCGTGCGTTGAAATTACTCTATCTGTTGTTAAACAGGGAGCCGGCTTTTTGATCTGGTGCACCATACTCAATCCGACACTGGATGTGATCTGTAAAGTTGATGAATTATGCGGCGGGAAGACCTATGTGGACAGCGAATGTCTTCAGATGCCTTCCGGTAAAGGACTGAACGTTGCACGAGTCATTCAGGCCCTGGGGGAGGAGGTAGGAGTTCACGGCCTTTTACCGGAGTATGATTGCAGGCGGATCATTGCGTTACTCGACGGAAGCGGCATACAGCACCGTTTCCTTTCCATTCCCGGCGGCATGAGGATCAATACGACCATTCTTGAAGAAAGGAGCGGCGGGAGCACCCATATTTCAACCTCCTCGATCCCGCTTCCCCCACGGATACAGCACGATTATATGGCATTTGCCGCTCAGTATATGCAGCCGGGAGATTTCTGGTGTTGTTCGGGGAGCCTGCCGAAGGGTTTTTCGGATAATACCTATGCGGCATTGATAGAAAAAGGGACCGCTGCCGGCATAAAAACCGTCCTTGATTCACGCGGTCAGGCTTTCAAACGGGGAGTCCGTGCGCGTCCGCTGATGATCAAACCGAATCTGAACGAGCTGGAAGAGTTTTTCGGCGAACCTGTGCAGGGCGTTCACCATATCGCGCTGAAGGGAAAGCGGTTTCTCGATATGGGAGTCTCCTATGTCTTTATTTCACTCGGTGCCGATGGAATGATTGCACTTCACAAAAACGATTGTCTACTGTGCAGTGCTCCCGGTGTTCCGGTGCAGGATACGGTCGGTTGTGGTGATGCGATGGTGGCAGGAGTGCTCGTTGCCTTCAAACGGCAATTTTCATTTACTGAGACTTGCCGGATGGCGGTAGCGTGCGGTTCGGCAAAGGCAATGCAGAATGGTCCCGGCATGATTAACGGGACGCAGGTATGGCAACTCATGGAAGAGGTAAGCGTTACTGCGGTGTAAGAGGATTTCTATGCAGCGATGTTGTGATTGTAGGCGGGCGGCGGCCGGGACAACTTAACATAATGGAGTATGACATGACAGAGTATAAACCGTCTGAGATTGAGTCGAAGTGGCAGGCACGCTGGGATGTGGAAGGTCTGTTTTCAGCAAAGACCGGCGCGGTGCGTCCCAAGAAATATGTCCTGACGATGTTTCCCTATCCGTCGGGAACGCTTCATATGGGGCATGCGATGAATTATACCATCGGCGACGTCATTGTCCGACGGTCGATCATGCAGGGATACCACGTCCTTTCGCCTATCGGCTGGGATTCCTTCGGTTTGCCGGCGGAAAATGCCGCCATCCGGGAGGGTATTCATCCGGCGGAGAATATCAGGATCAATATCGACAAAATGCGTGTACAGATGAAACGGACCGGATGGGGGTTTGACTGGGACCGTGAAATAGCGACCTCCGATGAGGAGTATTACCGCTGGACCCAGTGGCTTTTCCTTCAATTCTACAAAGCGGGGCTCGCGCAGAAAAAGCATGCTCCCGTCAACTGGTGTCCGAACGACAAAACGGTGCTTGCCAACGAACAGGTACACGACGGGCGCTGCGAACGATGTGGAACGCCGGTAGAGCAGCGCGACCTGAAGCAATGGTTTTTCCTTATGAGCGGATATGCAGAACGACTGCTCGAAAATCATGAGCAACTCGACGGCTGGCCCGACCGTGTGCTGAAGATGCAAAAAGAGTGGATCGGGCGGTCGGAGGGTGCGACGGTCGCCTTCACGCTGGAAAACAGCGACCGGAGGCTTGCGGTGTTTACCACACGACCCGATACCCTCTGGGGGGTGACCTTCGTCTCGATGGCACCCCAGCACCCCCTCGTCGATTCGTTGTTAAAGGGGCAGCCTGATACTGACGAAAAAATGGCAATAATCAGGAAGATGCGTACCCTGGGGACATCGGATCTTGAGGTGCTTAACCGGGAAAAGGAAGGGGTTTTCAGCGGTCATTATGTTGTCAATCCGGTCAACGGCGACCGGGTACC
>JAFGNB010000006.1 GCA_016927235.1 Chitinispirillaceae bacterium
ATTGACAATCCCGCCGAACGCCGAACCGTCGCGATGCCGGAGAGCGATATACTGGCGGAAATTTCACTTCCCGTGAAAATGCTCGAAGCCGACACGGTAATCAATTTTGCAAAACTAAAAGCGCATCGTTTCGGAGCCATGACGGCTGCCACCAAAAACTGGGTCGGCCTGATAGACCAACAAACCAGGCTGAAATACCATCAAGGGCAGCTTCCCAAGCTTGTCTCGGAGGTTCACAAGATACTTCCCGAACAGCTCTGCTTTACGGATGCCGTTATCGCCGGAGAGGGCGACGGTCCCGATCTGTCTGTACCACGTTTTTTAGGTGTTCTCCTCGCTTCAAACGATCCGGTGGCCAGTGACAGCATAGCTTCGGAACTTCTGTCGATAAACAGAAACGAACTTGTATTTCCATGGACGGCGTATTTGGACGGCGTGGGTGAGATTCTGAGAAACAATATTACCCTCATAGGACCTGAAACGCAGAGTATTGCCATTAAAATCGAAAGACCGGTCGAAGTACTCTACAACAGGTTTCCCTGCAACATGATTATCGGGGGCATGTGCCCCGGATGTTTCGTCTGGTTTATTGGGCCCGCTCTCTTTTGGGAAAAGAAGGGGCTGTGGGAAAAAATAGTGAAAAAAAACGGCCGACCCACGTTCATGATAGGATTTAACGCTGAAGACGTGCATTTCGAGGAGCACCTTAAACAAGGGCCTTACTTCGTGATTGGCGATTGCGCCCCTGAAAAATACCGAAATCATCCCGATACGATTTTCATCTCCGGATGCACGCCCGGCCCCGCCATTTCCGATAAGGTGCTGGAGCACTGCGGTGAGAAACTTGCCATTTGGGGTGATTGATAATGGAAAGCAAGAAGATTATTGATCTGACATATCATGTTACCAGTGAAATGCTCGTTTTTCCGAATACGGAACGCCCGACATTTTCGTGGAAGGGAAGGGTAAATTCGGAAGGATTTAATCTGACAAGAATGAGCATGCTCGTGCATACCGGGACGCATGTGGATTCCCCGTTGCATTTTCTCGCCGACGGTAAACCGATAGATGAATTACCGCTGGACCTTTTTTACGGGAAAACCAGGATTTACAGGGTCAAGGACGGCGCACGCGGACAAGCATTTACTGCAGAAAACATTGAACCGTCCATCGATACCATAGAAAAAGGTTCCATATTTGTCATCGATACCGGTGTCGGCAAGTACCGCGAAACAGCGGATTATAACCGGTTGTATCCATATCCCTCGACTGACCTCGTAAGAAAACTGATAGAGATGGAAATCAGATGTTACATGACCGATGCAACGGCGGTAGATCCCGTGGTTTCCGAAAATAGCGAGATTCACAAGCAGCTTTTCCTCGCAGGAATACCAATCGTGGAAAATCTTGCCAATCTTGATAAAGTACCCAACGGAAAAGACTTAATCATCAGCGCCCTACCCTTGAAACTTGCGGGTAGAGAAGGAGCTCCCTGCCGGGCTGTGGCGATTTTCGAGTAAATTATCCGGTATTGCACCGGAAATATTTTTTATCAACCAGGAGGTCCATAATGGTAAAAAGAATGGCGTTAGTATTAACAATGCTAATGGTCGCAGGCGGTTTCATTTTTGCCAATGCGCAGCAGGAAACTCCCGCCCCGAGTACCGACGGAAGCGGTAGTTACGTAATTGGTCTCAGCAACTACAGCCTCGGCAATTCGTGGCGCGTGCAAATGATGGAGGAAGCCAGGTTCGAGGCTAAAAACAATCCGAGAATCAAGGAACTCATCACAACCGAGGCAAATGACGACACTGCAAAACAAATCGCGGACATTGAGGATCTTATCGCCCGGGGCGTGGACGCAATATGTATTTCCGCATCCAATCCCAAGGCACTTATCCCGGTCGTAGAAAAGGCCATGGCAGCCGGAATAGTGGTGGTTGACTTCGATAACGTAGTTGATACCGATAATATCACCGCACATGTTATTGTGGATCAGATCGATTTCGGAAAAGTCCAGGCCGAATGGCTGGTAAAAACAATGAACGGCAAGGGGAACGTCGTCGCCTTTAACGGAATTAAAGGAACCTCGGTATCGGCGGACCGATATGCGGGAGCACTCTCGATCTTGGATATGTATCCGGAAATAAAAATTATCAATGTGGTATATGCCGACTGGGATTTCGCAAAGGCCAAGAGAGCGATGGAGAATATTATCGCTTCAAACGCCCAGATTGACGGAGTCTGGTCACAGGGTGGGGCGATGAGCGAGGCGGTCGTTAAGGCATATAATGAAAGAGGTTTGAAGATTCCTCCGGTCACCGGTGAGGACGGAAATGGTTTTCTTAAGGCATGGAAAAAGTTGAGAGAAGAGGGGAGTACATTCGACTCGATCGCAACCAGTATGCCTACCTGGATAAGTAAAAAAGCGATGCAGGTTGCTATAGATGCGCTTGACGGAAAACAAGTTCAGAAAGAAATTGTTCTTCCCATTCCTACCATAACGGCCGACACGCTTGATAACTATGTAAGACCGAACCTGTCCGATAGTTTCTGGTGCAACTCTCAGCTGCCCGACGATCGTGTAAAGGCGATTTTTCAGAATTAGATTTAATGCCGAAATAATGTTCCCGGTAATCCGGGAACATTATTATCATTATAGGAAGATTGATTAATGGAAGGCACGTCATTACTTCTGAAAATGATTGACATTATAAAAGAATTTCCCGGCAATAGAGCGGTTGACAAAGTGAATTTTGACTCCAGGGCCGGCGAGGTTCATTGTATTGTCGGGGAAAACGGCGCCGGCAAGAGTACCCTGATGAAGATGCTTGCAGGGGTGCACCAACCCGATTCCGGAACGATATTGCTGGACGGTCAAAAAACGATTATACACGATAACGTCGAAGCCCGGAAAAACGGAATCGGCGTTGTATATCAAGAGCTTTCCCTTCTGCCGGATTGTTCCGTGGCGGAAAACATATCCATGGGAATGTGGCCAAGAAAAGGCGTTGGAATAGATTGGAATAAAATCAACCGGAGGGCGGTAG
>JAFGNB010000050.1 GCA_016927235.1 Chitinispirillaceae bacterium
AGAGATCCGATCGCCTGAGGGCGGTCGGGCCGCTGTAGTTGAAATCCCGCCGGGCGGTATCGTATTTGAAGCCTGGGAACAGACGCTCCTCGAACAGGCGCTGCGGCGAAGCAACGGCGTTATGGCCGATGCGGCAAAACTGCTCGGTATGACCTACCGTACGTTTCAGTACCGGGCGGAGAAATTCGGTCTTTTGAAAAATCCCCCCGGCACTGATTGACGATTTGGTGCATTGACCACCCCAATTCGTCTATCGCCTCGACTCACCTCCCCCCAAATACCCTAAAAACCGCCGATTAATGCAGATTAAAACGGGCATGCGCTTTGCTTTTTGCCGTGGGAGAGGATTGTATATGAAGAAATTATTCCGCATTAGCGATAATGGGGTGATTTGCCGGTATCTTTTATCCACTTCATCGGCATTCATGATTCTTTTGTTATTTATTCCAGTTACAGCTTCGGATTCATCCGATGTGAATACCATTGAGGTAAGCGGTACGGCTACTGTCGTCGATCTCATCGATAACACGTTGATGCTGCAGACCGGTCAAAAGGAAATTAAAATCTTTGCCGATACAGCGACTGTTTTCAGCGGTATCAACTCACTCGCGGAACTTGATGAGGGACAGGTAATTGCCGTAACCTACCGGCCTTTCGGCATAGTGAATCATGCGGAGAGGATTAATTGTGAAGCGTGTGCGGAAAATCCGGATGAAAGCAGTGAATCCGACGCGGTATCATTGCCGGACCCGTTATACCAACGCAGAGGAAAACCGAAACAAGGTCTGAATAGTCAACAATTACCTTAAAAGGAGGATGTATGTCGCGCCATACCTGCACATTTCTTTCGCTGGTCATCGCAATGGCCCTTGCCGGCTGCTCGAAGAAGGTGACAAAGAGCGAACAACTTCTGTCGGATACCAAAGACACATTTACGCCGAAACCGGCGGTACCGGTTGCGGAAAAGGCCTCCTCCGCCTCCATCCGCCTTGCGGACCTGTTGTCAACGATCTATTTCGATTACGATCAGTCGGCACTTCGCTCCGATGCGGTGCGTGCACTCGAGCGAATTGCCCCCTATCTTGCGAACCACCCCGGAATCCGGCTGCGGGCTGAAGGGCATTGCGATGAACGCGGATCGAGCGAATATAACATTGGGCTTGGTGAAAATCGTTCACGCTCCGTCAAACAGTGGCTGGTCTCCTACGGTATTTCTGAATCCTGTCTCGAAATCACCTCGTACGGAAAGGAACAGCCCGTCAATGCCCACTGCGGCGACGAGTCGTGTCACCAGCTGAACCGCCGGGTGGAGTGGAAAATACTGTCGATGACCGATGAAATTACTTCAGGGGCAAATTTCTAAAACAACAACAGGCATTGGAGAGTATGGTATGATCATCACGCAACCTGAAAATTCCTTCATCCCGTTCGACCCGGCATGCCCGGTTGAAAAACATGGTACATTACAAATCAGCATAGTCGACAGCCCGTTCAACCTGACCGTACGGGAGATTCTCGGAATACAGTGTCTGGATGGAACGGAGGATCTTCACCTTTCCGAAGGTGTGGCGTTTTTACGGATCTGCGGGCAGACGATACTGACTGTTGACCTGCGAAACCCTCAAAAAACATCGGCGAAACAGTGCATGGTCGTTATCGCCAATGTGACGGTCGAACAGAAAAATTTGTGCATGACGCTCGGGTTCCTGATCGCTGATAAAGAGTCTTTTTTTGCTCTGCTCGGTCGACCGGATCGAGTGCACATTGCATGACGCAGGAAGCTTATCATCCAAAGGAGGAGCCATGAAACAATTGGCATTCTATGCACTGCTGCTCGTCGTTCCGGCAATGCCTCTTGAAGCAGCAGCCGTTAAACAGCAGACCTTCAGGGGCAGCGCCATTCGCTGCGACGATGAAAGCAGCAGCATCATCGTCCGAAACGGCAAAAAGGAGATGTCGTTTTTCGTGGTCGGGAAAATAACCCGGGGAGGAACCAATATCGGCATCAATGACCTTATAAAAGGCTGTCCTCTCGTGGTGACCTACAGGAAAAATAAAAAACATTTTATCGCGACAAGGGTGGAAGCTGAAGTGTGCGAACAGTAAAGAACGTGCGGGGAGTTACGCTGTCCGGTATAACAGTCAACCTTCATCGAAAGGAGGGGCTATAAGGGCAATCACAGCAGGAGAAAGATTACGTTCTGCGGCAACGGCAGCGATTGACCGACGCTTCAACTGGCGCTGATATAAAGATACCTCGGCCTAGATGAGTATCAGCATCAAAGCTGGTGGACATCGCTGCCGGTGCATTTATGGATACTCGGCAACGTTTTTTACTATTCTGCCCGCCAGGCCGAAGTCGAGCGGTAACTGACGGTTCACCATGTCTTTCCCTTATAAATGAAAAAATCACCATATATGAAAATTATAACCGACAACCTCAATGAAAAATTAGTGGAACGAATGCGGTTGGCATTTAAAACCGTACTCAGCTTCTTCGTGTTGATATGCACATTGCTTGCATGTCGCTATGTATTGAGTATCATTCAGACCACTCCCTTCCACGAAATCAAAGAGGCGATCATAGCCATCCCGCCGATGCGTCTTTTCGCTGCTGTTTTACTGGTCGGAGTAACCTATCTCATTATGACAGCCTACGATACGCTGGGATTGCGGCTTGTCGGATCCCGGCTGCCGTATCGTCAGATCGCATTCGTCTCCTTTATCGGCGACACCATCAACGCCAATATGGGGCTTTCCGCTTTCGTCGGCAGCGCCGTCAAGCTTCGTTTCTATATGGCGCGCGGAGAATCGGTAACGGCGATTGTCCGGGCGATAGCATCATATACGGCCGCCTACTGGGCAGGGTTCTCCCTGCTTTTTTCTTTTTCAGGAATAGCTTCGCTTATCATCAACAGTCGCAGTGCTTCAACGCTGCATTCTCCGGTTTTTACCGGCCTGACTATTGTCGCTTCGATGGTCACGATTCTTTACCTTACGGCATGTCTGAGCAGTGCGAGAAAAAAAATCCCGGCCTTCGTCCCCCAGGGTACTTCCGGCCTTAAGCTGCTTGCAGTGGGAATCTCGGACTGGAGTTGCTCGGCCCTGATCTTCTTTCTT
Organism: Chitinispirillaceae bacterium; assembly: GCA_016927235.1. GTDB lineage: Bacteria > Fibrobacterota > Chitinivibrionia > Chitinivibrionales > Chitinispirillaceae > JAFGNB01. The sequence continues at coordinate 3,121 of JAFGNB010000050.1, forward strand.
CTGATACCGGACGCGGGAATCGTGCGGTTTCCTGAATTTATCAATCTATACCTCTATTCGCACGCCGTCGGTATGGTAAGTCAATCACCGGGCGGTTTCGGCGTCTTCGAGAGCGTCTGCCTGATGATGAGCAGGCATATCACTCCGACCGCAATGCTCGGGGCGCTTTTCACCTTCAGGCTGCTCTTTTTCATTTTTCCCCTTTGTGCCGCACTGTCCCTGCTCGGAATGTCGAAAGTGTTGAAATTATTCGCGCTTCACGGTTCGGGAGGCATGAAGAATAACGGGCGAACGCGCCCCTTCACGACTTCTTCCCCTGTTTTGCCGTTCGTCAGTGTTGTCGTGCCAGCCTATAACGAAGAACGGTTCCTTCCCGCATGCCTCTCGGCGCTTTCCGGACAGGAGTATGCCGGCCGTCGTGAAATCATCGTCGTCGACAACGCATCCACGGACACCACCGCCGCGATCGCGGCCGCTCACGGATGCCGCATCGTCCATGAGCCGTTAAAAGGGTACAACAGGGCCATTACCGCCGGATTCAATGCCGCCAAAGGGGACATCATCGCCTGCACCGATGCCGATACGGTCGTTCCCGAAAACTGGTTATCGACCATCGTCACCGACCTGTCGAATGAAAATGTCGTCGCCTGCGGGGGACTTTTCAAATTTCACGACGGTCCGTTCTGGCTTAAACTAATGGCACTGTTTTTCGGAAAATTCAATTACCATATTTCCGGGGCGAATATGGCGGTGTGGAAGCACGCATATCTTCGCAGCGGCGGATTCTCGCTTGACGTCAATCTCGGCGCCGACGTCGAAATCGGCAAGCGCCTGAAAAGGTTCGGCGATGTCGTCATCGACCGCTCGCTGGTCGTCGCCACCTCCTCGCGCCGTTTCGCAAGGGCCTTCTGGAAGACGGTGGTAATGTATTATGTCAATGACTTCTACCTGTTGTTTCTCAACCGCCCGCTGTTCCGCTCATTCCGGGATTACCGTACGCTGAAACCCGCAGGATTTCCGGGAAGAAGTATACTCCCTGCAGCAATGACGCTTTTCTTAATCATGTTTTCCGGCCAGTTCACGGAGCCGCCGTTCAACCGGATGACGGGGACCACCCTTGCAAGCGGCGCCTGCGTGAGAGCGGTTGCTTTGACATTTGATGACGGACCCGGAGCAGGGACCGAAAAAATTCTCGATATCCTCGATCACTACGGAGTAAAAGCGACCTTTTTCGTCATCGGAAAAAACGCCGAGCGCCACCACTGGCTCCTTAAGAAAATGGCTGAACAGGGACACGAAATCGGCAATCACTCGTATACCCACTCGTTAAAATTCTCCATCGAATCCCCACGCACATTGAAAAAGGAACTCGACTCGACGGCGGCGACCATTTATTCCGCTACCGGAAGCAGGCCGGTTCTTTTTCGTCCACCCCGCGGATGGAAAACACCCTGGATGATCCGGGAATGCAGCGCAATAGGGTATCATATGGTGCTGTGGACCGTCGATTCTCAGGACTGGCTTCATGTTCCGCGCGATCGCATCGTAGAAAATGTAATTCGAAAAACAAGACCCGGATCGATCATTCTGCTTCACGACCGATTAAATACGGGAATGGATAAAGAGATGGCAAACACTATTGAGGCCTTGCCCGCAATCATCGAAGTCCTCTCACGTGAAGGATTCATTTTTATGACCATAAGCGAAATTCTTGACATTGCCCCGGTAAACAGCAGTCTTGAAAAGGGGGTCACGACTGTTTCCGATTATCCAGAAGCTGCATATCATTGACCATCATCCTCCTGATGAACCCGCTGTTTGCGTTTTGGTATATCCCTCAAACGCACATCCTTGTGCTGGGGCTTGGCGGTCGAGAGGTCCGTGCGCGGAAAGCCTCACCGGCAATAATAATAAAGCCCCCACCCCTTCGGGATGGAGGCTTTATTATTTCGGAGAGGCAGGGATTCGAACCCTGGGAGCCGGAAACCCAGCTCAACGGTTTTCGAGACCGCCCCTTTCAACCGCTCAGGCACCTCTCCGGAAAAGGTGTCGTGCTTTAAATTCTCCCCCGGTACAATAACATGGTTGTTTTTTCATGCCCCGCGCCTCTTCCCCTCTCCGCAGGCGGCAGGGAGGGGGCCAAAGAGTTAGATTGATGCGGGCAGGCATCGAAAAAACCGATATTTTTTATTCTGCCGAGGTAGTATTAAATCTATGTAAAATACCAACCGACCGGAGCTTTTCGCAACGACACTGCAGCACCCTCCTCCCGCAAACAGTCATTTCTTCTTATAGCCCGCCGCCAATTGTATGAAAAAAACCATCAAACGGCAGTAGAGCTTCTTACCTCCTTTCGCGGCAATAACGTTCGAATAATTCCAGAAGCTTTCGCGCGCTCGCTTCCCACGAGTACGTATCGAGCACCGTCCGGAAAAGCCGCAACTCGTCCGCATTCGGCGGCGGCGCTTCAAGCGTCGCGCGGATCGCCGCGGCGATGTCGCGGCTGTCAAACGGGTCGAAATAATGCGCCGCCGGCCCGGCGATCTCCTCCATGACGGTTCCCCGCGAGGTGACCACGCGTGCTCCCATGCAGAGCGCTTCGAGCAGCGGCAGGCCGAATCCTTCATAGAGGGACGGGTAGACGACGGCCGCGCAGGTACGGTAGCATTCCTTCAACTCCTCTTCGGAGAGGTAGCCGAGGAATCGTATCGATCCCCGGGCCGGGCTTTCCGCGATTCTTTCATGAAGGTCGCGGCTTTTCCATCCCGGAGGGCCGGCGAGGTGCAGTTCGACCGGCGTTCCTTCGCGAAGAAGGATCTCCATTGCATCAATCAGCCTGACGAGGTTCTTGCGCGGTTCCCGGTTTCCGGCGAAGAAGAGAAACGGTTTCTTCGTTCCTGCAGCGACCTCGTGACGATACTCCCAGTCGGGGCTTCCGTTTGATACCGTTATTATCTGATCGGGATCGACGAGCTCCGGATAGAAGGTGTGCAATTCCCTTCCCACATAATCGGAAACCGGCAGCAGCAGGGTCGAATGCCTGACGGATCGGGGAAAGAGATATTTCTGAATAAGAAGATTGGACCGCTGGCATGACCCCGGGAACCGCAACGCCGCCAGATCGTGGACGGTGGTGAAGATGGTTCCCTTGTAAAGAATCGGGCAGATCTGCTCCGGCGCCCAGAGGATATCGATCCCTGATCTTTTGAGGTGCCCGGGCAGGATGCACTGCTGCCAGAAAATCCCGGGGAATATCCACGGCAGGAGCGCCTTTTTCCAGCGCTGGTTGACGACCGCATAGTCCGACGGCGTGCACTCGAAAAGCACGTAGTCATTGTTTGTGTCAATTTTTTGCAACCGGTCAAGGATGTTGCGGAGGTAGCGGGAAATACCGGTTTTTCCGTTTTTAAAGGCCTTGATGTCGACGCCGATCCTCACAACGCCCCGATCCTCTTTAAGAATGCATCGATGATGCCCGGCCAGCGATAGTACAGCTCGATAAAGGCCCTCCCCGCGTCATTCATCCGATGCGGTTTCGAAAGCAGAACGGAGACGGTTTCAAACAACGCATCAATCGTTTGCTCGATGTGGATGAAATCCCTGAAAAGATCGACGTCCCCCGCCTCGTTGCAGACCACTTCCAGTCCGCAGGCGAGATATTCGCGGATTTTCAGAATCGCGCGACACCGGTTTACCGGTACAGGACGCATATAATTGATTCCGATCCGGTGGGCGGCGACGAAACGCGGAAGGTCGGCGTGCTCGATCGTTCCGAAAAACCGGACCCGTTCGCCGATCCCCGCTCCGGCGACCGACCGTTCGAACTCCGCCTTCCGGCATCCGTCGCCGACGACGCTCATCGATGCGGCGGGATGGCGGACGAAAAGTTTTTGCAAACCGGGCAGGAGGTCGTCGAAATCGGAGGTGATGCCCAGCGTCGCGAGGTAGATGAGTTCGCCGGGAGCACGGGAGGAGACTGAAGGGCGTTGCACCGGTAAAAAAACCGGGGATACCCCCTGCGCAAGATAATACAGCCTGCGTTCCGGCACATGGGCGCTTTCCGCAAGGTAATCATGCAGTGCCGGCGTGTGATAGGTCACCAGATGAAACATCCGGGGAAAAAGGTTGAAGAAGAACCGGGAAACGACACGGCCGGCGCCTCCCGCAAGGTAGGCATAGTCGAGGTCGTCGACGTCGAGGATAACCCTCTTGCCGAACAGCCGGGCGGCGAGAGCGGGAATGCAGTTGTTCGGCGCCGGCTTGAGCGCGTAGAAAACGTCGCAGTCGACATGCCTGATAAAGATGGTCGAATAAAAGAGAAAAGAGAAGACAATGTCAAGAAGCAGCACCCCGCAGGCGGGGCACCCGTAGTAGGCGACTCCTTCACAGAAGTGCAGCGAAGGGGCCTTTTTGGCCCGGCGGTCGGCGTAGACGACCCGGTGGCCTTTTTCACGCAGCGCCTGCGCAATGTTCCAGAACCGTATCGCGCTGCCGCTCGCACCGGTAAATGGGGAAACGAGGAGGAACTTCATACTACTTTGTAAAAATGACGGAAAACTTGCGCAGGCTCTGCGTGAAATTTCCCCATGATTTGAACATGCGTACCGTCATCATCAGCAGATAGGCTGGCCGGCGGTAATATCTGCGGTAAAATGTTGCAAGATAACGGTTGAGGTCGGCATTGCTCAGATGCGGCAGCTCGACCGAGGAGTGGTGAACGCTGTCGTGACACTCCCACTCTTTTGAAAGAAAGCAGTTGTTTTCATCGAGCAGCCGGTAGTAATCGGTTCCCGGAAGCGGCGTAGGGGTGGCAACCTGCGTGAATTCCGCATTGAGTTCAAAGGAAAACCTCACGGTCTCTTCGACGGTCTCCTTTGTGTCCCAGTAAAATCCGAGCATGATGCAGTTGAGAACGTCGATGCCGTGTTTTTTTGCGATTGTTACCCCGCGGCGGATCTCCTCTTTGGTGCTGTTTTTCCTTATCTTCTTCAGGATGTCGTCGTTTCCCGATTCGACGCCGTAGAGCACCATGCGGCACCCGGCCTTTTTTAGCCAGTGCGCCTCCTCGTCGGTCATCAGCTGGGGCCGGCACTGTGCGGAAAAGACGACGTCAAGCTTCGCCGCACGGAGGAGCTTGCAGATGTCGATGACCCGTTTACGGTCGATGTCGAAGGTGTCGTCGTCGATCCGGATTTCGCGAACGCCGCACTCCTTGACAAGGTGGGTGATTTCGGCGAGCACCCGCGGAGGCGACATGGCGCGGAATCGATGCCCGTAGATGGTCTGCGGATAGCTGCAATAGATGCAGTTGAACGGGCACCCGCGCGAGGTGATCATGGTGGCGGCCGGAAACCTGACGAAGACGCTCTCGTAGAATTTGCTTAAATCAAGCAGGTCGTAGGCGGGAATGGGCAATCCGTCGAGGTCGTCTATGGGAGGCCGGGCCGGATTGACGACGACCGCCCCGGACGGCGATTTCCAGGTGAGGCCTCCGATGCGGTCGAGCGGGGCGGAAGTGATACATGCGTCAATAAGCTCTTTGACCGAATAGTCCCACTCGCCGCGGAGAATGAAATCAACGCACTCTTTTTCGATCTCTTCCCGGTGAAGCGCGGTGACGAACGGCCCCACCCAGATCACCCGGCATTCCCGTTCATGCGCATGCCGTGAAACCGCATCCGCCACGTTGACATTGATATGTTCGACCATGATGACGACGGCATACGGCGACCCGTCGGTAATGATCCGCCGCGTCGCCGGCAGATCAAGGCGCTGCGTGGGGCAATGCACATAGGTGACCCCGTAACCGCCGTTTCTGAGCACCGCCGCACATGAAAGGTTCTGATAACTGTAAATTTGCTCTCCCGTTTCATTGAGGCAGGGATGGCGGCGGCCCGCCTTCGATATTTTCGAGCCCGCTGTCCAGTTGAGCGTCGGCGGCGGTTCAATGAAAAAGATCTTTTTCATTCCGAATCGATCAAACTCCTTTGCGCTGCTCCGTCATACTTTCAGGCATTCATCCAAAGCGACGACTCAGGGAGTGACGACAAGGTGCTTCCCGTAAGTGATGTAAAATATAAATGAAAGAGTCCCTTTCGTCCAAGTCGCTTGCCGGAACCGGCCCGCCGCAGCGCTCATTGATGCCGGATTAAAGGAAGTACGGAAAACCGCGTGGTTCCTGAAGGAGAATACGGCGCGCCTCTCTGTAGATTGACTTCGGTTTATGCATTTTCAGCCTCAAGGCGCGGAAAGTAGATTTGAATCAGGGTGCGGGCCGGCAATCCCGTCGATAACGACATGCACCGAACCGAGCGGCAGGAATGTAGTAATGGGGCATGAGATACTATTCTTCAGGCGGCGGAAACCGCTTTTCCCCTGCGCCGTAACCCCGCGGTCCCGCAGGCGACGAATCGTTACATCGGCGGCGCTCTCCCTGTCGCTGGCCGCAGCGTCTGCTCCGATATCCGCCTCCCTTCTCGACCACGCGAATGAACAATACGGCGATGGAAATTTTTCGAAGGCGATCCGGCTCTATCAAAAGGCCGTACGTGCGGGGGAAAACCGCACGCTCTGTTACTTCAACCTCGGCAACGCCTACTTTCAGATTGACAGCATCCCGCAGAGCATCGTTTACTACCGGGCGACGGTCGACGAGGCGCCCGATTTCTTCCGCGGCCATCTCAACCTGGCGATCGCCTACTATACCCTCGAAGACATGGGCAGTTGCATCGCTTCAGTATCGCGCGCCCTGGAGCTTGAACCGAGCAATAAAAAGGCGCTTCTTATCCGAGCCGCGTCCTATCGCAGGGCGGGCGCCCTGCCCGAGGCGATCATCGCCTTCGAACGGCTTTTTACCGTCGATAACACCTCACCGGACGTTATTATCGCTCTCGGAGAGATGTACCGAGATCTTGACGATTTTGAAACCGCATCCGCCTGGCTCCGCCGCTACCCGGCTTCGGGGAACAATATGCGGTACGTTCGGGCGATGCTCGCCGAGATGTACGAGCAGCGGGGCGTTCTCGATAAAGCGCTCTACTATCTGCTGAAGGCGCGGGAGGCGGACGTCGCCGACCGCTGGCTGAGTTTGCGCATTTGTCAGTTACATGAACGGTCGGGAACCCCGCGGGTTGCGCTCGAAGAGGCGAAGGCGTCGTTGTTGCTGTTTCCGGATTTCGGCGATCTGGCCCTCTTTGCCGCAAACTGCGCGTTCAAACTGGAGCAGTGGGGTGAGGCCGAGCATTTCTACGAACTCGCCCGCTCGCTCGGGTGTGCCGGCGCGGCTGCCGGCCTGGAAAACGTTTGGGAGGTCCGCAACGCCGGGGCGAGGCGGCATGCGGATGACGCGACGATACCGTAAGCTGCATCTTTACTATAAAGAGCTGCCACATAACCGTTCAATCGATTATGCTCTATATGGCGATCGGGGTCGTTGCCGGGATTTCCTCGGGAACGCTCGGCATCGGCGGCGGGTTTATCATTGTTCCGTCGGGGTGTATATCGTCGTTACGACGCTGCGAAAGTTGAACCTGTAAAACACGCTATTTCTTTTTCGGGACAGTGGGCTTGTCCGGCGTCACACAGCGAAATCCTATGGTGTTGAGCCGCAGTTCCGGATTGTACGCCATGCGGTTTGACGAACGCAGACCGTTGCCGTCGCTGCTCCAGCCGCCCCCCCGAACCACCTTCAGTTTGCCAGTTTTCGGCCCCCGAGGATCTTCTTCGGGAGTATTCCCGTAATAGGCGACGTCGTACCAGTCCGCGCACCATTCGGCGGCATTCCCGTACATGTCGTGAAGGTTCCAGCCGTTGGGCGGAAAGGAACCCACCGGTACGGCCTTTCCTCTGAACAGACCGACGGGACTTCCCCCGAAAGGTTTCCGGGCGTTGAAGTTTGCCTGATCGCCGGTGATTGTCGCACCGGTATAAAAAGGGGTGACGCTTCCCGCCCGGCATGCATACTCCCATTGGGCTTCCGTCGGGAGCCTTTTTCCCACCTTTGTACAGTACCCCGACGCTTCCCGCCAGGTGACGTCGGTTACCGGACAGGTGCCGCATCCTTTGGCCGATGAGGGGTTGTACCCCATGACTTTTTCGAATTCCTCACGGGTGACTTCAAACCGGTCGATAAAAAAGCCGCCGAGTTTTACCTTATGAGAGGGGAGTTCATCCACCTCACCCGATGTATGGCTCGACCCCATAACGAAGCTCCCGGGAAAAATCCAGACGATCTTTTCCTGATATCCCTGCAGTGCGGAGTCGGGTTCGGCGGTCGCCGGACTCTCCACGACCGAGGTGAGCACCGAGTCTTTTTCGACAAGTTTCTCGATCGCGCCGGGGATCTCCTTGAGAATAAGGCCGAGATCTTCGGTGACGCTGACGGAGGTCCGCTTCAGCAGCTTGTCGCGCAGGACATCGACCATTTTGAGATCGAGGATGTGTGTGGTGCCGAGCTGGCCCAGATTGCCGACGATGACGATATCGACCCCCGCCCGGGCGCCGATCCGGGAGATGCACGAATCGGTGAAACAGTCGAGCAGCCGGTCGACGCCTTCGGTATGAAGAAGCTTTTTCACGTCATCGAGAAAGAGGACCTTCGCCCTGGTGGACTTTTCGAAGGCGGTAGCCACCGAATTGGAAATATGTTCAAGGTTCCCTTCCGACTTGTCCTTCGATTTGACCGAGAGGATCGCGATGGAGGGCTGCTTGTGGGGTTTTTTCGATAGAACGGCGGTGCTGTCGCCGATACCGGAAAGCAGCACCTGAGGCGTGTTGCGTTTGATCTCACCCCTGCTTCCGCTGTTGAGCACGGTTTTCAAGGCGCTCTCGAGGGGAAGCACCTTGGCGGATCCGTGCCTTACTTCCGCAACAGTGGTCCCGTCGTCGCCTACCGATATTAAAATTTCGGCCATTGAAACATCGATCGTGGCGGCAGGGGTCGAGAGGGTAAAGAGCAGCGTATAGCCTGCCTGCGGGGGCGCTTTCAAAAAGAGACTTCCCTTTCCCATGGTACAGTGCATGCGGATTACCCCGCCGGCGCGTTCAATGAGGATGTTATCAAATGCGACGACGGCTGATTTTTCAAGAAACAGGTCGATGAACGGTTCGAACATCAGGTGAAGGGAGGCGTCGTCCTTTAAAATGAGGGTCTTTCCCGAAGAAAGATCGTCCGAGCGCTCCAGTGCGCCCATCGTCGAGGCGGTTTTCGACCAGAGCTGCATGGCGCCTTTTTTATCGATGATTTTGCAGCGCAACGCTTCCGGTTGTTCCCCGGCCGCCGAAAGGACGAAGAGCAGCATAATGCCGGCGCTGTAACGAATCCCGGAAATGCCCTTCACCCGACCACCTCCTCGCTCATGCCCGAAACGGCCGCTTTGGAGAGAACCACCTTATGGCACGCTCCCCGATACTATTTTCAACTGCGGGAAGAGGCTTCTTCCCGATCAATTATATCATTTCGGGATAAAAAGAAAAGAGGCTCCCCGTTCAATGCCGGTCCTCAATCTGCAGCAGCAAGGCCCTCATGATCGCATCGGTTAATGATGTCGAATCGCTCGACCATCCCGGCCTGGAACTGTACCGTACGCTGCGCCGTTCCATCGATCACCGCCGGCGGGGGATCTTCGTCGTTGAGGGCAATAAGGTGGTTGTCCGCTTTCTGGCGAGCGGTCTGGAGGTGGTTTCGATTCTTCTTACGGAATCGTGGCTCGCTCAATGCAGGCATGACCTTGAACGGCGGCCGGAAGCGGTGACGGTATACCGGGCTTCGGGCAGGATGGTACGATCGATCGTCGGGTTCAATTACCATCAGGGAATCATGGCCGTGGGAAAGGTCCCGCCGACGGCAACGATCAATTCGGTCTGCACCGCCTTTCATGCTCCGCGTCTGTTTGTCGCCCTCGACCATATGGGCAATACCGAAAATACCGGCGTCATCCTTCGCAACTGCGCGGCATGCGGCGTGCAGGCGATCATCTCCGGGGAAACCTCCACCGATCCCTACCTGCGCCGTTCGGTGCGTAATTCCATGGGCGCCGTGTTCAGAATGCCGGTTGTCTACAGCGACTGCCTCGCCGAAACGCTTGCCGCTTTACGGATAAAATACGGTTTCACGATCGTCGCCGCCCATGTGCGGCCGCACAGCGTGTCGATGCATGCGGTTGACTTTACCGGTGATTGCTGTATCGTTCTTGGCAACGAGCAGTCCGGCGTTTCCGACGCCGTGGTCGCCCGGTGCGACAGGGTAGCGGCGATCCCCATGCACGACGGAGTCGATTCGTTCAATGTGGGCTGCGCAAGCGCGATCATGCTGTACGAGGCGTTTCGGCAGCGTCGTTCGGCTCCCCCGACAGGCCCGTCCGCTCGTCAATCCCCAGCATGACGTTCACGTTCTGCACCGCGGCGCCCGAAGCGCCCTTTCCGAGGTTGTCGAACCGGGCGGCGACGACCATCTGCCGGTCGTTCCCGAAAACGAACAGATCGCATCGGTTGGTCCCGTTGCACCGGACGGGATTAAGGAAGCCGTTTTCGAGCGACCGTTCGATGTCGAGCGGCTTGACGGAAATGAAGGGTTCGCCGCTGTAGTAGTCGGAAAAGATGTTGTGCAGCTGCCGTGCCGTGACCGGGGATTTCAGGCGCGCGCGGTGAAGCGGTACCGTAACGTTCATCCCCTGGTAATAGGCGCCGACAACCGGGAGAAAAAGAGGCGGCTGCGTCAGCAGTGCGTACTTCTGCATTTCGGGAATGTGTTTGTGGTTAAGACCGAGGGCATAGTTACGGGAGCCGAGCGCCGCAGCCGATGCGGCGGAGTCGGCTTCATAGACGGCAATCAACTTCTTTCCGCCGCCGCTGTATCCCGAAACGGCAAAACAGTCGACCGGCGCGTCAGGGGCAATGATCCCCTGTTCCACCAGCGGCCGCGCAAGGAGCACAAAACCGGTGGCATAGCAGCCGGGGTTCGAGACCCGGGCGGCGGCTCGAATCAGTCGCCGCTGGGCTTTTGCCATCTCCGGCAACCCGTAGACCCAGTCGGGGTCAACCCGGTGGGCGGTGCTCGCGTCGATTACCCTCGTTTTCGGATTATCGATCATGGCGACCGCTTCCCGTGCCGCACGGTCGGGAAGGCAGAGAATGACGATATCGGCACCGTTGAGAAACTCCCGCTTTGTTTCCGGGTCTTTTCGTTTTTCCGCGGGGATTTCAAGAAGGGTAAGATCAATCCGGTTCTTCAGCCAGCCATGGATCTGCAAGCCGGTTGTCCCCTCCCGGCCGTCGATAAATACGGTATGCATGAACGTCCTTTGCACGTGAGGTGAGGCGTAAAAATAAATCGCGCGCGAGGGGACGTTTTGAAAGCCGATTGTTCTTGAGGTGTCGGCTGATGCGTCCCGCCCCCGCTCTCCCGGGGAAGAAGCAGGCGAATGCCCGTACCCCGCACTATTATGGATTTATTTCAAGGTATCCCCACGAGTCGTCGGCGAACCGGGGGTTGGATTCGACAATACCGCTCTGCCAGTCGGAGAGCACCGGAGGAAGTGTTGCGCTGTTGCTGTTGCGGTAGCGCACCACCATCCCGAAAAGGAGAGCCTGGTCAGGCGCTCCCTCGGGGAGGGCGAGCAGCGATTTTTTGATGCGCAGCTCGAGAATTCGCTGACTGATGCCCGTTCGCAGGATCCGCGCGGCGATTTCATCCGTTATGAAATTCACCAGGGGACCGTTCCTTGTAACATCTGATGTAAAGTTGATCAGGTCGAATACCCCGTTATCAAGAGCGGCACGGCCGACTTCACATTGAAAACGGACCGCGGGAAAGGGTTGCCGTTCCGGCGTCATTTCGTGCGGCGGCATTTTGCAGAGATAGACTATAACGGCATCCGACGTCAGTTCACCGGTACCGGTCGGCACGCGGTCTTCGGAGAAAAAAAGCGTGTCGTTTACTTCACAGAGGAAATAGAGGTAGAGTGCCGATGCGGCGACCGTAACGCGCAGAACAGCCTGGCCGTCATTCGCCGAGCAGAGCGCGGTGCTCTCCTTAGGAAGCGCGTCCCAGAAGGCGGAGCGCTGGGCGCTGTTCTGCAGAAAAATACGTTCCTGTGCCTCAACAAGGTTTCTTACGCCGAGAATGTTGCGCAGGAACAGAGTTGCCGACGCATTGGGGGTTTGTACGTCGATCTCACCGTGTCCGTAAAGGGTGCGGAGTTGCTGCACATTGCCCGTGATGTCGATAAAAAGGCGACCGTAGGGAATCCTGGGAAAGCTGACCCTACCGTCGTTCGGCGGGGAAGGGACCAGACGCTCCCAGTGCAACCCCTCTTCATTGGAGAGGTTGATGACCAGTTCGGAGGGAGGCTGCAGGGCTGCGGCGGTTATTTCGATGGAAACGCCGCTTTCATGAGATACCGTCTGCTCCTTCAGGGAACAGTGCACACCGACAAGCGCCGCGGCGAGGGCGAAACGGCGTATCGGATGACGTTTCAGAATTTCCATTGCACCTCCACAGTCGAGGTCGGCGCTTCCGGTTCATCCTCTTTTCTGAGAAGAATAAACGCCGCAATGCCGCCACCTGCCGCAAGAACCGCCATGGAACTTACAATCACTCCCCGGCGGAGCTTGTTCCCCTTTCTTTTTTCCGGCACCGCCACCGGCCTCGGTTCAATTGCCAGCGGTATGCCGGCGATTTTTTTTGCCACCACATTGATTTCCGAGGTGAGCAGATTTTCGACCGGCCCGGTGTAATTATGCGAGACCGACCGGATGATTTCGCCGCTCTGAACGGAAATGATGCGGACATTGATCGAAAACGCCCTTCCTACTTTACCGATGCTTCCCGCGAGCAGCTGTTCGATACCGAGCAGCTGTCCCATCTCAACCATGCAGGCCTCTTCATTACAAGCGCCGCTCTGCTGAAACGACTGCTCCTTGAGGATCATCTCCATTTCCGACCGTTCCATGACCTTGAATTTCTTCGTCTCCATCAGGCGCGACCGCAGAACGTCGCTAAGGGTCATCGCCTCCGATTCGGTAAGTCCGTGACCGATCAGATCGTTGACGGCAAGCGAGGGAATGCGGGAAGCGGCGGCTCCTTCCCCCGGCTGCGTTGCGGCAGGAAGCGACAGCGCCATCGAAAAAACAAGCGGAAAGAGACGTAGAAGAGAGGGTATCGTCACCGACGGATTCTCCTTTACGGACATATATGGAATTAATGATTATACCCTTTCGAGAGGGTCATGTCAAAGGGCTCAAAAAAGTGGCGAGCATTTCGCTTCCCCGTCCTCCGGCATCCCGTCCTTCTGATCGCTTTCGACGAAGCGGCTTCATGCCCGCGCGCAGCCCCCTTCAGCCAGGGCGGCGCTTCGGCGGGCGGGAGGACGTCCGGCGATCCGCCTCAGCCGCCGACGGCGGCGACAAGCGTCGCCGCCACCCGGTCCTGCTGCTCTTTTGTCAAACCGGGGAACATCGGGAGCGATAGGATCTCCGCCGAAGTTTTTTCGGTAACGGGGAAATCGCCGCTGCGGTAGTGCAGGTGGACATACGCCTTCTGCAGGTGCAGCGGAGTGGGATAATGCAGGCCGGTTCCTATCTTTTCATTGTCAAGACTGCGCTGGACCTCCCTGCGGTTCGGCACCCTCACGATGTAAAGATGAAAAACGCATTCGGCCCAGGACGGTTCCCTGAAGCAGACAATCTTTTTCGACGATGACAATCGTTCGGTGTAATAATGCGCACAGGTCCTCCGCTTGGCGTTCCCGTCGGACAGGCGGGCGAGTTTGACGTCGAGAATACCGGCCTGCAGCGCATCGAGACGGCCGTTATACCCCTCGATTTCATGGAGATATTTTTCGACCTGACCGTGGTCGCGCAGCATCCGGACCGTCCGGTCGATCAGGGCGTCATTGGTCGTAACCGCTCCCCCTTCCCCCATGGCGCCGAGGTTTTTCCCCGGATAGAAACTGAAAGCGGCCGCATCACCGATCGATCCGGCAACCCGCCACCGGTTCTCCTTTTTTGAAAAGTACCGGGCGCCGTGCGCCTGACAGGCGTCCTCTACGACGACAAGATCATACCGACGGGCGATCTCCATGATCGGATCCATATCGGCGGTCTGGCCGTAAAGGTGAACGGGAACGATCGCCCGCACCGGCCGCTGCCACCGTTTTGAAAAAAGCGTCTTCGATTTCGCGTCGTACGTGCAGTGTCGGGCGATATGCTTTTCGAGGTTTTCAGGATCGAGGGAGAAGGTCTGTTCGTTGATTTCGATGAATTCGGCAATTGCTCCCGCCTGCGAAATGCCCTCAACCGTAGCGATAAACGTGTTCGGAACGGTAAACGCCACATCGCCCTGACGGATGCCTGCGGCAATAAGGGCGAAGCGCACCGCGTCGGTCCCGCTGTTCAGCGCGCAGCAGTGCTTGACCGTGCAAAAATCAGCGAAATGCTTTTCGAACTGCTCCACCATCGGACCGCCGATGAAACGGGCGGATGTAAGCACCTTCTGAAACACCGCCGTAAGTTGCTGTTCGAGCTCGATATGGGGAGTGACGAGATCAAGAAAGGGAATCGGGTTCTGCTGCATGAATGCTCCTTGAAATGGAAAGGGGATTATGTCAACGAGAAATGTTGCTTTCCCGCCGCAGCTGAAAATATATCATGGAAAAGCTTCAAACCATTGTATGATAATGCACTAAGCAGGTCAAGGGATATTTATTGCGGCGGTTTACAATACAATACAGAACCGGCATCCCTTTCCCTCTTCCGACCAGCAGAGGAGTCGTCCTCCCATGGTCTCGATGAGCGTTTTGCACTGATAGAGCCCGATGCCGATACCCTTGTCCTTGGTGGTGTTGAAAGGTTTGAAGAGCCTTTGCTCGATGAAGGAGCGGCTCATGCCGGGACCGTTATCCTGTACGGTGATGAAAGCTTTGTGATTTTCACGATCGACCGTCGTAAGTCCGAAACGGCAGGTGTCGTCCTGCGCCATGGCGGAAAGCGTGCCGGTAGAGCAGGTAATGACGCCGTTGCTGCCCAAGGCCTCGATCGCATTGATGAGAAGATTTTTCAGCACATAGGAGAGGGCCGTCGAATCTGCGCGCACGGGGGGGAGCTGCCCCGGAGCCGCTTTAACAGCGATCCCCGCCGGAAGGGTGCTGCGCGTCTGCTCGAGGAGGGCGGTGACGATTTCATTGCAGTCGATTTCGGTTTCCGCGAGCTGCTCCTTCCGGGGCGGCGACTTCAGTTTTTCGATGAGCATGGTGAGGTTGCCGGAGCAGTTTTCCAGAGAACGAAGCAGCACGGAGTGGAAATCCGGATTACTGATGTTTTCCCGGGCGTTTTTCGTAACAAGGGAAAGCGTGGCGACCTGATTTTTTATGTCATGAACAATAAATGAGGCCATATGGCTGAACGATTCAAACTGTTTCTGTTCAATGCGTTCGCGCTCGATCCGCTCGCGGAAAATGGCGGTGCCGATCGATTCGCAGAACATAGTGATCAGCATCAGGTCTTCGGAATCGAAGCAACGTTTTCCCGTATTGATGGCAAGGATCCCGACCAGCAGATCGTCATGCCTGATCGCGAAGAGGTGTGAAACCGACAGCTTGCCGAGTATGGCCGTTTCCGTTTCGACTGCCCGCTTTACCCTGTCCGGTCCCGGATGCCCGACATCGATCGCCGAAACAATATTCTCTTCAAAGAGACGGACGAGCGGCGAATCGGTACGCAGCGCCGGCGCTTCCCGCAGGGAGGGCACCGGGTTGTCCATGCGGTAAAAACGGTTCTCATTCGGCGACCGCAGGAAAACGAACGCGTCTTTCACGATGATGGTATAACGGAGGTTTTCAATAAACGCCCTGATGGTTTCCGCCGCATCGCCGGCTGCCTGGTGGGCGGCATGAAGGCGCAGGAGCTGATCGCGGTAATCGTATTTTGATTTGTAAATGTACTTGCGCGACAGTTCCGTGATGGTGGTGCGCATATTCGTCGAGAAAATCGAGAGAATGCCGACAAACAGCAGGACGAACAGAACGACGAATCCCTCGAATTCGTCGAACTGTATTCCAAGAAGTCGCACTGCGGAGGCGAACACGCCGAGGCTGATCAGAAACAGGCCGAAAAAAAGGACGGTGATCGACGTATACACCATGCCCCGGCCGATGACGATCCGTTCCTCCCAGAGCCGGTAGCTTGCACATCCTATAAGCATGCCGGGGAAAAAGATCCCGCAGAGCGCCGCATGAATTTGAACGATTTCGAAGATAACGGTCCTGAAGAAGAGAATGCGCACCAGCAGTACCATGGAACCGAGAGCGATGAGGCCGGTTGACGCAAGATAGGGGGTAAACACCCGCTTCTGCATGGTCGTCGAGTTGCGAAAAATCTTCTCAATCACGTAGAGTGTAAGCAGGTGATAACAGAAAAGCAATGCAAAGAGCGCCTCTCCCAGACGATTGAGCGCCACTACGACACTCGTCCCATTTTCGGCAAACCGGAACCACGGAGCGATAACGGCCATTTCAATTCCGATTATGACAACGGGCCGCCATACGAGCCGGAGGTGGATTGTTCGCGAACCGAATCGAATCGGCGACCCGATACCCTCTTTTCCGAGAAAACCGACGGTAAGTTCGAGAAGGGAAACTCCAATCATAAATTGAAGGACGACGGCAAGCCGCGTCCAAAACGCTTTCAGCGTGAGGTCGGCATCGAACGAGGCGAAGTATTCGGCGAAACCTGCACTACAGAAAAGAATGGCGAGCACGGGCACAAGGATTCGCCCCACGGGCCACTTCGCCCGGAAGGCAACAAGGAACGCTCCTCCTATTCCAACCGCACCGCTGGCAATGATAAAAACAAGATAGGTCATCGTTTACGTGCCTGCGAATCGGCCGGGATATCCGACCTGTAGCGCACACCTCGCAAGGAAACTGAACGGCTTTCTTTACTAGCTCTACCCCTCTTCCCCACCATCATCCCCGGTTAACGGAAGAAGAGGCGTGATCTTACTCAATATACCACTTTCAATTTTCTTCATTACAAACAATAAACCGAAAAGGAGCATCAGTATGATTCCGAAAAATACAATGCCTCCGTTATGGTGAAGATCGCTGTCGGTAATCCACGCCGTATCGACCTTTTCGGCAAGAACCGTAAGCGTTGTAATGCGGATGCCGTTCTTGAGCAGGGTAAGGGGAATAATGCAGATGAGGAGGGCGATCTTTCCCGGCAGTGTTTTTAGGAAAAGGTGCCCTCCCAGAAGTGCGGTAATGAACAGCGCCGTGCTCGACCGGATGCCGCTGCACTCCCTGGCAATATGAATACTTATCGACGGTAGATAAAAAGTGAGATTGTCGCGTATGTAGTTCAAGCCGGTCACCTGCAACAACAGATCGACCGCCTCGGCAGAACCGTACTGGAAAAAGGTGATGATGATTCCCAAAACCTTCGACGGCAGGGGGAGCAGCAAAAGAAGAAGAAGCCAGGGAAATTTATTCGACACAATAAGGGATATTCCAAAGAAAAAGATCGTTCCGCCGGTGAATAAAAGGAGAAATGATAGAATATAAAAATCAAGATCCAGAATTGGATAGATGGAAAGATCCAGAAGGCGGGACAACAGCAGTACCCCGGCTCCGCTGCCGGCAACAACGATCGCGGGGACGATCGAAAGATTTGACGCAACAATGACCGATCGGCGCTCCAGAATGATAAAAAAGATTGAAATGAAAGGGACGACCAGAATTTGAGAATATTTATCGCCATCAAGAGCGAACAAAAACAGAGAATAAAGCGGCCTGATAAAAAGCAGAAGCAGGGTAATGCATACAAGCGGATAGCCGATGCGTCGAAAGCGGGTCATGTGGTGGGGAGTCGTAGAGCCTCCAGAAAAGATACTCTCATGATAATTAACAGCCCGGAAACCGAACGATGGGTGACATGATGGAAATAGCGTTATCGGGAAAATTATATATCTTATAACAAAATATTACTACTTCGGGAGAAAAAGACCGGGAATTACGATGCCTTCCCGCCTTACCCTCCCCATTTCTTCCCGCACTTTCCGCAGATCCATACCGTGCATCCGATATAGCGTACGCGATCGATAACGTTGAGTTTCCGCGCCTCTTCGAATTTACGCGACCCGCACCAGGGGCATTTGTTACTCTTCATAAGGGCTTTTTTTGTCGGGCGTTTGGCAAGAGGCATGAAACGTTCGCTTTCTCTTCGGTTATAATTCAGAGATCAGACTCAAGGATCAGATAAAAAGAGAAATGCCTTCCCGCCTGGTAGCGGCTCAGCATAGAGGGCTGACCTTTCTGCCATCTCCATCTGACCTTTTTTTCTTCCCTGTTTCTTAAATTTACCTCCTGCTCCGGTAACCCGGATTATTTTTTACCCATGACCTCAAACTTCTTCCCTGATACAACCGTTGTATCCTTAGCAAGGGACCTCGGGCAGTTGCTTATTGAGCGGAACCGGACCTGTGCCGTAGCCGAGTCGTGTACGGGGGGACTGATCGGAGCGGCGATTACGGCAATCGCGGGATCTTCCGCATATTTCCGGGGCGGGGTGATTGCTTATGCAAATGACGTTAAGATACGGCTGCTGGGCGTTCCGGAGCGGGTGCTTGCAGCAAAGGGAGCCGTCAGCGCAGAAACGGTTGCCGCAATGGCTGCAGGTGTTGCGAAGCTGCTTGAGGCCGACTGCGCCGTTTCGGTGTCGGGAATCGCCGGGCCGGGTGGAGGAAGTCATGAAAAGCCGGCGGGGCTGGTGTATATCGGAACGTTCACGACCGCCGCGGTTGCCTCGTTCAGGCACCTCTTTACGGGAGAGAGGGCGGCGGTACGACACGCCGCCGCAACTGCCGCTTTGCAGCATCTTATCGACCAATTGAATGCACCGGCGCCTGTCGCTGACGATCAATAGCCCTTTCATTCACCACTATCGTGTAATCGTCACCCGCTGCGTCAACTTCCCCTCCGGCGAGTGCAACCGGACGACATAGGCCCCTGCGGGAAGTGAGCAATGAATACCGACACGGTGGCTTCCCGCGGGAAAGAAGCCGCCGACCGGTATTGCCGCAAGTTTACCGGAAATGGTATGGAAGGAGATGTCGACCTGTCCGGAAGTCGCGGTTGAAAAAGAGAGCTCCGGAGAGGAAGCTGATGTAAGGGAAAGCGATATCGAATCGGCAACCGCTCCCGAACGGCGCTTCAACGGTTCGACGCCGGTGGTGGTCCACAGGTCGGGCATGTTGCCGGAGAGGAGGAGAAGGGTGATTACCTTGAGGGATTGCTGGTAGTAAACGTCATCAGCATCGACGAGTTTGTTGAGTTGTGCATAGGCATTATCAAGCCATGCCTGATGCGTTGCATCGACGAGGCCTGCGCAGGCGAAGGGGCCCACAAAGGTGGCGTTGTTGTACTTGCTTGTCTCCGAACCATCGAGGTTGTATCCATCCACTACTTTTGAGGCATCACCCCCCGTTTTGGCGGAAATCCAACTCGCGATTTTCGAACAGATGTCCTTCGCATCCGCATGCCCGTACCAACTGTAAGCCCACCCGATTCGCCAGGGAATGCGCGCCGCATCGTATTTGTAAACAGCGCTGACGGGAGAGCCGTCTTTCTTGCACCAGTCGGGCGGAAGGCCTGTAGAAGCATTGCGGGCCTTTTTAATAAGCGAGTAGGAGTTGGTAATAACCTGATCCCATTTAAAATCACTTGCCTGTTTAAAAAGCTGAAGGGCTGCCGTACTGAAGTAGGAAGGATTGAACTGCGTGTCCCACGAATCTCCCGGTTTGAGATACCCGTCCGTCGTGACCTCCTCTTTGGCGATTTTGGCAAGAAAGGCTTTGGCATCATCGAGATATTTCTGGTCTCCCCACTGTTGGTAGGCTTCCATAAGACCCACCGCGACATCAAGTTCGGCATCGGTTGCCGAATTCCTGTCGTTAAAACCGGTCGGGCCGGTGAATCCCTGAATCTTCCAATTCATCAATTCTTTCGGATCCAGAAAATTATTGTAATACTTCCATAATTTTTTGAACTTCTCCTCGGTATTGTTTGTCGCATTATCCATATATACAAGGACCATCATACCATAACCGATACCTTCGCTGACGGTATAGGTCTCCGTATCCCACTTGATCCTCGCCATACTCCCGTCAGGACTCTCCTCATACAATTTCATGAAATCATCAAACGCCGCCTGCACCTTCTCATTATCGACCGTCGTCGGCATGATCCCATACGGATATTTCACATTCTGCGGGAATGGAAACTTCGGTGCTGCGTTGAGGGGGAGGGTGGAAAAAACGATTAAACAAACAAGATGCTTCATTGCGGATCCTTTGAAACGACGGCCATAGGTGTCTTTACTTATCAATTTAGTAGTATCACTTATCAGAGGTGTTCGTCTTGAAACTTGTCGGGATACCCCCGCCGCACATTGGTATCAAATATACTTCGATTTTTTACGGGAAAAGGCAATTCCTGCAGGCCGGAGCGCCGGAAATGGATGCTCAGGCAGCATGTTGGTCGGGAATACACCTATAGTTATGGTAGGGTGTTTAATCCCGGTTGATCCGAAGAAGGAGGTCGTCGCGGTTCCAAGTGGAGGAAATTTGTCGCAAAAATGCGACTGAAAATCCGGCAGTCGCAAAAATGCGACTCTTTTATTGAGGTAGCCTACACCGGATTTGCTGTTTTTCGCTTGATTTCGCCGTTTCTTTCTCGGTGTACTCTTTGGCATACTTTTTGATTTATTCTATCACCGTAATGAGGTTAACCTCCTGTCATCAACAAATAAAAAGAAAAAGGAGTTCATTATGCAAAACGTCATTTTCAGTACTGCTTCGGACAGTTTTCTCGTTGCTCATGTCATTCATGCCGGCCCGGTTATCGCATATTCGCAGCAGCAACGGAAAGGTGAATACACCCATTATTTCAGACTGACAACAGCTCGCGGTGCCGCGTTCTGTCATTTTAAAAATCAGGAAACGGCACGTAAGTCTCGCGGTGTTATCGGCGCAATGCTGGGAACAGTCAAACCGCACCTATTCAGGTCAAAAGGCGACTGTATCGACATTGCCAGCATCGTATCATTCGGCAGTGCGATCAAACTCAAAGGTGACGGTGAAGAAGAAAAATTCGCTCTTCCGATCCACGTCGCCACCAAGGCCGAAAAAAATGATACGCTATGGCTCACTTTTCAAACCGAGGAGAGTGCGAAGAATGTCCGTAAAGCGCTTTATGCGGCGATAATGTCGTATTACGCTCCTGCAGACAAGAAGGCGGCATCGGCGGCGCCGGCCGAAGCTGATGAAAACAGCGAAGTGCAGGCGGAGGTTGCTTACACTGAAGCGTAAAACTTTCCGCTGTTTTTAAAGGGGTGTCATGTCCTAGGCATGACGCCCCTTTCTTTCTTTGAAGCGACACCGTGTCCTGCCTCATCATCCCCTGTCTGCTGTTAAAAGGTGCCTCTCATTCCGGCAGAAAATGTATATCATCTCACACCGCAGTAATCAAAATAGAAATAGAATCGATCAGGGTAAATAATTATATTAGATGGAGGGGTGGCGTAGGTCCGCAGATTAAAATGATTTCACGGACCGCATCGATGAATAAGAATTATCTTTCAATTTTTCAAGGAGTGTTGTGTATGAAGGGGATGAGCATGAAGTGTCTGCTCCTGCTTGCCGGAATGGCGTATTATCTTATGGCCGCCGAGCCCGCCAACCTGCTTACGAACGGTGGATTTGAAACCAATCCCAACGGCGCGGCGTACGGATGGCTGTTTCAGACGCAAACGAATGATTCGGTACAAGCCGAGCGTGTTATCGATTCAACCAGCGGTACCGCCAAAGAAGGAACGAATTTCTGCCGGATAACTGTTACAGGGGTTTCCTCGCAGAACTGGCACGTACAGATGAAAGATCCGACATGGGCGGCCGACAGCGGGCATAAGTATCAGTTTTCGATGTGGGCGAGGGCGGACTCCGCACGGACCGCCCAGATCTCGGTGTATGGCGGACCCTCGAGCAACGACACCTATCGCACGAGTTCGCAGCAGTTCTCCCTTACAACGGAGTGGCAGCAGTTTTATATGGTTTTCATTTCCGATGCCAAGGGCGCCGGCAAGATCAATTTCGCTTTTGTCTGCGGCTTTCACACCGGTGTTTACGACATCGACGATGTTGTGATTCTTGATAAGGGTTTAACCAATAACATGTATCCCAATGGAGATTTCGAGGTCGGCGGCGCAGGATGGAGCCTGTATGTAAACAACGATGAAGGCAGCACCGCCGCGGCAACGATGAGTTTTCCGAGCGAAGGCGCGAGGGAGGGAAGTACATTTTGCCGGATCCAGGTGACGGCGGTCACCGAGGGAAACGACTGGCATGTGCAGCTTCAGGACGGTTCCTGGACTTCGAAGGAAAACACATCGTATACCATTTCCCTGCTGGCAAAGGCCGATAACGCCCTTACGATCAACATCGCCGCACAGGCGGGGAAAAGCCGCGACTACGAATACCTTGGAGGAAGCAGCGTTACGCTGACGCAGGAATGGCAGCCGTTTACCTTTACCTATAGCAACGACAGCGTCGGTCCGGGCCCGGATTCATTGAATTTCTTCATTTATTGCGGCGCCGCCGTCGGAACCTACGATTTCGACAGCATCGTACTTTTGGGTACCGAGGGGGCAGGCGTCGTTGAATCACCGAATGGTTTTTCGACGACTGCACAACGTCAATTTTCATTGCAGCTCCGCCCCGAACAGATCCGTTGTCATACCAACGAGGTAATTGCCGCCCCATTCACGGTCGATATCTATACCGTCCAGGGGCGTCTCTTCTCGTCGCAGTCGGTCACCGCCGCCGGCCGCTCGTTCGACCTGCCCCGCCCGCCGAGCGGCACGTGGGTAGTCAAGGTCGATGCGAATCGAAGCGGGGCCATTACGATTCCGTAAGGACAATGGTCGGTACGTCCCTCATTTTTAATGCGGCGCTAAAAGTGCGTCGTTGGTTACGGTTGCGGAGGGTGCTCCGCGATAGCGGCGGGAGTTAATCAGTGAACTTCGTGAAAATGGAAGGGAGCGGCAATGATTTCGTCGTTACCCACGAATTTCCGGCCGAAACCGCGGGCAGGGAGAAGGAAACCGCGATTGCCCTCTGCGACCGGCATCGCGGTATCGGCGGCGACGGCCTGATTTTAATTCTCCCCTCCGAGCGCGCCGATTTCCGCATGCGGATTTTCAACAGCGACGGAAGCGAAGCGGAGATGTGCGGGAACGGAATACGGTGCTGCGTACATTACATCGATCTTCTGTCGTTGAGTTCCGCGAAGGAGCTTGCCATCGAAACCGCCTCGGGAATCATCGGTACGGAGCGGAATGAAAACGGACAGGTACGCGTCGACATGGGGCCGCCGCGACTCAGGGCCGACCAGGTTCCGGTGGTCTCATCGCACGATCAGGTGATAATGGAACCGTTGAGTATCAATGGCGTAACCTTCAAGATAAACGCCGTTTCAATGGGAAATCCGCATGTCGTCATCTACGCCGACGACCTCTCTGACGACCTGGTGCTGGGCTTTGGGCCCCGGATTGAAACTCACCCCGATTTTCCGAATAAAACGAATGTCGAATTCGTGACGGTTGTATCGGATACGGAGATCAGCATGCGTGTCTGGGAGCGGGGGTGCGGTGAAACCAAGGCGTGCGGGACCGGCGCCTGCGCGGCGGCGGTTGCAGGCATAATCAACCGGCTTCACGGTAAAAAAGTCACGGTTCATCTGCCCGGAGGCGATCTGCTGGTCGAATGGAGCGGAGAAACGACCGATCCGGTTTTCATGACCGGACCGGCCCGGGCGGTATACACGGGAAGCTACCCGTTGCAGAAGTAAAAACGGCTATTTTTAAGGGTCAACGTTAACAAACCACGCTCCGGACGTCGGTCGAACCGCCCTCCGATGCGAAACGGACAAGGTACTATCGCCGGCGGCATTTCAGGCTGATGCCCTGTCCCCCCACGGACACTTCCGCTTGAGACGGACCCGCGTACGGGGAAAGTTCAAGCGCCGTTTCCATCCTCAGCCGCTGCATGGAGACCTCGCCGCTGGAAAGGCAACCGGAGCTTTTTCGCTTCTATTACGACAGCCTTCCTTTTCGGGATTTCTGTCGCTCACTTCGCAGCTGTCTTTCCACCCTTCCGGTAGAGTTTGTAAACCGCTTCCGCCCAGAGCCGTTGAATGTTGGCGCCGCCCCGTGGTGACGGGTGGATGCCGTCATCTTTCAATTCGTCGGGATGTTTGAGAAACCAGTCGTAAAGATCGGGGCCGGGGACGAGATTGTTCTTTCTGGTGAGCTCATCGACGGCACTGAGATACCCTTCATTGATCTGCCATGACGCTTTTTCGGGGTTGGTGGCAGGAATGCGCGCAATGATCGGGTGAATCCGTCGCGCTTTACAAGCATTAATAAGGAGCTGAAGGTTGTCGGTAAAACTCTTAAGGTTGTCGGCGGAGCCGCCCCACGCGTCGTTGGTCCCGACTTCAACGGCGAAAAATTTGACGTTGCCGGCGACCTGCATGATTTTATCGATGTCCGCCGCAATGCCCGCCATGGTGGCGCACCCGATGCCGCCGCGAATGAAGGCGGGGGTCGCATCCGGATTGAAATCCTTGACTAGTTCAATGACGCAATGGCTGAAATTCTTGGTCTGCACCGGGCCTTTGAATGCATTGGCGGTGATGCTGGTACCCAGAAAAAACCAGGTGTCGCTGTTCCCTTTTGAAATATCGAAAATTTCAACCTCATCGATCTTACCCCCGCCTTTGACGACGAACATCTTGACCCAGAATGAATTGGCCAAGCTGATGGTATGTCCTCTCGCCGCAACGGTATTGCCCACCACCGAATCAACCGTTTTCCAGTCTCCATCGACCCCGTTGGTGGAGTTGGACGAGATGAGAAGCGTATAGTCCACCGGCAGGGGAAGTCCTTCAATGCAATTGGTAGGTTTTGCGATACTGTCGGACCACATATAATTGGTGCTGTTCCAGGCAAACAGGATTTTTGACGGACCGAGATCGAGTTTTATCGCAATCCAGGAACTGTCGGTGACCGTCCATGCCGTTTCGCCGAATTTTCCGTTTACAATGGCCGCCGGCGATCCGCTGAATGAGGCATAAATGGGTTTGAAACGGGAAATCAACGGATTGGGCCTGATCGCAAAAAGCGATGTGGTCATTACCATAATAAGCACCATACCGGCACGACTTTTATTAATCATCGCATCCTCCTGAATTTAAGATGGGCACACTAATAAATTAATACATTTTCAGTCGCTTGTAGTAGTATTTGTATGTTTTATTGTCATAACAACAAAAAAACGCTTCATTGATCATATTTTATTGAACAGCCCCTTGCGGATACTAGTACAAAATTTCTGCCTTGTTGGATCGACGGCATGCTTAAACCGCTCGATGTCGGCAAAGGGGGGATATGAAAATGCCCCTGCCACAATTCGCGCGCCTGCAGGGAGCGGTGCGGCGTTGCGGGGAGATACCGGATACGGCCTAGGCGGTTGAAGCCTTGGTATTCTGGGGAGTATATTTCTTTTCAGTATATCCCGCCGGACATGCGGCGGGAGCCAACAAACGAGGTGAATCAAATGTCAAAATGGACAGTCGCTGCAATCGCGGCCGTAGCGGGCGTTTTCATGTCGTGCGGCAACAAAGCGGACACACGCCGGGGAGACACCGAATTCCCGCGTGCTACAACCCTCTATATTGCCGGGTTCCAGTGGGGCGACCCCAATTCGTTCAATCCGCTGATCGACAAGCCGGCGTGGCCGATCGACGGTTATTTCAACCTCCTGTACGAGCCGCTGATGATGTGGAATACCCTTACCGGAAAAATGGAACCGCTGCTTGCTCGGTCGTACGCCAACGAAGGCGACCGGGTTTCGGTGGTGATGGATTCCCGCGCGCGATGGAGCGACGGAACGCCGCTCACCGCTGCGGACGTCAAGTTCACCTTCGATGTCGGTTCAATCTACCCGAGCGCGCCTACCTCCTACGTGTGGAACCATCTCGCCGCGGTTTCGATCGACACCGTGAACGACTCGGTCGGCACGCACGAGCGGGTGATATTCACGGTGGGCAAAGAGCGCAACAATCCGCTGGCCGTCCTCGATTTCCTCCAGCTCATCCGCATCGTTCCCAGGCATTATTTTGAGAAGCTGATCGATTCCCTGGGCGGGTTCGCCGAGGTGCAGAAACTGCCTGTCGACGTCGATCCGGTGGCGTCGGG
>JAFGNB010000051.1 GCA_016927235.1 Chitinispirillaceae bacterium
ATCCTCGACGAAATTCATAAGTACCGCCGGTGGCGGCAGGTGGTAAAAGGGCTTTACGATGCAGTGCCGGGCGAAAGGAAAATTCTGGTCACCGGCTCGGCGCGGCTCGACTACTACCGGTACGGCGGCGATTCTCTGCAGGGGCGTTACCGTTTCCACCGGCTGCTGCCTTTCCGCTGTAAGGAACTCGGCGATCCGAAGCGGAGCACCGCCGAGCAGTTGCTGCGCCTGGGCCCCTTCCCAGAGCCCTTTCTTTCCGGATCGGAAAAGGAGGCCAGAATCTGGAGCAGGGATTACCGTATGCGGATCGTGGGGGAGGACCTGCGGGATCTCGAAAAAGTGATGGATACCGGTCTGATGGAAAAACTGTCAATGCTGCTCCCGGAGCGAGTTGGTTCGCCTTTGTCGCTCAATGGGTTGAAGGAAGATCTGCAGGTGGCGCATCAGACGGTCTCGCGCTGGGTAAAGGTACTCGAAACCGTGTATGTGATTTTCAGGATCTACCCCTTCACCGGCTCCTCGGCGCGATCGGTGAAAAAAGAGGCGAAGCACTATCATTTCGACTGGACAACCGTTACCGACCCCGGTGCACGGTTTGAAAATATGGTGGCGTTTCATCTTTTAACATGGTGCTGGCAACAGCAGGATGAGGAAGGCCGGAACGTTGAATTGCGATATTACCGCGACATGGACCGCAGGGAAGTGGATTTCGTCATTACCGAAAACGATCGGCCGATCCATTTCATAGAGGTAAAAACTTCCCGCCGGGAGGTTTCTCCGTCGCTGCGGTACCTCTCAGGCCGTTTTCCGGGAACACCGGCGCGACAAGTGGTACTTGACTTTGACGATGACCGAATCTCGCGGGAACGAATCAGGATCTGCGGCTGGAAATCGCTGTGGGAGTGGTGAATTCCCGAAAGAACAATCACTTATTGACGCGCGGTCAGCCGTTCCGGTTGCTTTTTCCCCGGCGAACTGCCATTTTCAATTACTCCCCCCAATGGAGGAAACAATGCAGCCATTAACGAACGCCGGCGTTTCTCCTTGGCAAACCGCCTATCCCGCCAAATTCGCCCCGGTCCGGGAGATCTTCAAGCACATCGGACGCGGCAACAGGCTCTTCATCAGCACCGGCTGCGGCGAGCCGCAATATCTCGTAAATGCACTTGTCAACTATGTCGAATCCGATCCAAAAGCGTTTGCCGACGCCGAAATCTTCCAGGTCTGGACGCTCGGCGTCGCCGTGTATACCGAAGAGAAATTCAATTACAATTTTCGCCATAACTCCTTTTTCATAAGCGACAAATCGCGCGATGCCGTCAACGCCGGTCTTGCGGACTATACGCCGGTATTTCTCTCCCGCGTTCCCGACCTGCTGCAGCGCGGGCAGATCAGGTTCGACGCGGCGCTGATACAGACTTCCCTTCCGGATAAAAACGGCAATGTCAGCCTTGGAGTCAGCGTCGATATCTGCAAAGCGGCGATCGAACACTCCGGCATCGTCATCGCGCAGTGGAATGCGAACATGCCCCGGGTACACGGCGATACCTTCATCAACATAAAGGATATCAATTACATCATCCGTCACGACGAACCGCTTCTCGAATACTCGCCCACCGTGCCCGGTGAAATCGCCCGTCAGACCGGCCGTTATGTGGCGAAGATCATCAACGACGGCGACACGATTCAGATAGGCTACGGCAGCCTTCCCAATGCCATTCTGGAAAATCTCAAAGACAAGAAACACCTCGGCATCCATACCGAGCTCCTGACTGACGGTGTCGTCGACCTGGTACAACTCGGCGTCATCGACAATTCCCGCAAAACCGTCGACCGCGGAAGAACCGTCGCCTCATTCTGTATGGGCACGGAAAAGACCTACCGCTACATCGACGACAATCCGGAAATGGAGTTCCGGACCATCGAATACACCAACGATCCGCTGGTCATCTCCCGTATCCACAATATGACGGCCGTTAACTCGGCGCTCCAGATAGATCTTACCGGGCAGGCGAGCGTCGAGTCGGTGGAGGGAAGATTCTACAGCGGAATAGGCGGCAGCGCCGACTTCATGCGCGGTGCACTGCTGGCGCCCGGCGGGAAAACGATCCTTACCATGGAATCAACCGCCCGGGGCGGCACGGTGTCGCGAATCATCCCTTCCCTCCCGGGCGGCACCGGCGTCACCTTTAACCGGGGCGATATTCAGTATGTCGTTACCGAATACGGGATCGCCTACCTGCACGGGAAAAACATCAGGGAGCGTGCTATGGACCTCATCGCCATCGCCCACCCGAAATTCAGGGAACGGCTTGTCGAGGAGGCAAAAAAGCTGAATCTGGTCTACCGTGATCAGGCATTTATTCACGGAATCAGCTCCGAATACCCGGAGTATCTCGAGGAGTACCGGCCGATCAAGGGCGGAGGAAAACTCCTCTTCCGTCCGGTAAGGATCAACGACGAAGGGCTTGTCAAGGAGTTCTTCTATTCGCTTTCCGACCAAAGCCTTCACAATCGCTTCATGTCTTCCCGCAAGGACATGCCGCACCGGATCCGGCAGCATTTCGTCGTCATCGATTATACCAAGGAACTGGTCGTTCTCGCCACCGAGATGATTGACAAAAAGGAACAGATCGTCGGCGTCGGGCAGTACGCAATAGATCAAAGCGCTCTTTTCGCCGAGGTCGCATTCGCCGTGCGTGATGATTATCAGGGCCGTGGTGTCGGATCGGAGCTCCTTGCGTATCTCACGGTTCAGGCGAAAAGAAAAGGAATTAAGGGATTTACCGCAGACGTTCTGATGGAGAACCACGCCATGCTGCGCGTGTTCGAAAAGACGGGATTCGACATTCAGAAGAAGCTTGAGGAGGGGGTGTACAGCCTCATGTTGAGGTTTGAGAAGCCTTCCGGCCGATAATCCCGGTAAGGCGGGCCCTTACATTCTCACCAGCATCGACCCCCAGACAAACCCCGATCCGAATCCGACCAACAGGATAAGGTCTCCGGGTTTTATTCTCCCCTCTTTTCGCGCCTGATCGAGCGCGATGGGGAGACAGGCGGAAGCGATGTTTCCGAGTTTATCGACATTAAGAATTATTTTATCGAGGGGTATCTTGCTCCGTTCGATGATCGCCTCGAGCATGCGCAGGTTCGGCTGGTGCGGCACGATCAGGTCGATATCATCGTACCCTATGTTGTTGGCTGCAAGTATCTCCTCAATACCCTCACACATTCGCGCCACACCGTTTTCGAACACCTCCTTCCCGATCATTCTGAAATAAATGCGTCCCGTATCGATGTCGTCCTTGTCGAGGAAGCTCATTTTTCCAAGGGCGGTTCCCGGCGCAGCGGTATAGAGCGCCCTTGCCTTCGCACCTTCCGCATGGAGAAAGGTGGTCTTTATGCCTCTGTCGGGATCGTCCGAGGGGCCGACCACCACCGCTCCGGCACCGTCGCCGAAGAGGATGGAAATATTGCGCCCGTCATACGAGCCGTCGATCCTTTTCGAGAGCACCTCGGAACAGACAACAAGCACATGACGGTACATGCCGGTGCGGACGAAACTGTCGGCCATGGCCATTCCGTAAAGAAGGCCGCAGCACTGCTCCCTGATGTCAAATGCGGGGATGGTGCCCGCATTGAGCTTCTCATGCAGGAAAAATGCGCATCCCGGATCATTATGATCCGGGGTTATGGTGTTCATGATGATGCAGTCGATTTGGTCCATCGTCAGCCCGGCATCGTCAACAGCAGCCCTGGAAGCGAGCACGGCAAGATCGCTTGCGCTCACGTTCGCCTCGGCATGACGCCGCTCGCGCACTCCGGTGCGTGTGACGATGAATTCATCACTGGTCTCGAACATTTTTTCGATGTCGAAATTGGTCACCACTTTTTCCGGGAGGTAGTGTCCGGTTCCTAAAATTCGTGAAGTTGTCGGCATGTCGGTCGTTCCTTTAAATGTTATGAAATGATAATCCGCGCATCAACCGCCACGACCCGGTCCTCGAAAGTAATGATCGGATTGAGGTCCATCTCCCGGATCACGGGCAGATCGGTCACCAGTTGCGATATGCGCTGAATGATGGTAATAAGCTGCGCCTGATCGACTCCTTTTCGCCCCCGGTATCCCGTAAGAATGGGATACGTCTTCAGCGAACGGAGCATCGCTTCGGCTTCGGAAGCGGTCACCGGTGTGAGTTCGAAAGCGACGTCCTTGAGCAGTTCGACCAGCACGCCCCCTATCCCTGCCATGAGTATATATCCGAGCCCCCGCTCCTCCTTGGCACCGATGATGATCTCCATGCCGCCGGGCAGGTACTGCTGCACAAGGAACTTCAGATCGGGAGCGTCGATGCGTTTCGTCATTGCTGCAACCGCATTGCGTACCGCCGCGACGTCGTTCAGATTGAGCGCAACGCCGCCCGCATCGGTTTTATGAATCAGATTTGCCGCATCGGCTTTTATAACAACCGGGAAACCGATCCTTTCAGCTTCGGCTTCCGCCTCATCGACATTCCGCGCGATCCTGCAGGAAGCCGTGGGAATGCCGTAGCTCCCCAGAAGAGCGTATACCTCCTCGGCAGCGAGCAATGTCCTGCCTGCTTTCCGCGTCTCCTGAATGATTCCCGCTGCCTGCGCCCTGTCGACATCACTGAAAATTGTCACCGGCGTTTTCGGACGCGACCTTAGGGTATGGTAACGGGTAAGCGCCGCAAGCGACTTTGCCGCCATCTCAGGATAGTCGTAGCAAGGGATGCCGCCCTCCGTGAGATGCGCCGTTGTTGCCGTCCATTGAGGCTTGTCGGTCATGTAATTGCACACGATCGGTTTACACCGCTTTTTGCTGACCGTTGCCATCTCTTTCGCCACACTCTCCGTGTCGACAAACGGCGGTGTGACGAAATTAATATAGATACTGTCGATTCCCGGTTCATCCATGAGCACGTCGAGGGCCGCGCGGTAGTGAGGCGCCGCAGCTGTCGCGAGCACGTCCACCGGGTTGCGGACCGATGCTTCGGGGAACAATTTCTCTTTGAGCACCGCCGTACCCTTTTCGGAAAGCGGCGGTATGTCGAGCCCAGCGTCGCAGAGTTCATCGGTCGCGATAACCGCAGGGCCGCCCGTGTCGGTGATCAGTCCGACCCTATTCCCCTTCGGAACGGGTTGGGCGGCGAACGCCATCGCGGCCTGACACATCTCCTCGACATCACGGAAGGCGAGGATGCCCGTCTTTTTGAAAATAAGCTCGGTCGACAATCCGACACCGGCAAGCCCGCCGGTATGTGAGGCCGCCGCATTCGCGCCTGCAGCGGTCCGGCCCGCCCTCATGCCGAGGATCGGTTTCTTTTCAGCGACTTCACGGGCGGCATCCATGAAATCCCCCGGGTCTGCAAACCCCTCCGCATATAAAATAATCACCCGGGTCTTCTCGTCACTCCCGTAATACCGTAAAATCTCCGGTATCGAGATATCACAGGCATTGCCGTTTGACGCATAGAATCTCATCCCGACACCGAGATCATGGATCGCCTGCATGTACAGCGCCCCCACCCCGCCGCTCTGAGCCACAATGGAGACATGCCCCTCCTCAGGATAGGTAAAGGTAAAGTCGCAGTAAGCCCTCAGGGCGGGATCGGTGTTGATGATGCCCTGGCAGTTCGGCCCGAAAATTCTCATTCCGTACTGCCTCGCCCGTTTCACCGTCTCGTTCTCTATCGCCAACCCGGCTTCGCCGATCTCCTTGAATCCGGCGCTGTTGATGATAACGAATTGTACGCCCTTTTTCCCGCATTCGTCGATCGCATCGGGAGTGAATTTTGCCGGAATACTGATATGGGCCAGATCGATATCACCCGGAATAGCGGCTACCGTGGGGTAGCATTTAAGGCCGCAGACCTCATCGGCTTTCGGGTTGACGGGATAAATCGGACCTTTATAGGAATATTTCAAGAGGTTTTTGGTTATGACATTGCCGATGGAAAGCGCTTTCTGGGAAGCGCCGATGACGGCAACCGAACGAGGGTTGAAAAGTTTGTCGAGCATGCCGTAAGGAACTCCGGGATTGATGGTGGATGGAACAATACGATAAAACGACGTTTAAACTTTGAAATATACGTTTTTTCATGATATATAGTCAAATAGATGCGGTTCCATTCTCGCTCCCCTCCCCTATCCTTCTCCCTGCCCCGAACGCCTTCAGATTTACTTCCACCGTCCTCTCTCCTTTACGTTCGAACATTTCCCCGATGACCCGTTCGAAGGTGGCTGCCGCAAGCTGGTTAAGGAACGCCGAGGCGACGCCTATCAGCACGATATTTGCCGCGTAGGCGGACCCGGCTCTCTGCGCGATCTCTTCCGCTCTCACGGCGATATGGCCGGGGATCCTGTCAAGCCGCTCCTGAATGAACTGCGGTTCCGGATAATCAATGATATTGATCACCGGATCAAGTGAGGTGATATAGAACCCGCTTTCCGCGAGCATCGACAGGTGCCGCAGTCCCTCGATCGGTTCCATGCTGATGATACAGTCAGCCGATCCTGCGGGAACCAGGTCGCTCTCGATGAGACAGTCGGCAATGCGCACCTGCGCCTGGACGGCCCCGCCCCGCTGCGCCATTCCGTGCACCTCCGACTGCCGCACAAAGAACCCGTCGTACATTGCGCACCGGGAAAGGATGGTCGCCGACGAGACCACCCCCTGACCGCCAACGCCAGCGAGGATAATGTCGCATCTCATGATACCGCCGCTCCTTTCGATGACTTCTTCAGCTTCCGGATGCACTCCCTGCGTGCAATGATCACCGAGAAGCCTTCGTAATTCAACTCCTGCCGAAGCAGCGTCACGTTTTTCTCATAATTCCCGGGCAGGGGAATCATGGTATGAAGATGCTCCGGAGCCACACCGGCGCCGCTGATCAATGAAACAATCCGGCCGGAATCCATGACGGTATCCTGCCCGCCGGTCATGGCGGTCGTGCCGTTGTCGAGGATAAGCAGCACCATATTGACATTTGACGTCACCGCGTCAACCAGACCGGTTATTCCGGAATGAATGAAGGTGCTGTCGCCGATGGTGGCGATGACCGGGTGATGCCCGGCTTCCGCAGCCCCTCTGGCCATGCCGATCGAGGCGCCCATGCAGCTGGCGCTGTGAATGATCTCGTAGGGCGGGATCGCTCCGAGGGTATAGCAGCCTATGTCGGAAGTAACGATCGTGCCCGGAAATTCATCGACAATCGCACGCAGTGCCGCGAACGTATCGTGATGCGGGCACCCCTTGCAGAGCTGCGGCGGACGGGACGGCAGATGTTCGATAACGATTCCGATACCGCGCCGTGACGGCAGACCAAGGGCGTGGCCGACAATATCCGGACTCAGCTCGCCCTCACCGGGGAGAAAGCCGTCCATCTTCCCTCGAATGGGGATGGGGTCGCGGACGGCGCTGCGCAGTTTTTCCTCGACGAAAGGATACCCCTCCTCGATGACGACGATCCGTTCGACTAGACCGGCAAGCCGCCTGAGCTTTCCGACCGGAATCGGGTAGGTTCCGATGTGCAGATGCGGCGGCTGCGCAGGCAGCGCGGGCGCCACCTCGCGGTAGTAATTGCTTCCAAGGCCGGCCGTGACCACTCCGTACTCACGGAACTGCTCATTGGTTTCCAGCATGTTCCAAGCGGATCGTTCGCTATATTCCAGAAGCCGTGGCTGACACTGAAGCAGCGCGTGGTAATTCGGCCGCGCGCACGAAGGAATGCACATCCAGTCGCGGATGACGCCGGCGCGGTTGAGCGCGTTCTGCGGCCGTCCCTCCCGTGTCTGAACGATCGACCGTGAATGGGCGAGGCGCGTCACCAGCCTCACCACGACGGGAATGTTGCATCGTTCCGAAAGGTCGAACGCCTCGCGGGTCATATCATAGGCTTCCTGATGATTTCTCGGTTCGAAACAGACGGTTTTGGCGAAATCGGCAAGATACCGCGTGTCCTGTTCGTTCTGGGAGGAGTGCATGCCGGGATCATCGGCAACAGCGGCCACCAGTCCCCCGTTTATCTTCTGCAGCGCCGAATTGACAAACGCATCAAAGGCGACGTTCAGACCGACATGCTTCATGGTGACCAGGGCCCTTCTCCCGGCGTACGAAACTCCCATGGCTCCTTCGTAAGCGGTTTTCTCGTTCGCGCACCACCTGGCGACGATTCCGCCGCGGTTCCGGGCATGCGCCTGCAGGAATTCCATGATTTCCGTCGACG
>JAFGNB010000052.1 GCA_016927235.1 Chitinispirillaceae bacterium
CCTTTCAATCACGGGCTTCGAGAAGCTTACACTGAGCTACCGGCTTGACAATTACCTGAGGAGTGTCGACTACGTGCCCGACGGGCATGAATACTTCGAACGCCTGC
This sequence comes from Chitinispirillaceae bacterium, assembly GCA_016927235.1. Taxonomy (GTDB): domain Bacteria; phylum Fibrobacterota; class Chitinivibrionia; order Chitinivibrionales; family Chitinispirillaceae; genus JAFGNB01. The sequence goes on from JAFGNB010000052.1 coordinate 108, forward strand.
CCCGTCCCGGGCGCCTGCACTATGGAACCATGCACCTTTCTCTCTGATACACCATTTTTTCAAAGGAGTTTTTCGTGAACCTCTTTAAAACAGCTCTTTACGCGGCGGGATGCTCTGCAGTCGTCGCCCTGGTTAACTGCGACATCTTCAATCCGGAGAGCGGCGACGAAGCCCCGGATGTCTCCCTGTCAATAGTCTCGGTAAATTCCTCCCTCGACTACTCGGAGGGGAACACCGCGGTGTACGATATCGACAAAGCAAAAGCGTTCGCCAATGTCCGCACCATCGATTCCGACAACAACGTCAGAACCTTCAACGGCGCCGTTTACATCATCGAACGGACCCAGTGTGACATCATCAAGATCACCGGCTCGGCCATCTCCAAGGATAATATCGAGACGGAAGTGCATATCGGGAATGCTACCAATATCCACGATATTGCCTTCATCAGCGCGACCAAGGCTTATGTCACCCAGTACGACGCCACCGACGTAGTGATCTACAATCCCGCGACCGGCAAAGTGACCGGCGAGACCATCAGCCTTACTGACTTCACTCCCGACGGAGCCTCGAATCCCAACATGGACGCGGCCGTATACTATGACGGCAATGTCTATATCGGTCTTCAAAAATACACCGACGACTGGAGCCTCACCGACAACAGCAGCGTGGCAGTGATCGACGCCTCGACGGATGAGGTGCAGGGCGAGATCGTCCTTGACGCGAAGAACCCGCAGGGCATGTGCATTTACAACGACAGGCTGTATGTGGCCTGCACCGGCTCGTTCGGCGCACAGGACGGCGGTATCGAGGTGATCGACCTTGCCGCCGGTGCCACCGACGGCATACTGGTGACGGAAGCGGCACTGGGCGGCGATGTCTCCAACGTCATTATCGTAAACAGCACCACAGGGTATGCGGTCGTGGCCGATGCCAGCTGGACCAATGCCGTCGTGTGCTTCAACCCGACCGACGGCAACAGGCACGGCACCATCGCCGGCGTGGAGAACGCCGCCCAGTTTGGCCTGGCCTGGGACGGTACGTATTTTTACGTGGGTGACCGCAGCGCCGCCAATCCGGGGCTGTTGATTGTCGACACCTCGGACAATTCGGTTGTTTCGGGCCCCCACGATCTCGGCATGCCGCCCAACGCAATCGCGCTGCTGGAAGTGGAGGAGTAATTGACGGCCGAAATCGGCTCCGTGAGCAGATGGAAATGCACCGCGGTCTTTCTGGTCGCAGTCGTTTTATTCCGTGTACACGGATGCTCAAAGGGCGAACGGGCACCCCACCCGCCGCTGCGGGTGGGACGTATTGTATCGCTCGCGCCGAGTATCACCGAGACTCTTTTTGCCCTCGGCCTGGGCAAAAAACTCGTCGCCGTGACTTCGTACTGCGTGTACCCTCCGCAAACAGCCGCCATTGAAAAAATCGGCGGATACGCGGACGCAAATATCGAGAGAATCGTTGCAGTGCATCCCGACCTCGTCGTTCTTTCAAGTGAACATGAAAAGCAGCGCATCTCCCTTGAACGGTTCTCGGTGCCTACGTTGACCGTCGACCATTCGACCTGCGCCTCGCTATGCAGCTCGTTTATCTCCCTAGGCAGGATCTGCGGCGTAAACCGTACCGCCGACAGCCTGGTCGCTCTTTTCACGATGCGGTTAAACAAAAAGAAACCGGACACGCAGGCGTTGCTGAAAGTATTGCTTTGCGTCGGGCGGGACGCTCCCGGAGCGGGAACGATAAAGAGCGTCTTTGTTGCCGGGCGCTCCACGTTCTACAACGATTTGATTCTGGCTGCGGGTGCGCGTAACGCCTTTCCGGATTCTGTCCCGGCTTATCCCAAACTCTCTCCCGAAGGAATCCTCGCCCTTGCCCCCGATGTGATAATCGATGTCGCGCCGGCCATGGGCAGCTACGCATGCAGCCTTCTGGTCTGGGACTGGCAGAAAATGGGCCGCGTCCCCGCGGTCGCAAACGGCCGGGTTCATTGCATGTCAAGCGACTATGCCGCGGTCCCCGGCCCGCGCCTGCTCCTGCTGCTCGATGACATCGAGGACATACTCGGCACCTCCGGGAAAAAGGGGCTGCAATGAATGCGCACCATGTTTCGATAGAGTTGCGGGAGGTCCATGCGGCGTACGATCGCTATGAAGTGCTTGCCGGTATTTCGCTGTCAATAGAAAAAAACAGCCGCTGGGCCGTCATCGGCCCCAACGGCGCGGGCAAATCAACGCTTATCCGGATTGTTGCGGGATTGACCAAGGCGAGCCGCGGTACGGTGCTGGTCGAGGGAAATCGAATAAAGGGGTATGCGGCGCGCAATCGCGCTCGGATCCTGGCATACATGCCTCAGAAGCCTGAAGGGGTAATCCCCTATTCAGTGCACGATTTTGTCATGCTCGGACGGTATTGCGTCATGGGTTTGCTCGGCGTTCCTTCGCGTGAAGACCGGGAATTGGTCGCGGATGCGATGGATATCTGCGACATCCGTCATCTCGCCATGCGTCTGATGAGCACGCTTTCGGGTGGAGAGTTTCAACGAGTCCTGCTGGCGGGAGCGGTCGCGCAGGGGGCGCCCCTGCTGCTCCTTGATGAACCGACGACATTTCTCGACCCCGCCCACGAACGCCAGTTCTTCGAGGCGCTTGCGCGACTCCATACCCGGCGTGAGTTAACCACGGTTATCATTACTCACGATATTAACAGCGCTTTGCAGCGATGCACCCATATCGCGGCATTGCGCCACGGCAGGCTGATGTTCGGCGGTACCGCAGGCGAGTTCAGAACCAGGTGCCCGTCAATCTTGCGGGATTTATTCAGCATTGATTTCAGCGCCTTTGCCGGACGCGACGGCGGGAGCACGGTGTTCGGCACGTGGGAGTCGTTATGACGCATTTAAACCGTCTGTTCGCCGTGGTATCCGGCCTGGCGGTTGTATCGCTCGCCGCGCTTATCATCTGCCCGATGATCGGCATCGTCACGATTGTTCCGCGGGAGATGATACATGACGAAAACCTTCGGTACGTTTTCCTTTCGATGCGGCTGCCGCGTGTTTTAGCGGCGTTTTGCGCCGGTGGCGGGCTTGCCGTGGCGGGTATGGTCTATCAGGCGATTTTCCGCAACCCCCTGGCGGACCCCTACACGCTGGGAGTCTCAAGCGGCGCTTCGCTGGGCGCGGCGCTCTGTATCCTTGCGGGGGTGAGCGGCTCTGTTTCCGGTATGTCAATTATCACGGCAGGTGCGTTCGCCGGCGCACTGGCCTCAATCGCCGTCATCTACTGTTTCGCGTGGTTGCGGGAAGCCAATTCGAGCACGCTGCTGCTGGCCGGGGTCATTGTTGCCACGCTCTGCTCGGGCCTCATCATGTTCATCCATTTTATCGGCGGACTTCACAAATCGTTTCATATACTGCGTTGGATAATGGGAGGCGTTGACGGGGTAAGCTATTCACTGATGGTGTTCATGCTCATTCCGCTGGCGGCATTTATTGCAGTTACGTCAATGTTAATGCCGCAACTCGATCAGTTTCTTACCGGCGACAGCATCGCGCACTCCCGCGGTGTGAATGTCCGGGCAAGCAGGAATGTTTTCATTTCCATTACCGCCGTTGCGGTAGGCGGAATCGTCGCGGTGTGCGGCCCCATCGGATTTATCGGTATCATTGCACCCCATGCGTGCCGCCTGCTGATGCCCGGGGTGCGGCATCGGCTGCTCGCGTTATGTTCGTTTCTGCTCGGCGGGACGTTCCTGATTGTTGCCGATACCCTCGCCCGGACTCTTGTTCCGCCGTCCGAGATTCCGGTCGGCATTATTACCGCGCTGCTGGGCGGTCCGTGTTTTTTGTTGCTTCTGTTTCGCAGGAAAAGCAGGCTTCTCGTGTGAATAGTATAGAGAAAACAGCGAAGAAAATCATGATTCAGCGCACCGCCGTTTCGGGCGGAACATCTCCCGTCACCGCCGCGGCCTCGTGGGAGTCGAATGAAAAACAATTAAAGGGGGAGGAATGAAAGGGTATATACAGGTGTATACCGGCAACGGCAAAGGCAAGACAACCGCCGCTATCGGCCTTGCGGTGCGGGCGGCGGGTGCCGGGCTCAATGTTCTGTTCGCACAATTTGTGAAGGGAGTGAAGTACAGTGAAATAGGCGCGCTGGAGCGGTTCAGCGACCGTATTACGATTCGCCAATATGGTCGCGAATGCTTTATAAAGCGTAAAGCTGAACCCGAAGATGCAGTCGTCGCTTCAAAGGGGCTTGAAGAAATTATGCGATTTTTAGAAGAAAAAAAATATGATGTCGTCATCCTCGATGAAGCGAATATCGCGCTGCATTATTCTCTTTTCTCAGTACGTGAACTGCTCGATGTCGTGGGCAAACGAGCCCCTTCATGTGAGATCGTCATTACCGGTCGCTATGCACCACAGGAGCTGCTTGATGCTGCAGACCTCGTGACCGAGATGAAGGAAATCAAGCATTATTATGGAAACGGGGTTGAGGCACGGGCGGGGATTGAACGATAAATCGGTCGGGAGGCCCTGCCCCGGTACGTTTCGCTGCGGGCGGCCCGATCCGACGGCCGTTGCAGCGCCTTGAGACGGGAGTTCATGAACGGTTCGTGATGGAAAAAGCCGCATGGTTTGACGATGCGGCGTAATCATGATTTATTTTTAAAAGAAAGGATGCCGTCATGAAGTCGCAGACACCTGTTGACGGATTTCCCCGCAGAGGTGAAAACCGCATCCGTCAGGATACTCTGAAGGTGTGAACCATGAGAAGGAATAGAGGGGATGCCGGTGCAGGAGCAGGCATTGCGCGGCGCGTTGTGGTTTCAGGGAGGACGTAGAGCAATGAATAGAAGCGACCGGTCATCCGGAATATCCATGGCGGCGGCGAAAGAGTACGCACAGTTTCTCTGTTTCGCGCCGGCTGTTTTTCAGACAGCCCGCGTCGCACGGGAATCCGGCCTGCTTCAGAGAATAGAAAACGCCGGTCCGACGGGCTGTACCCTCGACGATCTGTCCGTTACGACGGTAATGTCGCCTTATGCGGTACGGCTTTTAATTGAAGCGGCCGAAGTGTCCGGGTTCGTGGAGAACAGGGACGGCAGGTACCGATTGACAAAAATCGGTTACTGCATTGTAAAAGACCCGATGACGAAAATCAATATGGACTTTATGCATGACGTCTGTTACCAGGGGATGTTTCATCTGGACGAAGCACTTTACACGGGAACTCCCGTGGGACTGGCCGGATTCGGAGGCCGATGGAAGACCATTTACGAAGCGTTGAAATCGCTCCCGGAAAAAGTACGGAAAAGCTGGTTTGCCTTCGACCACTTTTACTCCGACAGAGCCTTTTCCGAGGTACTTCCGAAACTGTTTGCCGGAAAACCGAAACCGCAAAAAATACTTGATGTCGGCGGCAATACCGGAAAATGGGCCATCATGTGTGCAGCGTACGACAGCGAGGTCACCATAACCATACTGGACCATCAGGGGCAACTTGACGTCGCTTATTCGTCACTACGTTCGGCGGGGTACGCGGACAGAATCAGCTGCAGGGCCTGTGATTTTCTTGACCCCGGCTGCTCCTTTCCCAAGGGATATGATGTCATCTGGATGAGCCAGTTTCTTGATTGCTTCGATCCCGAGGGAATCGACGCCGTTTTGAAACGTGCACGTGAAGTAATGGATGCATCGTCGAAGTTGTATATATTGGAAACATTCATCGACCGTCAGAAGTTTTTCGCTTCAACCTTTTCTCTCGTCCATACCTCGCTCTATTTCGCTGTTATGGCGAATGGAAACAGCAGAATGTATACTGCAGAGGAGATGATCGGTTTTGCGGAGAAAGCGGATTTGAGAGTTGTGGAAGAGGTGGACGTGGTCGGGTTTGCGCATACGCTTCTCACATGTACTTTGTGAAGGTTCACTCCGATACTCTTCCGATCACCGTCCGTTGACGCCTTTGCGTGTGCATGATGGTGAGGGCGGATGAGTGATGCTGTTGATGGAATGAGTGAAGAAAGCATGGATACGCCGGCACCCGCCTCCGCCGTTTTTTTCCCGACCATTCCCATCGAAGTACCGTTGAAGATGGTGATGATGCGGCTGGGGTATCGCAACAGGACAACCGTCCTCTCTCCCGGGCAACGGGAAAAGCTCGAACGGACCATCGCCGAAGGTTTTTCGCTCTGCCGGCCGACGGGATGCTGGCGGCGCATCGCCGTTGCGGAAAAAAAAGGCGACCGGATTGTTCTGCAGGACGGTTCGGTGCTTGCAGGTGTTTCACTGGCGGCGTTGCTGCATGAGAGCAGCGCCGTGGCGTTGATGGCCTCGACGGTGGGTACGCGGATTGTCGAAGCGGCTTCCGACGCCATGGCGCAAGGAGACGGGGTGACGGCGGTCATCTACGATGCGGTGGGCGGGCAGAGCGCCGATGCTGCCATGAACTGGATCAACACCTTCATCCGGGGCCAGTTGAGCCGGCGCGCGGAACGGCTTACAGCGAAGCGGTTTTCCCCCGGTTACGGCGACCTTTCGCTTGAAAGCCAGACAATCATTCATTCGCTGCTTGATCTCAGCCGGCTCGGGATAGCGCTCTCATCACGGTACATGCTGGTACCGGAAAAATCGGTGACGGCGATAGCGGGAATTGAAAATGCCCGGTGACGCCGGAATAATCCATTGTAAAGTGCGGGGGAAGGCCCGTTCGTTATGAAACGCGAACAGTTTCGACGGTTGATCGATAAAGCTCCGGTGCTTTTCGCCGGGGTCGATTCGGCCGGCGCTCCCGCGGATGCGTGCCCGGAGATGTGGCTGCTTCAGAACGGGGATGGTATCGCGGCGCAGCTGAGCGCCCGCAGGGAAGCCGGGTGCGCCGTCATCTGTTGCCCGACCTTCGGCGCGAACCGCCGCCGTCTTGCCGCATTC
>JAFGNB010000053.1 GCA_016927235.1 Chitinispirillaceae bacterium
GATGACGATTTCCTGCGTGCGGTTTCGCTCCCAGTCGTTGCAACCGATAACCGCATCAAGCCTCAGGTTCGTTATGCGAACAGTCGCGAGAGAGTGGTGGAAGCGCATAAAGGGAAGCCTCATTCCTATTGCTGTAGATTGAACAGTCGTTTCCCTTTCCAGAAATACATTCTCGCGGCGTTCGATTCCAAGAATCCGCCCTACGGCGCAGGGCGGAGTTTCACCGACCATGCACCCATGCCGCATCGCCGACACGGTGCATCAAGCCGGTTGTATATCAATACACTTTCGTCTTTTCATAATGGGCGCAAAGAAGACTGATCGGCATACGATTGACTCTCTTCCGCAATAAAAAATCACCTTTCTACCGGCATGATATTTGATAATTACTGATCGTGTGCGACGATGTCGGGCGGCAATCGCCGTGAGAACAGGAGGATGTATGGAGGTGCTTCGGAAATCGAAAAGGCTGCTTCTTGGCGGTCTGACGGGAAGCTTTCTCACCCTGTTCGGTCCCGTAACGCCGATCGGTCTGAGCGGGGAGTATTTTACCCTCGAGGAGCTCTCCTGGCAAACGGCGCGTCGGGTTGAAGGGAGTAAGGACGCTCCATGGACCTTTGTATGGGTGAACTCACGGGGATTTGTTTTACAAAGAAAGCATAGGAACGGATCTCCGCAGCCGGCGCCTATGCGGCACGCCGTTTATCGGAGAATTATCGATAATCAATAGGAAGCATTTACTGCAACAGGAGGAGATTATGAAAAAACCGTTTTTGTTAGGGCTTATCGCGACACTGATGTCTTTTTCGGCGGCAGTCGCGGGATCGAACTGCGCCGGAAGGAATGAGTGCGGGAGTCATGGAAAGATGAATAAAAGCATTCACTACTTCATGCTCGGCGGCGCACTCGTGGATAATAGCGAGGTCAACCGGAGCATTGCGGACATGGGCTATGGGGAATTTTCCCGTTACGGTCTGTCGCTCGGGTTCGGAGGCATCCGCCGTCACGGAAGATATCTTAACGGGGGAGAGTTCGAAGGAGTGTTCTGGAAACGCAACAACACGGACGATGCCGAGAGCAGGCTGAGCGTGGGCCGGTTTATTTCACTGCACGGTTTTTCGCTGGTTTCGACGCCGAATATTTCATTATATCCCCTTGTCGGCATCGGCGGCGGAATAACCTCCCTCTGGGCAGGGCCCAAGGAGGTTCAATTCGAATCGGCGTTCGCCATCCCCTCACGGTTGCCTGAGTCACGCCCGCTTCATCAATTGACGTTTCTTATCGACCTGGGGCTTGGAATGCACTTCTTCCGTCCGCTGCCCCGCGGCAAACCGGGAGTGATGAGCATCGGTTTTCGGGCGGGGTATGTCCTCGATCCGGTTGATAACGACCGGTGGTATCGCAACAGCGTACGGCTTACCCGCGGTCCCGACAGCGACCTTTCGGGGCCGTACGTGCGGCTGACCTTCGGCGGGTCGGGCAACAGGAGGTGTAAAGAGAAAGGCTGCCCGTATCACAGGGGATCATGCAAGAAAGCGTGTGATATGAAGAGAGGCGGGATGAAGTAAAGGGGAGGGGAGAATACCGGCGAGTCCCGGTTCTTCCCGTCGTCAATACCGCCGCAGCGCCTTCAGAACTCCGTAACTGATCCGCTCCGGATTGTCGTACTGCGGCAGGTTTTCGTGCAGTGCTTCACCGCATGAAATGATGCCGAAATCGAGGTTCTTGTAGTTCCAGTACGTAAAACCGATCCCCCGTTCGCGCAGCACCGAGAGCAGGTCGTCGAGCCACGTGAGCTGCAGTTCAAGGGGCACCGGCGCGTAAACGCCGAATTCGTTGCAGATGACCGGAGCGCCGTTCGTTTGCCCGAACCGCACCACCGGTTCGAGCTCTTCGATGAACCGGTCGCGGTTCCACACTCCGGCAGAATGGATAAAGCCGTACTTTAGCACCAGTCCCTCCCCGAAATCGGCGGGGTAGGTTCGCGTCGCCCGTATCTCCGGTTCGTGTATCCACGGCGCATTCTGATGGGTAAAAAGCAGCGGCTCGTAGAAATGAAAATTGTAAACAACGGCGTCGTCTTCCACGGGTACGAGTTCGCGGTAGGTCGACGGCCAGTTCCACATGTTCGAGCCGACGACGATCCAATTCCGCGGTGCATGTTGACGGATTGTCAGGCAGAGCGCATCCTTTACGCGGTTCCATGCTGCGGCATCGGGGGCAACCGGTTCGTTGAGGACCTCAAAGAGGATGTGTGGATATCCGCTGTAACGTTCAGCAAGATTCGCCCAGATTTTTTCCGCTTTTTTGAGAAACGTCGGATCGGAGAAGAGTTTCTGCACCGGCACGTCGGCGGCCTCTGCAAAGTCGTGGCCCGGGCACTTGTGCAGATCGAGAATCAGCCGGAGGTCCGCCTCCGCAGCCCATGCTGTTGCCCGGTCGACGAACTGCAGCCGCGACTCGACCGGCGAATCATTGTCGGCGAAAAAGTGAAATGCATCGATGGGAAGACGGACATGGTTGAACCCCCACTGCTTCTGCCGAAAAAAGTCGTCACGCCCGATCCATTGCTCCATGTGCGCATCGACACCCGGAAACCGTTTCGGGTCTTTTTCGGCGATTGCATCGATCTGGCTCAGCCACCCGCCGAAATTGAGTCCACGCAGACGTTCCATTGTTTTACCTTTCACTACAAACCAACATCATCGCCTCTTTCCCCTTCCCGCGTCGGCGGGGGAAGGCAGGGAGGAGGGCGGAAAAGACACAAGCCGCCCCCCGGTTACTTCTGCAGGATCGCCTGTCTGTCAAGTTCTCTCCTGAACGAAAAGAATGTCCGTGCATGCCGCACAAGGCGTGCCGTGCTGTGCGGCGACCGGAACAGCAGCTTCGGGTACACATGGCGTCGCATGAACGGCCTGGTGTAAAACTGCCGGTAAAAAAGCGCCCGGTGGTGTTCGAGCACCCTGCGCGAGGCGATTCCGCTGGGCACGAAGACAAAATTGACGCAATCAAGTTTCGCCCAGTCGTTGTCGAAGGCGCCGTAGTCGCCGATAGTTGCGGTAATGGGGGCGCCGGGGAAGGGCGTGAAGGCGGTCATATTCGCGTCCTTGAGCGGCAGCGAGCAGGCGAATTTCCTCGTTCGCACGATGGTCGATTCAGTCTCGTCCGGAAAGCCCATCATGAAAAGTCCCTTCACCCAGAGCCCGTTTTCATGCAGCAGTTCGACGTCACGCCGTACGGATTCGAGATCGAGGCCGGCCTTGTGGGCGTCGAGAAACGACTGGTCGCCCGATTCGATGCCCACCGACACCATGAAACACCCGCCGCGTTTGAGCAGCGCGATCAACTCCCGGTCGATATGTCCTATCCGCACGATGCAGTTGAAGGTGAGGGGGAGACGGGCATTTTCCAGGCGTCTGCAGAGCGTTTCCACCCTCGGCCGGTTCAGCGTGAAAAGGTCGTCGTAAAAATTGACATGCCGTACGCCGTAGTCACGGTACAACCGTTCCATCTGCCCGAAAGTGTACTCCGGGGAGTTCCAGCGGAACCCCGCGCCGAATACCGAACGGTCGCAGTAGGAACAGCGGTAAATACACCCCCGCGAAGAAATGACGGTGGCACAGGGTGCGCGGGGATAGCTGAAAAGCGGCGACAGGTAGCGCTTCGGGAACCCATCGAGCAGGTCGTACGCCGGAAAGGGAAGGTCGTCGATGTTGACAAGAGGTGTTTCCCGCGTGCCGCCTGCAGGTGCGCCGCCGTTGCGGAAGAAGCAGCGATCGCTCGTCCGGTCGCCCTCCGCGAGCAGGCGCGTCACCGTTTCGCCTTCTCCGGCCACGACGACGTCGATGGCGGGATAATCGACGAGCAGCTCACCCTTTCCCCACGAGGCATGCACTCCGCCGAATACCGTCGTAACGTCGTCGCTGCGCTCTTTCACCAGGCGGCATAGACGATACGCATCGGGAAAGGCGCTGGTGGTGGCGGTAAATCCCACCATGGCGGGACGGTGCGCGAGGATACGGTCGGCAAGCAGGTCGTTGGTCAACGACGAATTGAGTGCGCCGTCGATAATAGAAACCCGATGCCCCGCCCGTCGAAGCACTGCGGCGATCGAAGCAAGTCCTACCGGCGGCATGACGCAGGCGACTTTTTCAACCCGCTGCTGCGGCGTCCATGAAAATCCGCGCGGCTGTACTAGTACGATATTCATCGATCATATCTTCTGATTGAGCAGGAAACTCCACCACCGGTCCATGAATGCTCTTTGCGGGGAAGACGCTCAAGGTTCGTATCCCCATATCCGCTATGGCGACCGGATATCCCTCACACCATAATGCGGCGGCTATAGGGTGCACCTCGAGAGGATACCTCCGGTAGGGCAGTATACAACGGTTGATGCCGGTACGAAGAATCGTCGCAGGCAACACTATTCCCGACACATGAAAACGAGCCGCCGAACCGGTATAAATATACTTTCCGTCTTCTTCAGCCTTCGGTCCCCGCCCTTAGCAGCAGCTTTGCCAGACGTGTTGCGAACAGGTCCCTGACGAGATCCGGCGGAACCGGACATCCCTCATCCGCCAGTGATGTACAAAAATCCCGGTGCGATCGGTGTCGGCGGTAGGCGGGTTCACGGGGAGGATGAGAAAGATATTGTTCAAACAAAGAGAGGTCGGGCGCAACGAGCAGGCTCGACTGATAGTAATAGAACGGGGGGTGTGTTCCGAGATAGAGCGAGCTTCCGAGGATTTTACGATCATTTATCGATAAGTCGCTGATCCCGTTTCGGACGACGTTGCCGACCCCGGCATCGCGCAGCAGCGCGATCATGGCGTCGTGGATTGCAGTGAAGCAGGCGGCTGCCGCTGCGCCGTAGCGCTCTCCGACGATGACCGTGATCACCATCCCCGGTCCCAATACTACTGTTCCCCCCCCGTTTCTTCGCTTCACGACGGGAACGCCGTTCCGCTCACATCTATCTAGAAAAATCTCATCGGCCGGTCTGCACGAGGGGCCGCAGACGATCTCGACGGCAGATTGTTCATACGCGAACACGAACGGTTTCGGCCGAAGCGAACCGTACATGAAGAGTGCGTCGTTTTTTCGCGGATATCCCGGAAATCGCGGCAGGGGTTCCATACTTATTCAGGGCCGGGGCGAAGGCGGCTGTTTCTTCTGGCGACCAGCAGAGAGATATACGACATAAACGGCAGTAATAGCCCCGCGATCGTTCGGCGTATCACGATGGCTTTTGACGGGCAGACCTCCTGACAGCAGTAGCATCTGATGCAGCGGGCGTAATTATAGACGGGTATGCGCTCCCGATCCGGTTGCCGCAGCGCCTGCGGTTTCACCGGGCACGCTGAAACACAGCGACCGCACCGCGTACATTGGCTACGCCGGATAACCGGCCGGGGGAGAAAAAGCCGTCTGATGCCGCCCAATACTCCGTTCTGGGGCAATCGGGAGGGGGGGGATCTGACCGCTTGAAAGGTGCGGTCGATGAGAGCGTCAAGAGTGTCGCCGAAGCAATCGATCGCATCAAACGCCGCGGTTCCCAGGCCGCGGCGCTCCGCTGCGGCAATGGTCGGCACGCAGTCGGGATCGAGATTGATCATCCGGCACGCCACCGTATCGAGCGCGACCGGGTCGGTCGACAGCAGCAGCGCTCCCAGTCTTTTCGGCGTGCCGCTTTGCGGTCCGTTGCCCTCCATCGCTTCGACCGCATCCATGATATGGAGCCGCGGGCTTAGAAATGCGGCGATATCGGCGAGCAGCGCCGCGAAATCGTACACATCGGGAAACCGGGCATGATATTGACCTTTGGTCATTCCCGGAACGCAGCCGAAGAGGTTTTTTATAGCGCCGGTCATCCGGAATAGGCCGTGGGTCTTAAGTTTGGGAAGATTGACGATGCCGTCGGCAGCGAGCGCCGCGCGGGCGATCCGCAGCCGTCTGCCGGCACTGCCGTTCGCGAAATCGACCTCCGCACCCTTGTCGAATGAAACCGCCGCTGCCGGCATTGACTGGAGTGTCCGCTGATAGCCGCATCTGCGTATGCCGCGGGTCGCCCCGGGAAGGCCAGCAGGAGAGTCCCCGTACTGCATGACGCTCCCGGTACTGATAAATGCCGCCACAGCGGCGCGCAACACTTCCGGATGGGTGACGATGCACCGTGCCGGGTCGGTTCCCCAAAGCACATTCGGTTTGAAGAGAATCCGTTCTCCGGGCCGGGCAAAAGTTCCGCATCCTCCAAGAAGCTCAATGCCGCGCCGCATTGCACGATCAACCGTAGTCCGTTCGTAGGTGGGACAGCGTATCAGCGCCACTATGGCACGGGAGGGTGTTACGGATTCGGACGACATCATCGCTTCAGAAAATAAGAAGCGCTTCATTGAAGGTGCAATGAAGCGCATTAAGTGCTCTGCGGAGAAAGCAACCGGTTGCTACTGCACGGTTACCTGCCCTCTTTCCAGGCGTCGGATGCCTGCAGATTTCCATCGGTATACGTCCATACGATCTTCTGATACCGCATCTGGACCTCTTCGAGATGCTCATAGCGCTCTTTTGAAGGGTCTTTCACGTTATACATGATCGGCTTGACCGAACAGACCTTTACCCCTTCGAGCTTGTGGTTGAAATACTCGGTTTCGGTACCGGTATCGTCGATACGGAACCATTTGATTTCAACCTCCGTAAACGTCTGACCTTCACACACCGCCTTGTAGAGGTAGGGTGATGACGCATCGAACGCTTTGACGATGGTAATCGCCTCATGTTTCCGGGTACCGGTCAGTCTGCCGGTATCCGGATCGGTCGGGATCCGCACCTGGTGATCGAAGGCGATGACTTCAACGCTTCCTTCGCGTCCGGCGACGTCCACCGATCCTTTCACCTCCGCTCCGGTGTCGTCTTTGAGCCACATATAGGCTGGTATTGGCATACAAAACTCCTTTCAGTGAAGAATGGAACTAAGTTTCAATTGTAGTCAAAATATAGATTTTCGTTTAAACGCGGGATGTGACGGCCGTCACATTCCGCATTTTTTTTAAAATTTTTTTGTTTTTTTTTCGCCTATTTTCCCTTCGGCATCTGGGAAACCAGCGACAGATTGATATCGATCCCTTCGATCTGGAAGTGCGGCATGACCGACAAACCCACCTGGAAGAATCCCGGATTGTCGAGAATCTCATCGACGGAAACTTCGGCGGCCTTTAAAGGATGGGTCGCTATCAGTTCCGGTCCGGGATCGTTCATTTCCGTCACAAGCCCGGTAATCCAGGTATTGAGCTCATCCTGAAGCACGGTCTTGCTCTTGGTTGAACCGATATTTTCCCGCTGGATCACTTTTAGGTAATGGGCGATCCGGGAAATCAGGAAAATATAGGGAAGCCGGGAATTGATACGCATGTTGGCCGTCACCGCCGGATCATCGTATTCCTGAGGTTTCTGCGAGGAATTGGCGGAGAAGAAACAGGCGTAATCGCGGTTTTTATAGAAGGAGAGCGGGATGAACCCTTCCTGCGCGAACTCGAACTCGCGGGTTTCGGGAATGAGGATCTCGGTGGGTATCTTCATCTGCTTTCCCTTGCCGACATCGAACAGATGGATCGGAAGGTCCTCCACCTTTCCGCCGGCTTCAGGTCCCCGAATCTGGACGCACCATCCGTTGTCGATAAAGGAGCGGACCATATTAGTCGCAAAAGTAAACGATGCGTTCCCCCATAAATATTTGTTATGGTCGTCACCGGTGACGTTTTCGGTGTAGTTGAACTCTTTTACCGGCTGCGTATCGGGACCGTAGGGTAAACGAAGCATGAAGCGGGGCAGCGTAAGGCCCACATACCGCGCGTCCTCGGTTTGCCGGAAAGCATTCCAGCGCAGAAACTCGCTCCGTTCCATATAATTATGGAGATCTTCGATTTTCGGAAGGTCGCGGATATCCTCTTTATTGAAAAATTGAGCGGAAACGCCGCCGATAAACGGGCAGTGGCAGCTCGATGCGACCCGCGAGACTTCTTTCATAAGAGCGACATCGGGCGCCATTGAGGTAAATTCGTAGTTCGAAACCATCGCCGCGTACGGTTCGCCGCCGGGGGTATCGTATTCGTCGGTATATACATGTTTGTAAAGCCCCGACTGGATCGTTTCGGGAGCGTCCTCGAAATCCCCGGAAAGGTCCTCCTTCGAGACATCGAGAATGTCGATTTTTATATTTTTTCTGAAATCGGTACGATCGACAAGAAACTTCAGGCTTCTCCAGGCGGCCTCCATTTTCTGGAAGGTCGGGTGATGCATCACTTCGTCCAGCTGCGCGGAAATCGTGTGGTCGATCTCGGCGATCTGGTTGTCAAGAACCGCCTTGTCGATCCGGTCGATGCTCTGCGAAGACTGCATCAGACTTTCAACAAAGAAGGCAAGCGCTGCGCCGATACGCTCGTTTGCCTTGCTTTCCGCTAAAGCTTCGGCATTTTTGAAACCTGCGATATCGACTTCACGGTCGGGAACGGTGAGATCCATCGTCTGATAGATGTATTCGAGGCCCTGAGCCTCGGCAGCTCCGGCGGCCGCTTTCTGTTCTTGCTTTGCGGGCATAGCACTACTCCTTATGAATGATAATTTTCAGTTCAGTTGCATACATAGTAACAGGTTACTCTTTTCCCTTGGCTTCTTCGGCCGGTTTTTCCTTCGGCACGATTTTCGACAGCTCTTCCTGCAGCGATTTTACCGCGTCGGGATTCTTGACGATCTCTTCGAGACGCTGCCTGAACTGACGGTTGTCCAGCAGATTCGACTTGAGGTCCTTCAGCAGATTACGGGCGGCGAGCAGTCGGCTCAGCTCGGGAACGTTCTTGGCGACATTTTCCGGTTTGAAGGAATCGAGATTTTTAATGTCCATATTGACGCCCAGTTCACCCTCGCCGGTCAGCTTGTTTTCGACGTTGTACTTGAGGTTGAGGTCGAGGCTCTCCATCACCTGT
Organism: Chitinispirillaceae bacterium; assembly: GCA_016927235.1. Lineage (GTDB taxonomy): Bacteria > Fibrobacterota > Chitinivibrionia > Chitinivibrionales > Chitinispirillaceae > JAFGNB01. The sequence goes on from JAFGNB010000053.1 coordinate 8,982, forward strand.
TCGAAATTGTTCTTGTTGATGCTGATCTTCTCCCGTTCGGCCAGCCTCTCACCTTTGTTTTTAAGGGAAAAGTCTCCGAGCACCAGCATCTTGAGCGGCAATTCCATCTTCTTTTTCGCATCACCTTTGCCGACATCGAGTTTGAGATTGATTCGTGCAGCAGGTATTTCATTTTGGAAACTTCCAGCCATAACACGACCGCCTTTCTGAAAATGGTTAAGCTATTTGTTCAGTGTAAAAGCCCTTCCCGGATCTATATGACTGATTTTACTCAGTATCGCATTCTGTTTTTCCTGGATCGCCGCCTGGAGGTTCTGCGGCTTCTGGGCCTTGCCGACCTTGTAAGCCGCGGCAAGCGCCGCCCAGGCCTCGACCGCGATGTCGGGATCCCATTTATCAAGGCTGTACCGGTCGATCTTCTGGTCGAGCGACTCGAGCACCGACATGGCGATATCGGGTTGCTTCGCCTTGAGCAGGAGCGTTCCAATGAGGATCGTACGGCGGAAATTGTCGCGTTCGTTCGAGGAGGAGCGAAGGTTGCTCTGCACCAAGGCCAGCGCATCCTCGATTTTGCCGGCGGCGACCATTTGATTGACGCTGCGCTGCTCTTCAATCAGCGGATCGCC